>JBFWXJ010000622.1:0-2521 GCA_050187535.1 Alphaproteobacteria bacterium | reverse complement strand
AGCTGCCCGGTCGCGGCGGACGAAGACGACGCTGCCACTCCAGCTCTCCTCGAACCGGTGCCGGGGCACCGCGATCAGCTCGACATGCTCCGACAGCGGATCGAGCACCATGACATGCTGGCCCTGCTCGCCCTCCCGGATGCCCACGACCAGCACCGAGAAGCCGTTGTTCAGTCGTGCAATGACCGGGAGGCTGTCGCCGAGCGCGCTGAGGGCATTCCAGTCGAGCGACGCCTTTCGCGCCTCCAGCCCCGCCCCTCCGGCCGCCTCGATCAGGAACTGTTCGGAGACCTCGGCTTCCTGCACCGCGTGTTCACGCTTGATGCGATCGATGGCGATGTCCGCGCCATGGTGGCGCGCGACGAGCGCAAGGCATTGCAGAGCGGTATCCATGGAATCAGGACTCGACCGGGTGCGCCGCAGCCGGCGGTCGCGCTCCCCGAGGAAGGGAACGGATCGCCCGGATCCGGCGTGGGGGACGTGACGAGAATCGGTGACCAGTCACCGGTCAGCTCCCGCGAGACCGACCCGCTCGCGGGCCGGTCTCGCGGGATGAATGCACCGCGGTCAGAAGTTGGGTGACTTACGGGCTTCGCCCTTCGGCTGGGCGGCGCGCGCCGGCGCCGCGGCCGTCGAGGCCGCCACTGCCTTGCCCTTGCGTTGCACCAGGCCCTTCTCTTCCAGCTGCTTCACGACCTGCTCGAGCGCACTGTAGGTCTGCACGAAGGCCTCGGGCGAGAGCAGCAGCCGGTGGCTGACCTCCTTGGGCGGGCGGCCATCCTTGTCCCGCGTGCCGAGAACGTACTGATACAGGTCGATGCGGATGACACCAGACGTGATCGAAACCTCTTCCACGCCGTCCGAATAGATTTGTTCCATGCTTCTTGTTCCTCTTCGCTCTGACAGAAAGTGATCCCCCCGGAACCACTGGCGGGACCCTGCCAGGGCGATCTTCGGGGCTGTGCCTCCGCACACGTCGCCAGACGTGAGCGCCACGCCTCCTGCATATCGACACCCGGGTGATGATCTGTAGGTTTCGATGGCGCCCACGGCAGTGCCCGGGCTCAGCCGGGCCCCTGCCCGCCCTGCTCCGCCTGCTGCGGCACATCCTGCTGCAGGGCCTGCTCGCTCGCGTTGGTGAAGAGCGCCGCCGCGACCGCGTGGGACGAGACGTCCTGGTCGCCTCCGGCCGCGGGTTCGAAGAAGTGGTGGCTGTCGAGCAACTGGCTGAACTGGTCGAGACGGTCGAAGCCGCCGGATGCCTCCGGCATGACCGGCGCGATATCACCCGCCGACGAGAACAGGGCCCCGATGTCGAACTCCAGGAACGAATCCGAGCCGCTCTGGACGAGCAGGCGGCCGCCGTCGGACTGGTCGAGCCCGTCGATGGTGATGCTGCCGTAGCGGCTCCCTTCGTGGAGGAAGCTCACGACGAACGCGTCACCCTCGGCACGCGATGCGACGATGTCTCCGGCGCTGAGGTGCACGTCGGGGAACTGGGGCCCCGTCAGCACGCGGATCACGTCATTGCCACCGCCGGCCAGATCCACCGTCGTGGCGCCGTCGCCGAAGTGGTAGACGAACGTGTCGGCGCCGGCACCGCCTTCCAGGAAGCTGCTGCCGAACCCGGCGTACAGGACGTCGTCGCCCTCGCCACCCTGGAGGAACTGGACCTCGCCATCGCCGACCGCGGCCTGGATGCCTGCCTTCACCAGGCCGGTCACGACACTGGACGCGTCCTCGAAGAGCGCGTCCAGATTGGCCAGGGCGCCCGACAGCGTCGTCCCGATGGTCGCCGCGGCATCCGATCCGAGGATGTCGAACACGCCCCACCCGAGGCTGCAGATCCAGTCGCTGCCCTCGCCGCCCATGGCCGCGGTCGCGGTCCCGCCCGCAATGACGATGTCGTCGCCCGCACCACAGGCGACCGCGGACGCGCCGCCGAGTGTCAGCACGAAGTCGTTGCCTTCCCCGGCGACCACGACGCCGCCGCGGTCCAGGCTCAGCACGATGTCGTCGCCCTCGCCCGCGGCGAGCACGCCGTTGCGTCCGGCGCTCACCAGCACGTCGTTGCCGCTGCCCGCGAGCAGCACGTTGGTGTTCCCCATTGCAAACAGGGCGTCGTTGCCCGCGCCGGTCGCCAGCACGTTGCCGGCCCCCGCGGCGAGCACCGTGTCGTTGCCGCTGCCGGTCATCGCGATGTTCCCGCCGCCGGCCATGAAGATCGTGTTGTCGCCGGACTCCCCGGTCGCGGCGGCGTCCCCGACGACCTCGACGAGCTGGCCGAGTGTCTCCGCCGCCGTGGCGATCTGCCGCGCGAACCCGGCGCCCTCGCCTTCCCCGCCGGCCTCCGCGGCGCCGCCCAGGACACCGAGCCCCGCAGCCACCGCCTCGGTGACTGCGCCCACGCCCGCGGCCGTCTCGCCAATGAAGGCACCGACGTCATCTCCCGTCAGGCCCTCGACGCCGGTCAGGCCTGCGGCCGTCTCGCGGATGTTTCCGCCGAGGACCACGTTGCGGT
>JBFWXJ010000621.1:0-2552 GCA_050187535.1 Alphaproteobacteria bacterium | reverse complement strand
GAACTTCGCCCTCGGGCACTACACGCTCGCCTTCGTCCACTCCCAGGCCGGCGATGCACAGGCGGCGGTCACCGCCGCTGACCATTCCCGCCACCTCAGCCCGTTCGATCCGCTGCTCTTCGGCATGTTCGGCGCGCGCGCGATGGCGCTGACCCGGCTCGGCCGGTTCGAGGAAGCGGCGGAGTGGGGCCTGCGCGCGGCCGGAAGGCCGAACGCCCACGTCCACATCCTCGGCATCGCCGCGCTGACCCTGACGCTCTCCGGCCGGCTGGACGAGGCGCGCGCCCATGTCGATGCGATCCGCCGGCGCGTGCCCGGCTATCGGGTCGGCGATTTCCTCACCGCGTTCCGGTTCGATCCGGCCGGCGCGGCGCTGTTCCGCGACGCGGCGCGGCGCGTCGGGATGGCCTGAGCGGGACGGCGGCGACCGGCCGGGCCGGCGACCGCCCGGTCACGGTCGGCCAGCGCCACGCCAGGGCGCTCCGGCGCGAGGTTCAGCAGCCGCAGTTGCCGGCCGCCGGCAGGTCGCCGACCGGGATGTCCTGGAGGCCGCGGGTGCAGCGGTCCGAGCCGTACGGACCGGGAAAGCTGCCGGTCCTGGGGGTCGTCGCGTAGTAGACGACCTGCAGCGGGCAGGCCGCCGCCGGGCAATAGAGCGTGCCCGTGCCGCCGGGAATGAGATGCTTCTCGCCGGCGGACTCGCCGGAGTCCGGCCGCAGCACCGTCACGTTGATCGACAGCGACGAGCAGTTCTTGACCGACAGGGAGCCCGCCTCGGCGGTGGAGGCCGCCGCGAGAACCAATGCAGCGGCAGCGATCGTGCGAGGAACCATGCGGACGCTCCTGGACGGGCGGAGCGGGATACTACGAATCTGCGCCGCCGTCTGCAGCGGCATCCCGGGCTGCCATCGTCGCGCGGTGCCTGAGCGTGCGGTGCCCGCGGCGGTCGATCACCGAGGATCTTTCGGGCGTGCCATGCGCGCCGCCCGCGGATAACCTCGCGCGGGATGCACCCGCTGCGGTGCAGGCGGGCGGCGGTCGACGGGTCGGCCGCGGGCGCCGACGCCCTTGAAACAGGACGATGCCATGCGCCACCGGCTCATTGCCGCCATGACGCTCGTTGCCGGCCTCCTCGCCCCGGCCCTGGCGAGCGCGCAGATCCTGGTCATCGAGAACGCAACCACGGACGTCCCGCTAACCATTTCGATCTACGCCCAGAACGACGCCCAGGAGGCCACGTCCTGCACGACGCGGCAACTCGGGGTCCTCCAGCAGGTCATCATCACCAGGAGCGACGGCACCTGCAGCGGCTTCACCACGATGAAGGTCCGCGCCCGGGCGCAGACCTTCAACAACAAGCCCAGTTGCTGGGCGTACGACGTTCCCTGGGGATCGCAATTGTCGATCGGCGGCAGCCGCCGGAGCATCAAGTGCAACCGCACGCAGTGACCCGCCGCGCGCCGCCGGCAGGTCGAGGCGCCCGCGCGATCCCGCGCGGTCGCCGGCCTCAGCTCCGCTCGATCTCGACCGCCGCGGCGTCGATCGCGGCGGCGATCTTGCGGATGCGCTCCTCGTCGATCGCCTCGCCGGAGAGCCTGAGGCGCAGCGCGAGCTTCAGGTTCTCCATCGCGCGGATGATCGGCGGCGCGCCGATGCCGCCGCGGGCGGCCTGCATGCGCGCCTGGACCGCATCGACCGTCGCGCGATTCGCCTCGAGATGGGCGATGCCTTCCGGCGTCGCGGCATAGAGCTTCTTGCCGCCCTCGGCCGCGGCCAGGGTCGCGTAGCCCATCTCCTCGAGCATGGTCAGGGTCGGATAGACGACGCCCGGGCTCGGCGCGTAGGCGCCGCCGAACTTCTCCTCGATCGCCTTGATCAGCTCGTAGCCGTGGCGCGGCGCCTCGGCGATCATCTGCAGCAGCACGAACCGCAGCTCGCCCTGCTCGAACGGGCGTCCGCGGCCGCCCCCGTGGCGATGGCCGTGCCGCCCGAACGGGCGCTCCGCCCCGCGCATCTCGCGGCGGCCGCGATGGCGACCGGGGCCGTGAGGACCGTGGTGGTGTGACATTTCGCTGTGTTCCTTCTGGTCAGGCGGCGCGTCGATCGCGCCGCGACCATGAGATATTGTTCGATATATCGAATGTCAAGATATATCGAAGACTGTCTCCGTGGCAGTTGGGAGCGCCATGCCGGCCCGTGGTCTCAGGCGTCTTCGTCCATGCCGGCGATCCCGGCGCGCCGGATCGCCGGCGGCAGTTCCCTCGCCAGGTGGTCGATCAGCGCCCGGACGGCCGGCAGCAGGCCGCGGCGGTGGGTGAACACGAGATGCACCGTGTCGATCCCGCCGTGCCAGTCCGCCAGCACGGGGACGAGCGTGCCGGCGCGCAGGGCGGCGATGCAGGCATGCTGCGGGATCATCGCGACCCCCAGGCCGGCGATCGCCGCTGCCCGCAGCAGGTCGAAGTCGATGCAGGCCAGGCGCGGCCGGTGGCGGATCTCGGCGGTGCGGCCGTCGGCGCTCGCGAGGCGCCAGACGTCCAGGTCGACCCGCT
>JBFWXJ010000620.1:0-2589 GCA_050187535.1 Alphaproteobacteria bacterium | reverse complement strand
CCGGCGGCCTGCGCGTGCGCGTGCTGGAAGCCGCCGAGCCCGGTGCCGGCGCGTCGGGGCGCAACGGCGGCCAGGTCATACCCGGCATCCGCCATTTCCCCGACGAGCTGGAAGCCGCCTTCGGCGTCGATCTCGGCCGCCGGGTCTACGAGTTCGGCCTCACGACCGCCGATGCCGCCTTCGCGCTGATCGATCGCCACGCCATCGCCTGCGACGCGGTGCGGACCGGCTGGATCCAGCCGGCCGACAAGCCCTCCGCACTGGAAACCTCTCGCAGGCGGGCGGCGGAGTGGCGCCGCCGCGGCTATGGCGCCCGCGCCCTCGACCGCGACGAGACGATCGCGCTGACCGGGACCCGCGACTACATCGGCGGGTGGATCCACCAGGGCGGCGGCAGCGTGCAGCCGCTCTCCTACGCCCGCGGCCTGGCGCGCGCGGCGATGGCGGCGGGCGCCGTCGTCCATGGGCACTCGCGCGTCGTCGGGATCGCGCGCGTCGGCGAGCGCTGGCGCCTCTCGACCCCCGGCGGCTCCGTCGTCGCGCCGCGCGTGCTGCTCGCGACCAACGCGCTGACCGATGACCTGTGGCCCGGCCTGCGCCGCGCGATCCTGCCGGTGTGGAGTTTCCAGATCGCGACCACGCCGCTGGGGGCGGATGCCCGGATGCGCGTCATCCCCGGCGGCCAGCCCGTCTCCGACACGCGCGAGGTGCTGCGCTACTTCCGGCGCGACCGTGACGGCCGGCTGGTGATCGGCGGCAAGGGGCGCCTCGGCGGGCCGCGCGGCATGGGCTCGTTCGGCCTGCAGCGCCGCATGCTGCGCCGTCTCTATCCCGATCTCGCGGGGCAGCCCGTCCAGTTCGCGTGGGGCGGGCAGGTCGCGATCACGCCCGACCGCCTGCCGCGCGTCTTCGAACTGGCGCCGGGCGTGCTCGCCGCCATCGGCTGCAACGGCAAGGGTGTCGCCCTCTGCTCGGCGATGGGCGCGCCGCTGGCCGACGCGCTGGCCGGGCGGCCGCTGTCCGAGCTGCCGCTGCCCGTCGCTCCGCTGCGCCCGATCCCCTTCCATACGCTGCGGCCGTTCTACGTCGCCGCCGGCTCCGCCTGGCTCAAGCTCAAGGACGCGATCAGCTGAAGGTTGCGTCGGGGAAAGCCTTGCAGCAGTCTCCCGGGCCGCCGCTACCCGAGCCGGAGATTAGGGATGAAGACCCGCGCCGCCGTCGCCTTCGAGGCCAAGAAGCCGCTGGAGATCGTCGAGGTCGACCTGGAGGGGCCGCGCGCCGGCGAGGTGCTGGTCGAAGTCAAGGCGACCGGCATTTGCCACACCGACTACTACACGCTGTCGGGTGCCGATTCCGAGGGGCTGTTCCCCTCCATCCTGGGGCATGAGGGCGCGGGCGTGGTGCAGGAGGTCGGCCCCGGCGTGACCACGTTGGCGCCGGGCGACCACGTGATCCCGCTCTACACGCCGGAATGCCGAGAGTGCGAGTACTGCCTCTCGCGCAAGACCAATCTCTGCCAGAAGATCCGCCTGACGCAGGGGCGCGGCGTCATGCCCGACGGCACCAGCCGCTTCAGCATGAAGGGCAAGCCGCTCTACCACTACATGGGCACGTCGACCTTCTCGAACCACATCGTCGTGCCGGAGATCGCGCTGGCGAAGATCCGCTCCGACGCGCCCTTCGACAAGGTCTGCTACATCGGCTGCGGCGTCACGACAGGCATCGGCGCCGTCATCTGGACGGCCAAGGTCGAGACCGGCGCGCGCGTGGTCGTGTTCGGCCTGGGCGGCATCGGCCTCAACGTCATCCAGGGTGCCCGCATGGTGGGTGCGGCCCAGATCGTCGGCGTCGACGTCAACCCGTCCAAGCGCGAGCTCGCGACCAAGTTCGGCATGACCGACTTCGTCAACCCGGCCGAGGTCAAGGGCGACATCGTGGGCCACCTCGTCGAGCTGACCAAGGGTGGCGCCGACTACAGCTTCGACTGCACCGGTAACGTGAAGGTCATGCGCCAGGCGCTGGAATGCGCCCACAAGGGCTGGGGCCAGAGCATCATCATCGGTGTCGCGGCCGCCGGCGAGGAGATCGCGACCCGGCCGTTCCAGCTCGTCACCGGCCGCGTGTGGAAGGGCACCGCCTTCGGCGGCGCGCGGGGCCGCACCGACGTGCCGAAGATCGTCGACTGGTACATGGACGGGCGCGTCAACATCGACGACCTCATCACCCACAAGCTGCCGCTCGAGCGCATCAACGAGGGCTTCGACCTGATGCACGAGGGCAAGTCGATCCGCTCGGTGGTGGAGTTCTGATGGCCGTCGTCACCCGCAGCCGGCATCGCTGCTTCGGCGGCTGGCTCGGCTACTACGCCCACCCCTCGGCGCAGACGGGGGGCGAGATGCGTTTCGCCCTCTACCTGCCGCCGCAGGCCGAAGCGGGGCGGGTGCCGGTCGTCCTTTATCTCGCCGGCCTCACCTGCACCGAGGAGACCTTCGTCATCAAGGCGGGGGCGCTGGAGCACGCGGCGGCGGCCGGCATCGCGCTGGTGGCGCCGGATACCTCGCCGCGCGACCGCCGTTACCCTGGCGACGA
>JBFWXJ010000619.1:0-2594 GCA_050187535.1 Alphaproteobacteria bacterium | reverse complement strand
GAGGAGTATCTCGTCGGGCGGTAGCCACACGCGGCCGCCCGGCTATACGATCTGGCGTGCAATCATCCCTCGGATTCGCGTCACCGTGCCCATTACCCTCGCCGACATAGAAGCCGCCCGCGCGCGCATCGCGGGTCTCGTCCGCCCCACGCCCGTGATCGAGGCGGCCCCTGCCCGCGCGCCGCTGCCGGGCCGCGTCGCGCTCAAGCTCGAATGCCTGCAGGTCACGGGCTCGTTCAAGCCGCGGGGCGCGATCAATGCGCTGCGGTCCCTGGCGGCCGCGGATGCCGCGCGGGGATTGGTGACGGCGTCGGGCGGCAATCACGGGCTGGCGGTCGCCTATGCCGGCCATGTCGCGGGCGTGCCGGCGACCATCTTCCTGCCAACCACCGTCGCGCCCGCCAAGGTCGACAAGCTGCGCGCCTGGGGTGCCGAGCCCGTCCTCGTGGGCGAGGTCTGGGACGACAGCAACGCCGCGGCACTCGCCCATGTGGCGGCGAAGGGCGGGACCTACATCCACCCCTTCGCCGACCCCCGCGTCATGGCCGGCCAGGGCACGCTCGGCCTGGAGCTGCTGGAACAGCTGCCGGACGCGGACACGCTGCTGGTCGCGATCGGCGGCGGCGGCCTCATCGCCGGCGCGGCGACCGCGGCCAAGGCGGTGAAGCCCGGCATCCGCATCGTCGGCATCGAGCCGGTGGGAGCCGCCACCCTCTACGAGAGCCGCCTTGCCGGACGCGTCGTCACCCTGCCCCGTATCGACACCGCCGCGGTGACCCTGGCGCCACGGGCGAGCCATCCCGATACCTTCGCGCTGGTGCAGCGACATGTGGACGATATCGTCCTCGTCGACGACGCCGCGATGCGCGAGGCCGCGCGCTGGCTGTGGTTCGAGCACAATGTCGCGGCCGAGCTGGCCGGGGCGGCGGCGGTCGCCGCCTTGATGACCGCAGCGTACCGCCCGGCGCGGGACGAGCGCGTCGCGGCGATCGTCTGCGGGGTCGGCACAGACGGCCTCGCCTGAGCCGGCCCTCGCCAGAGCCCCTCGCCCCGAGCCCCGCTCGCACGCCGCCCGACCGATGCCCCGCCTCGTCGTCCTCGATCCGGTGCTGGACAGGGTCGTCGGGCATCCCCACGCGTTCGCCGCCGCCCTTCCCGCCGCCGCAGCGGCGCGCGGGCTGGAGACCCGGCTCCATGGCGGGACCCAGGTGCCGGCCGACTTCGCGCGGCGTTGGGACGTGACGCCGCTCTTCCGTCCCTCGCCGCGCCGGCGGAACGCCCCCGGGCCGGTGAACGGGACCCTGGTAGCCGGGCCGCTGCTGCGCCTCATCGACGACCTCCGCCAGATGGTCGAGGACCTGCACAGCCCCGCGGCACCCGCCGTCGCGGCCGACGATCTCGTGCTGCTGCCGACCGCTACGCCGGCCGCCATGATCGCCGTCGCGGAGTGGCTGGCCTCGCTCGCCCCGGCTACGCGGCCACGCGTCGCGGCCACCATCCACGAGGCGGCCGACATCTTCCTCGGACGGCCGCCGGGGCTCACCTTCGAGGCCATGGCCTGGCGCGCGGCGGGGGTGGCGCTTCTCAACGTGTTGGGGGAGCGGCTGGTGCGGCTGACCGCCACCACGGACACACTGGCCGACGCGCTCGGGCGCTCGACCGACCTGCCGGTGACCGCGGTGCCCGTCGCCAACCCGATCGGGCTCTATGCCTGCGATATCCCGGCCGACCGGCGCAGCGACGCCGAGGGCCGCACCACCGTCGCCCTGCTCGGCATGCCGCGCATCGACAAGGGCAACAGCGAGCTGGTGCCGGCGATCGCCGCAGCCATTGCTGCCGCGGTGCCCGGCGCCTGGCTGCTGGTGCAGGCACGCAGCGACTTCGACCGCCGGCGCGACCTGCCAGCCTCGGGGGCGCTGGCGCGGGCCAACATCCATCCGGGCCCGCTGCCCGAGGACGTCTACGTCCTGGCCTTGCGCAGCACCGCCGTCATGGTCGTGCCCTACGACCCAAGGTTCTACCGCGCACGGGTCTCGGGCATCTTCGTCGACGCGGCGGGGGCGGGCTGCGTCACCGTGGTGCCGGCCGGGACGTGGATGGCCGAGCGCATCGCGGCCGGCGAGGCGGCGGGCGTCGTCTTCGAGAAGCTCAGCCCCGACGCCGTCGCCGCGGCCACCGCCGAGGCCGTCCGCCTGCTCCCGACGCTCGCCCCGGTCGCCCTGCGCTGCGCCGCCCACTGGCTGCGGTCGGTCGGCCCCGGTCCCTATCTCGACGCGGTCCTCGCTTCGTTCGCGGCGCCCCCGGTCCCGCGTCGCTAGCGTCATGCGCTCCCTCGCGATCCTCGAGCCCGGGATCGACCACCGCACCGGGCACGCCCATGCCTTCGCCTCGTCGTTGACAGAATGCGCGGGCGCGCGGGGGATCGCCTACCGCATCTACGGCAGCGAGCGGGTCCCGGGCGAGTTCGCCCGCCGCCATGGGATCGTTCCCCTGTTCCGCCATCTGGACGTTCCCGATCCGCATCGCGACCTGGTCACGGGGCCGCTCTACCGGCTGATGACCCAACGGCGGATGATGGCGGGCGACCTCGCCGG
>JBFWXJ010000618.1:0-2601 GCA_050187535.1 Alphaproteobacteria bacterium | reverse complement strand
GTGCGCCGGCGCATGGCGGCCGAGCTCGGTGACGGCTGGCAGAAGCGCTTCGCCGGCTTCGAGCGCGAGGCGGCGCGCGCGGCCTCGCTGGGCCAGGTGCATCGCGCCACGGCGCATGACGGCACGGCGCTGGCGTGCAAGCTGCAGTACCCGGACATGGCGTCGGCGGTGGAGGCGGACCTGCGCCAGCTGCGCCTCGCCTTCCAGCTCTACCAGCGCTACGACAGCGCCGTCCGGCTGGACGAGATCCACGCGGAGATCGCCGACCGGCTGCGCGAGGAGCTCGACTACCGCCGCGAGGCCAGGCACCTCGCCCTCTACGCGGCGATGCTGGCGGGCGAGCCCGGCGCCCATGTGCCCGCGGTCTTCCCGGAGCTGTCGTCGGGCCGCCTGCTGACCATGACCTGGCTCGACGGCGTCGGGCTGGCGACCGCCGAGACGGCGCCGGTCGAGCGGCGCAACCGCATCGCCCATCACCTGTTCCGGGCGTGGTACGTGCCGTTCTACCGCTACGGCGTGATCCACGGCGACCCGCATCTCGGCAACTACACGCTCAGGTCCGACGACGGCATCAACCTGCTCGACTTCGGCTGCATCCGCGTCTTCCGGCCCGCTTTCGTCGCCGGCGTGATCGACCTCTACAAGGCGCTGCGCGACGACGACGAGGAGCTGGCCGTCCACGCCTATGAGAGCTGGGGCTTCGCCAAGCCCTCCAAGGCGCTCATCACCGTGATGAACGAAT
This sequence comes from Alphaproteobacteria bacterium, assembly GCA_050187535.1. Taxonomy (GTDB): domain Bacteria; phylum Pseudomonadota; class Alphaproteobacteria; order ATCC43930; family Allostellaceae; genus Allostella. Next base: position 1,859 of record JBFWXJ010000618.1, on the reverse strand, counting down.
GGGCGCGATTCCTCTACGCACCGCTGCTGACGCCCGGCGTGAAGCCCATCCAGGAATCGAAGAGCGGCCGCTTCGGCGCGGAGGTCGCGGCCAGCGTCCACCGTGAGCTGCGCAGGATCGGCGGCGTCACGCCGCCACGCGAGTTCGTGCTGATGGACAGGGCCGCCATCGGCCTCGGCTCGGTCTTCATGCGGCTGGGAGCCGAGCTCGACTGGCACGCGATGTTCCACGGCCTCGTCGACGATTTCGACCGCACGACCCTGGAACGCCGGCAGGCCGCCGCGCTGGAGGCGGTCGGCCTCGGCGCGTGACGGCGGCGGCATCCGGCCGCCACCGTCACGCCCGAAGGTCACGCGAAGAGGAAGACGTCGGCCGCCTGCAGGCCGACGAAGTTGGCGAGCACGATGGTGCCGCCGCCGACCGATGTCAGGTCGATCGTCGTGTTCGTGCCGTCGTCGTCGACGCAGGCGAGGAGCTCCGCCATCTGGTTCATGGGCGCGCCGTAGCCGTGGATGACGAGGCGATCGCCCTCGTCGGCATCGAAGTCGACGATGCGGTCGTTGCCGAACGCGCCGGAGAAGTCGAAGCGATCGGCGCCGTCGCCGCCCGTCATGGTGTCGTTGCCGGTGCCGCCGAAGATCGTGTCGTTGCCGTTGCCGCCGTCGATGCGGTCGGCATCGGTGCCGCCCAGCAGGCTGTCGTTGCCGTTGCCGCCGGAGATCGAGTCCGCGCCGGACCCGCCATCGGCGGTGTCGGCCCCGTTGCCGCCCAGCAGCGTGTCCGAGGCGGCGCCGCCGAAGAGCTGGTCGGCACCGTTGTCGCCCGACAGGGAGTCGGCACCGCCGCGCCCGTAGAGGATGTCGTCGCCGTTGCCGCCGGCCATGACGTCGGCGAAGCCGGCCGCCGCGATCGCCAGCGCCGGGCCGGCCACGACCGCGTCGGCGCCGCCGTCCAGCACGTCGTCGCCGTCGCCGCCCATGATCGAGTCCGCGCCGGTGCCGCCGTCGAGGAAGTCGTTGCCGCCGAGGCCCATGAGGAAGTCGTCGCCGCCCAGCCCGTCGATGACGTTGCTGCCGTCGTTGCCGACGATCCAGTTGGCGAGCCCATTGCCGGTGCCGGCGATGTGGTTGCCGGCCCCGCCGGTCAGCGCCAGGTTCTCGACGTTGGCGCCGAGCGTCCAGTCGACCGAAGAGAACACGCCGTCGATGCCCTTTCCGGCCCCTTCGATCACCGTGTCGAGCACGGAGTCGACGACATAGATGTCGTTGCCGGCCTCGCCCGCCATGGTGTCCTTGCCGGTGCCGCCGTCGAGCCAGTCGGCGCCGTCGCCGCCGAGCAGCCCGTCGTCGCCGGCATCGCCGTAGAGCAGGTCGTCGCCGCCGCGGCCGTAGAGGCTGTCCTGGCCCTGGCCGCCATGCAGCCGGTCGGCGTAGCCGGAGGCGCCGGCGGCGGGTGGGTCGGCGCGAAAGTCGTCGATGCCGCGGTCGGGGGCGGGCGCGGTGAAGGAATCGGCCCTGCCGCCGCCACCACCACCTCCGCCACCCGAGAGCCCGGCGACCAGCACGATGGCTTCGTCCTCGCCGCCGTCGAGCAGGTCGTTGCCGGTGCCGCCCAGCAGCGTGTCCATCCCCGTGCCGCCGTCGAGGTCGTCGTTGCCCGCGCCGCCGTTGAGGAAGTCGTCGCCGGCCTTGCCTTCCAGCACGTTGCCGTCGGTGTTGCCGATGATCTGGTTGGCGAGCGCGTTGCCGTAGCCGTCGATGCCGGGCGTATTCGACTGGGCGAGTTGCAGGTTCTCGAAGTTGGCGCCGAGCGTGCGGGTGACGGTGGTGACGACGGTGTCGATGCCGCCGCCCGCGCCC
>JBFWXJ010000617.1:0-2620 GCA_050187535.1 Alphaproteobacteria bacterium | reverse complement strand
CGACCCGCTGCCCAAGCTCGCGCCCCTGATCGCGCGCGTGCCGGGACTGGGGCGACCCGTCCGGGTGCCCGACCGGATGCTGCCGCTGGGCGACCTGCCCTTCCTCGTCGAGGCCCATCGCCGCCCCCCGCCGCCGCCGCTGCCCCTGGCGCCGGCACCCGATCGGCTGGCGCGGGCCGCCGCTCGGCTGGCTGCCGCCGGCCCGAGCCCATGGCTGGCGGTGACGTGGCAGGCGGGACTGCGGCGACCGGGAGCGCTGCTCAAGGAGCTGCCGCCCGCCATCCTCGGCCGCGTCGTGGCGGGCTGGCCCGGCACCGTCATCGTGCTCCAGCGGGGGGCCCGGCCCGCCGACGTCGCGGCGTTCCAGGCCTGTCTCGGTCGCCCCGCCGCCGATTTCGGCGACCTGCACGAATCCCTGGACGACATGCTGGCCACGCTGGCCGTGCTGGACGAGTACGTCGCGGTCAGCAACACCAACGTCCATCTGCGCGCCGGTGCCGGGCGCCCTTCTCGGGTCCTGGTGCCCTGGCCGCCGGAGTTCCGCTGGCGGGCGGGGCTGGAGCGATCCCCTTGGTTTCCGGACCACCCGCTGCTGCGCCAGGCGTCGGACGGTGGCTGGGAAGATGCCCTCGCCGTGCTGGCGCGCGACCTCAGCCGCCCCGTCGGCGCATGAACCATGGGCGTTTCTGCGCCTCGCGGATCCGCTCGATCTCCTCGCGCGTCCGGCCGATTTCGGCGGTCGCGGCATTCAGCGCGGTCCACAGCCCGTTCAGCCAGTCGTTGAGCGAGGATTGCAGGGAGGCCGAATAGGCGGCCTGCCGTTCCGACTCGGCCGCCAGGCGGGCGAGCTCCGGGATGGTGCGGTCCAGCCGCTGCTCCACCGCACTCGTGCGCGCATCCAGCGCCGTCGACAGGGTCGCGAGGCTGCCGTCGATCTGCGCCAGGCGCTGGTCGATGGCGTCCAGCTGCACCTCGCTCTCGTCGGCGCGCCGGCGCAGGCCGTCGAGGTCGCGGGCCGTGGTGTCGAAGAACTTGGGCGTCGTCGCGGGGTTGTCGACGTGGCGCTGGCCTTCCCACACGGCGAGCGGCCGGCGCAGCGAGTCCTGGGTGAGGAAACGATCCTCGAAGATCCCCGGCAGGGGCGTCGACCGCAGCGCGCGCGTCTCGCCCTTGTGGGCGACGAAGGTCTCGCGGTCGCCGAAGCTGAGGATCGCGGGATAGAGGCATTCGGTGACGGTGGCGAAGCCGGCCCGCGCGATGGCGTTGACCAGCGACGGCTTGCTCAGCCAGAACGAGTGCGGGTTGTCGAGCGAGGCCCATTCGCGCCTGGCCCGCGTCCCGGCGTCGGCCGTGTCCTCGTGCTCGCGGCGGCTGAAGCCGAAATACTCGCGGCCGCGATGGACGACCCGCTCGGCCACGGTCTGGGCGTAGTGGGTCTCGACGATGGCGAGGTCGTCGCACATGCCGGCCATGTTCTCCAGCACGTGGAAGACGTCGGGGACGTCCAGATGATAGAGCAGCCCGCAGTTGAGGATGACGTCGAAGCGGCCCCAGCGCTCGGCCGTCGCCTCGCGGGCGTCGCCCTGGACGAACCGCACCCGCTCCAGGCCCAGCGTCTCGGCGGCGAAGCGGGCCCTGGCCAGCGGGTCCGCGCGCCCTTCGACGCCCAGCACCTCGGCACCGTGCAGGCCGAGCTCGATGGAATAGAGACCCTCGCTGCAGCCGAGGTCGAGGACCCGCAGTTGGTCGAGCGGCTTCTTCGCCATCGTGCCGACCAGCTGCAGGAGGTGGCGTGCGGTGTTCTCGGCACCCTCCACATGGTCGCCGATCGTGAAGACGCCTTCCCCCAGGTGAATGTTGTGGCCGACCCAGGGTCCGTGGGCGGCGGCGACCGCGTCGCGGCGGCGCAGCAGCTCTTCGCGGGTCGTGGCCATCGGTCTCCTCGGCAGGTGCTGGTCGGGAATCGCGCCCGATGCTTAGCACGGCCGGGGCGAATCGCGACCCCCGGTCGCGCGCGGTGACGACGGGCGACGCCGCGGCGGCGCTGCGGGCGGGTGACCCGGCCGGGGCGGCCGACGCGGCACGCCGGGCGCTGGCGGCCCGGCCCGGCGATCCGGCCGCCGCCAACCTGCTGGCGATGGCGCTGCATCGACTGGGCCGCGTCGACGAGGCTGCGGCGCTGGCCGAGGCGGTCACGCGCGGCGTGCCGCGCTTCCCGGATGCGTGGAATACGCTGGGCGCGCTGCGCCGCGCCACCGGCCGGCCCCATGACGCGGTCCGGTGCTTCCGCGAGGCCGTGCGTCTCGATCCGGCCTTCGTCGAGGCGTGGGCCAACCTCGGCCGGGCGCTGGATGTCCTCGGCCGGTCGCCGGAGATGCTGGAGGCATTCCGCGCGGCCGCCTCCCTCGCGCCCGACGATCCGGCCGTGCTGGCGGGGCTCGGCCGGGCGCTGACCCTCGCCGGGGACCTCGGCGGCGGGCGTGCGGCGCTGGCCCGGGCCCTGGCGGCCGCCCCGGACGATCTGTCCGCGGCGGTCGATCTCGCGACCAACCGCGCCTATGACGGTGACTATGCCGGCGCCGTCGACCTGCTCGCGGGCCTGGCCGACCGCGCGCCGGAC
>JBFWXJ010000616.1:0-2625 GCA_050187535.1 Alphaproteobacteria bacterium | reverse complement strand
GAATTCGGGCTCCGGCGCGGTTCACTCGGTCAACAGCTTTGGTGGGTGAACCGCGCGGATACTGGGGTTTTCGTCGGTGCCGCACGGCGGCGGAGAACGTTGTCGCGATAGAAGTTGGCGGAGGGAGGGGGATTCGAACCCCCGATAAGGGTTTAAGCCCCTATAACGGTTTAGCAAACCGCCGCCTTCAGCCACTCGGCCATCCCTCCGCCGGGAGTGGATGTTTTGACACGGCGTATGCGTGGGCCGTTCTAAAGGAGGGGGTCGGGGGCTGTCAATGAACGGCTCCGGCGGCCGGGCCGCCGAAGGCGGCGTCGACCCCGGCCTTGGGCGCTCGACGATGCGGCAACGGTCGAGCACGACCCAGGTCGGGATCGGCGGGTCTTCGTGATGGCGCGCCGCCGGCCGTGCCCGCAGCCGCGACGGCGCGCCGGCCCGGCGGCGCGGATGCGACCCGGCGGGAAACCGGGCGCGGCATCCCTTCGCCGCCGATCGGATGCCGCCTTCAGGCCTGCGGGCCGCGCCGCCGCCGACCCAGCCAACCGATCATGCCGAGGCCGCCGATGAACAGCGGCAGGGCGGCGGGGGCGGAGGCGACGTAGAGGTCGCCGGAGAGGCCGACGTCGAGCTGCGGGCTGAACGGCCCGAAGTTGGCGCTCGGGGTCAGCGTGCTGGTGATGATCAGCGACAGCGGGCCGGTGTCGTCTGGGGTCAGCGACACCGACCACGTCATGGTGTCGGTGAAGGCGAAGTCGAGCACCAGCCCGCCCGGCGGGATCGTCGTGTCGCCATAGGCCGCCACGGCCGGCGACGGGTTGAACGACAGCCCGAGGAAGTTCACCAGGCTGATCGTCGCGTCGTCCTTGTTGCGCACCTCCAGCGTGAAGTCGCCCTCCACCGTCGCCCCCGCCGGCGCCCCGAAGTTGAGCTCGAAGTCGAGCCCGCTGCCGTGGCCGCCCACGGTCACCACCGTCGAGACCGTGCCGCTGTGGTCGAACCCGACGGTCACCGCCGCCGCCGGCGCCGCCGCCAGCCCGAGGACGGCCGCCATGGCCGCGAGGCGCAGGGCGCCGAAGATATTCCTGGTCATTGCCTGTACTCCTGGTTCTACGCGCTGGACTGAACGTTGCATGCCCGGCCTCACACCCAGATGACGTCGAGGTGCGCGGCGAGCGCGTCCTTGCCGACGAAGGTCAGGGTGATCTGGTCGGCGCCGGCGTGGATGACCGCGTTGGGGCCGGCGTCGGTGTGCGCCAGCACGTCTTCGACCGAGGCGAAGCCGAGGCCGCGCAGGTCGAGGGTGTCGTGGTGGTCGGCCGTGCCGAGCTGGAAGTCCTGGACGGTGTCGCTGCCGAAGCCGGGGCGGAAGACGAAGATGTCGCCGCCGCCGCGGCCCATCTGGCGGTCGTTGCCGGCGCCGCCGACGATGACGTCGTTGCCGTTGCCGCCGACCAGGTAGTCGTTGCCGGCGCCGCCGTTGAGCGCATTGCCGAGGTTGTTGGCGACGATGGTGTCGTTGCCGGAGCCGCCCAGCACCGCGGTGGCGGTGGCGGTCGCCTGCTTGGTGGTGTTGGCGGTCGCGGCCGAGAAGTCGATGGCGTTGGCGCCGAGGCCGACCTCGATGGTGACGGTGGCGAGGTTGCTGGCGGCGGCGCCGTCGCCGACGCGGTAGGTGAAGGTCTCGGTGCCGGCGGCGAAGGCGGTGTAGGCGAAGCTGCCGTCGGGGTTCTCGACCAGGACGCCCAGCGTCGGCAGGTCCTGCAGGACGAGGCTGAGCGCGTCGCCGTCGGCGTCGCCGTCGTTGCCCAGGAGGTCGAGGGCGACGGCCTGGCCGACGGTGGCATTGGCTTCGTCGTCGCCGGCGGTGGGCACGTGGTCGAGGGCGATGGTGGTGCCGCCGGCGCCGTCGTCGCCGAGCCGGAAGGCGAGCCCGGCAAGGTCCTGCGCCGGGTCGAGCTGCAGGGTGACCGGGCCGCCGGCCAGGCCGGTCAGCGTCAGCAGGTTGCCCGCCCCCAGCGTCGCCGACGTCGCCAGCCCGACGTCCTTGAGCACGATCAGGTCGTCGAAGCCGAAGCCGCCGATGGTTCCGGCGAACGCGCCGTCGGCGAGAAGCTCGGCCGCGATGCACAGCGTCTGCGCGCCGTCCTGGAACTCGACCGGCACGCCCTCGTCGTTGACGGTCCAGGTGCCGCCGGCCAGGTTGATGGCCTCGAAGCCTTGGATGTCGCCGAGGCTGCCCTCGCCGTCGCCCATCAGGTTCAGCGTGTCGGTGCCGCCGCCGCCGTCGAGCACGCTCATGATCGACGAGCCGGCGTACAGGTTGACGGTGTCGTTGCCCGTCCCCATCAGCACGTCGCCGGTGATCGCGCCCTTGTTGGTCAGCGTGTCGTCGTCGGCGCCCATGTCCACCGCAGACCCGCCCTTGGCCGTCATCGACCCGCTGTTCTCCAGCATGTCGCCGCCGCCGCCCATCTTCACGCCGCCGGCGATCTCGCCCGGGTTGGTCAGGCTGTCGGCGTAGGTGCCGACCAGGTTGATCGCCTCGTTGCCGCGCAGGTCGAACGGCACCAGGTCCGCCGGATCGACGCCTTCCGGCCGGTTGCCGTCGCCGTGGATCAGGCCGGC
>JBFWXJ010000615.1:0-2638 GCA_050187535.1 Alphaproteobacteria bacterium | reverse complement strand
ATCTACGAGGGCGAGGTCGCCCGCGGCGGCACGCTCGGCGGGCGAAACGACTTTCACATGCGGATCGTCAGCGGTGCCTATCACCCGCGGCTGTCACGCCTGCTGAACGAGGATTTCTACACGCTGTACCGCATGTGGCGCGCCAACTTCGAATGGGTGCGCGCCGGCGGGCAGCGCTCCTGGAACGACCACCAGCGCATCCTCGAGGCACTGGAGCAGCGCGACGGCGAGTTGGCGGAGATGATGGTTCGCCGGCACATCACGCGGCTGCGCGAGCAGGCGGAGGAAAACCTGCACCGCATGCGCGAGCCGCGGCTGGTCGGCACATGATCGCGAAGAGACGGCACACGCGGCGGAAGTCCGCGGGCCGGGGAAGGAAAGCGCCTTGCGTAGCCCCAGGACGTTCTTCGAAAAGGTCTGGTCGGACCATGTAGTCGCCGATCTGGGCGAGGGCACCTCGCTCCTCCAGATCGACCGCCTCTTCCTGCACGAGATGAGCGGCAGCTCGGCGATGCGGGCGCTCGAGCGTTCGGGTCGGCCACCCGCCGCTCCGCGGCAGGTCTACACGGTCATCGACCACGTGGTCTCGACGCGGCCCGGCCGCGGGCCCGACGACACGCGGGCGACGGGAGGCGCCGATCTCATCCGCGACACGCGGCGCTACTCGCGCGACTACGGCTTCCACTTCTTCGACGTGGGCGACCCGCGCCAGGGCATCGTCCATGTCGTCTCGCCGGAGCTGGGCGTGGCGCTGCCGGGCCTGACGCTGGTCTGCGGCGACAGCCACACCTGCACGGTCGGCGGCATCGGCGCGCTCGCCTGGGGCATCGGCTCGACCGAGGGCGAGCATGTCCTGGCGACGCAGACGCTGGCGCAGATGAAGCCGAAGACGATGCGCGTCTCCTTCGAGGGCGCGCTGCCGGCGGGCGTCCACGCCAAGGACATGGTGCTGCACCTGATCGGCACGATCGGCGCCAACGGTGGGATCGGCTACGCCGTCGAGTTCGCCGGCCCGGCGGTGCGGGCATTGCCGGTCGAGGCGCGCCTCACGCTCTGCAACATGGCGATCGAGTTCTCCGCCAAGTACGGCTTCGTGCCGCCCGACGACGTGACGCTCGACTATCTGCACGGCCGCGAGTTCACGCCCGAAGGTGCCGACTGGGACCGGGCCGCCGCCTACTGGCGGACGCTGCCGAGCGATGCCGATGCGGTGTTCGACCGTGAGGTCGCGATCGACTGCCGCGACATTCGCCCGCAGGTCACCTGGGGCACCAGCCCGCAGCAGGTCATGGCCATCGACGGCCGCGTGCCCGACCCGTCCTCGGTCGCCGATCCCGGCGCACGCGGCCTGATGGAGCGGGCACTCGATTACATCCGCCTGAAGCCGGGCATGCCGATCGCCGGCGTGCCGATCGACGTCGCCTATATCGGCTCCTGCACCAATGCGCGCCTGTCGGATTTGCGCGCCGCGGCGGCGGTGTTGAAGGGCCGCAAGGTGGCGCCCGGCATCGAGGCGATCTGCGTGCCGGGCTCGACCCAGGTGAAGGCGGCGGCCGAGGCCGAGGGCATCGATCGCATTTTCCGCGAGGCCGGCTTCGAGTGGCACGAGTCAGGCTGCGCCATGTGCGGCAGCGGCGCCGGGCGACTGGCCGACGTGCGCGTCGTCAGCACGACCAACCGCAACTTCGAGGGGCGCCAGGGGCCGAAGTCGCGCACCCATCTCGCGAGCCCGGCCACCGTCGCCGCCTCGGCCGTCGCCGGCGCCATCGCCGACGCGCGGCCGCTCGCGTCCTGAGGAGGCGGCCCATGGAACAGTTCGTCCGCGTGACCGGCATCGCAGTGCCGATGCTGCGCATCAACATCGACACCGACCAGATGGTGCCGGGTCCGGAGCTGCTGCGCGTGCGCAACGAGGGCCACGCCGCCAGCCTCTTCGCCGGCGCCCGCTACCTGAAGGACCGCGAGCCGAATCCCGAGTTCATCCTCAACCGCGAGCCGTGGAGCCGCGCCGAGGTGCTGCTGGCCGACCGCAACTTCGGCTGCGGCTCGTCGCGCGAGGCGGCCCCCAAGGCCTTGCGCGAATACGGCTTCCGCGCGCTCATCGCGCCCTCCTTCGGCGGCATCTTCTTCTCCAACTGCTTCCGCAACGGGCTGCTTCCGGTCGAGCTGCCGATCGAGGCGGTGCGGTCGATAGCCCGGCAGATGGAAGAGGCGCAGGGCAACGCGCGGGTGACCGTCGACCTGGAGGCGCAGCTCGTGACCGCGCCCGACGGCACCGCCTACGCCTTCACCGCTCCGGCGACGCTGCGCCGGATGCTGCTCGACGGCGTCGACGAGATCGACATGACGCTCGCCCGTGGGGCGGAGATAGCGGCCTGGCGCGCTTCCGATTCCGCGCGCCGGCCATGGGCTTATTGAGGGAGCGGGCCCGACGTCGTTGCGTCCCTCGACGATGCTCGGGATGAGGACCGTTCGGGCTTGCCATCGACCGCTGTGCAATCCCCCGTCCCTCCTCATCCCGAGCAACTGTGTTTCAAGCGGCTTGTTGAGTTTCTGGGTCTCTCCAGTTTTCGCCTGCGGCGACCATGGCGTTGAGGGCGACGATGAGCTTTCGCATGGTTGCAACGATGGCGACCTT
>JBFWXJ010000614.1:0-2684 GCA_050187535.1 Alphaproteobacteria bacterium | reverse complement strand
ACGACGTCGACCTTGTTGGTCAGCAGGAAGGGGATGCGGTTGGGGCCGGTGAGCGGCACGATCTCGAGCTTGATGCCGAGGTCCTTGGCCATCAGCTCGGCCACCTCGACGTCGTAGCCGGCCGGCTTCTGGTTGGCGTCGGTTAGCCCGTAGGGCGGCACGCCCAGATCGATGCCGATCTTGACGACGCCGCGCTTGACGATGTCGTCGAGGGTCGCTGCCTGGGCCGTGGCGGCCAGCATGAGCGCGAGCGGCAACCACAGGAGCCGCGAGAGGAACGAACGCATCCGGGATTCCCTCCATGCGCGGCGGTCGCCGCTGACGCGAATTCCACCATCGCCGCGCGCGCCCCGCAAGGACCGCGAGCGGCCGCTCAGGGGATCGCGCGCGCGGCGGGGCCGCCCGGCGCCAGCCGGCGCTCCAGCCGGCGGGCCGCGACCGACAGCGGCCAGCACAGCGCGAAGTAGAGCAGCGCCACGACGGCGAAGACGGAGAACGGCTGGAAGGTGGCGTTGTTGATCACCTGCCCGGCCCGCGTCAGCTCGACATATCCCACGATCGACGCCAGCGACGTGTTCTTCACGAGCTGGACGAGGAATCCCACGGTCGGCGGCACGGCGATGCGCACGGCCTGCGGCAGCACCACCAGCCACATCACCGGAAGGAAGCGCAGGCCAAGCGCGCGGGCGGCCTCCCACTGGCCTTTGGGGATCGCCTGGATGCAGCCACGCCAGATCTCCGCCAGGAAGGCCGCGGCATAGAGAATGAGGGCGGCCGAGGCGGCGACGATCGCCGGCACGTCCAAGCCGAAGATCCCGAAGCCGAAATAGAAGACGAAGAGCTGCATCAGGAGCGGCGTGCCCTGGAAGAGCTGGACGTAGCCCGCGACCAGCCAGTTCCCGGGACGCCAGGGCGCGACCCGCAGCACCGTCAGCGCCAGTCCCAGCAACCCGCCGCCGACGAAGGCGATCGCCGACAGCATCACCGTCCAGCGCAGCGCCAGGACGAGATAGAAGACCTCGCCGGTGCCGAACTCGCGGATCATCGGCCGCGCTCGAAGACGAGCCAGTGGACGGCGCGGAAGAACGCGCGGAACAGCAGCGCCAGCGCCAGGTACATGACCGTCACCACCGCATAGATCTCGAAGCTGCGGAAGGTGCGCGACTGCATGAAGTTGGCGGCGAAGGTCAGCTCCTCGGCCGAGATCTGCGAGACGACGCTGGTCGCCAGCATCATCAGCGTGAACTGGCTGGCGAGTGCGGGATAGACGGTGCGCAGCGCGGGAAAGATGACGAGGAAGCGGAAGACCTGGAAGCGCGTCAGCCCGAGCGCGCGCCCGGCCTCGAGCTGGCCGCGCGGCACCGCCTCGATGCCGGCGCGCACGATTTCCGTGCAGTAGGCGCCGGTATTGATGGTGAGCGTCAGCAGCGCCGCCGTGCCCGCGTCGAGACGGATGCCGAGGCCGGGCAGCCCGAAGAAGATGAGGAAGAGCTGGACCAGGAAGGGTGTGTTGCGGATCGCCTCGACATAGGCGCCGACCGCGGCCCGCAGCCAGCGCGGGCCGTCCGCCCGCGCCCATCCGCCCATCACGCCGATGGCGAGCCCGAGCACGATGCCCATCGCCGACAGGCGCACCGTCAGCCAGGCACCCCAGAGGAGCTGGTCGAAGCCGGCGAATACCGACCCGAACTGGAACTCGTAGGTCATGCCCGCGGCGTCGGCCGGGCGCCCGGAGGGGAGGCCTGCGCGGCCATGCCGCGCGGGCCTCGACCCGGATCAGACGATGAAGTCTTCCTCGACGAAGGAGCCGAAGTTGATCGTGTCCTTCAGCTGCTGCGCCGACTTGATGTTCGTCAGCACGGCCACCAGCTGTGCCCCGTCGGTCGAGTGCATGTCCGCATCGAACCAGACCTGCGCGGCGTTCATGCTGGCGTTGTAGAAGACGTAGAAGCCCGGCCGCCCGGTGATGTCGGCCGCGCCCTGCGTCAGGAACTGGTCGAAGGTCTCGATGTCGTAGGACTTGTCGCCGCCGATCAGGACGTTGTCCTTGGCGGTGACGAGGTTGCCGGCATTCTCGTTGGAGACGTCGATCGGATCGAGCCCGCTGCCCCAGTTCTCGCGAGAGGCGATCAGGATGCGGTCGAGGTAGGTGAAGTCGGCGATGGTGTCGACGCCGCCGTCGAAATCGCCCGGGTCATAGGCGAACAGATCGGAACCGTCACCGCCGACCAGCGAATCGTCGCCGTTGCCGCCCATCAGGATGTCGTTGCCGCTGCCGCCGTCGATGGTGTCGTTGCCTTCGCCGCCGAAGAGGCCGCCGGTGCTCGTCAGGTAGACGTTGTCGTTGTCGTCGCCGTTGCCGCCGAGCGTGAACGAATCGTTGCCTTCGTTGCCCTCGATGCGGTCGTCGCCGTTGCCGCCGAGGATCATGTCGGCGCCGGCGCCGCCCGACAGGCTGTCGTCGTAGGTCTGGTTGCTGTCGCTGCCGAAGAGGTCACCCAGGATGAGGTCGTCGCCGCTGCCGCCGGACATCGTGTCGTCGCCGTTGCCGCCCACGATGAAATCGGCGCCGCCGTGCCCGGACACGATGTCGTCGCCGGCACCCGCGAAGATGAAGTCGTTCTGGACGTCGTCGCCATTGCCGCCGACACCGAACGTGAAGAGACCGCCGACGCCGTTGTCGA
>JBFWXJ010000613.1:0-2692 GCA_050187535.1 Alphaproteobacteria bacterium | reverse complement strand
CCAGGGGCGCGGTCCCGTCCGGCAGATAGACGTCGACCCGGCTGCCGAAGCGGATCATGCCGAACCGCTCGCCGGCCGCCAGCCGCTCGCCCGTGCCGACCCAGCACTTGATGCGCCGGGCGACCAGCCCCGCGATCTGCACCACCGCCAGGTCGCGCCCGTCGTCCATCCGCAGCACGAGGCCCATCCGCTCGTTGTCCGAGCTCGCCTTGTCGAGCGAGGCGTTCATGAACTTGCCGGGACGGTAGGCGGTGCGGGTCACCGTCGCCGCTACCGGCATCCGGTTGATGTGAACGTCGAATACGTCCATGAAGATGCTGACCCGCGGCCGCGGCAGCTCGCCCATGCCGAGCTCGGCCGGCGGCACCCCCGGCTCGACGAGCTGCACCACGCCGTCCGCCGGGCTGACCACCAGCCCGGCGCGGTCCGGCACGACGCGGGCGGGATCACGGAAGAAATAGGTGCACCACGCGGTCGCGATCAGCCCGATCCAGCCGAGCGGCTGCCACAGCAGCGCCAACCCGGCCGCGACGACGGCGAAGGCCGCGACGAACGGCCAGCCTTCGCGGTGGATCGGAACGAGGATGGGGGGCTTCATGCCGTCTCATAGCAGAGAGTCGGCCGGTTGGCTCACCCGCAGGGCCAGCGCTATCCGGATTCGAGCTCGCTGTCCCAATAGAGGAAGTCCCGCCAGCTCTCGTGCAGGTAGTTGGGCGGGAACGAGCGGCCATGCTCCTGGAGCTGATGGGTCGTCGGCTGCACGGGGCGGACGCGCGGCCACATCCCGGTCTCGGCCGGCAGGCGGTTGCCCTTCAGCAGGTTGCAGCTGCCGCAGGCGGTGACGACGTTCTCCCACGTGGTGCGCCCGCCGCGCGAGCGGGGACGCACATGGTCGAAGGTCAGCTCGTGGGTCGGGAACGGCTCGCCGCAATACTGGCAATGGAAGCGATCGCGCAGGAACACGTTGAACCGCGTGAAGGCCGGCCTGCGCTCGGTCGGCACGAACTCCTTCAGCGCGATGACGCTGGGCAGGCGCATCTCGAAGCTGGGGGAGCGGATCACCCGGTCGTAATAGGAGACGATGTTCACGCGGTCGAGGAACACCGCCTTGACCGCTTCCTGCCAGGACCAGAGCGACAGCGGAAAATAGCTGAGGGGGCGGAAATCCGCGTTCAGCACCAGCGCAGGACTCGCCTCGAGCGACACGGGGCCGGTTTCCCCTTCCCTGTCGGACACCGGCGACCGCCAGCCGCCACCGGCACCCCTTACCATGCGAACTGTTACGAACTGATAACGGAGCCGTCTCCGCGGCACAACATGTTGATATAGACGGTGCGTCCGGCGCGATCCGCCAGCCCTGCCCCGCCCGTCGCCTCAGGGGGCGAAGGCGTCGGCCAGGAAATCGGCGGCGGCGCGCAGGCCCGGCTCGTCGATCGAATGCCCGAGGCCCGGCCGCCGCATGCTGCGCACCGGCACCTCGGCGGCCGCCAGCGCGCCCTCGGCCGTCGCCATGGCGGCAAAGGGCACGACCTGATCGCCGTCGCCATGGACCAGCAGCACCGGCGGCCGCGACCGGATCTCGTCCGGCAGCCGCTCGCCCGCCAGGAGCGCGCCCGAGAAGCCGACGACGCCGGCCGGCGCCTTCGCCCGGCGGGGCGCGACATGGAGGGACATCATCGTGCCCTGCGAGAAGCCGACGAAGGCGAGCCGGTCGTCGCCGAGACCGAGGCCCTCCAGCAGGCCGTCGACATAGGCATCGACCATGGGTGCGGCCGCCTGGATGCCCGCCAGCATCATCGCCGGGCTGCGGTCCTGCAGGCTGAACCACTGGTAGCCGTAGGGCGCCATGTCGCACGGGAAGGGGGCATTGGGCGCGGCGAAGGCGGCGTGCGGCAGGCGGGCGGCCAGATAGGGGGCGAGCCCGATCAGGTCGTTGCCGTCGGCGCCCAGGCCGTGCAGCAGCAGCACGACCTCGCGCGGCGCACCGCCGGCCGCCGGCCCCACCGTCGGCCCGGAAAGCTCCATCATCATCGCGCCCTCGCCCCCATATGCTGGACCGCCCGCCTACCTATCGGAGATTCGCTCCAGTCGCCATGACCGCCATCGTGACCCGCTTCGCGCCGAGCCCGACCGGCAGGCTCCATCTCGGCCACGCCCATTCGGCGCTGTTCGGCTGGCGGCTGGCGCGCGCCGCCGGCGGGCGCTTCCTCCTGCGCATCGAGGACATCGACGCCGGCCGCTGCCGGCCGGAGTTCACGGCCGGCATCCTCGAGGACCTGGAATGGCTCGGCCTCGACTGGGACGGTCCGGTGCGCGTCCAGTCCGAACACCTCGACGCCTACCGCGAGGCGTCGGACAGGCTCTCGGCCGCGGGGCTGCTCTACCCCTGCTTCTGCACGCGCGCCGATATCGCGCGCGCCGGCGCCGCGCCGCACGGGCCGGAGGGGCCGCTCTATCCCGGCACCTGCCGCGCGCTCCCGGCCGACATCCGGGCCGAGCGTGTCGCCGCCGGGCTGCCGCACGCCATGCGGCTCGACGTCGGCCGCGCGATGGCGGCCGCCGGGCCGCTCGAATGGACCGATCTCGGCCGCGGGCCGACGGTCGCCCGGCCGGACCTGCTGGGCGACGTCGTGCTGGCGCGCAAGGACACGCCGACCAGCTACCACCTGGCGGTGCCGGTCGACGACGCGCG
>JBFWXJ010000612.1:0-2702 GCA_050187535.1 Alphaproteobacteria bacterium | reverse complement strand
ATCCGATCGCGCGGAGGTCTGCATCGGCGACCGCGTCGACGACAGCGAACCGCTTGCCGTCGCGCCGAAGCGCCTCGAGCGCCGCCGCGATGCGGCCGCCGCCCTGGGCGACGGTTTCGAAGCCGACCAGGCCGACGCTGTTCGGGTCGCGCACCTGTCGCGCCAGGACACGCACGAGGCTCGGATCGGTCATCGGTGTCAGCGGATGGTCGCGCATGCTCGACTCGGACAGCAGCACGTCGCCGACGAACAGGTAGCCACGATAGATCGTCCGCTTGTTGGCGGGAAAGGCCGGGCACGCGATCGCGATGCCGCCGAGCCGATCGAGCAGCGCTTCGGCGACCGGTCCGATGTTGCCCTCATCCGTGCTGTCGAACGTCGAGCAGTACTTGAAGACGATCTGCCGCGCGCCCTGGCCCTGCAGCCAGTCGAGCGCCGCGAGCGACATCGCGACTGCCTCGGCTGCCGGGTTGGTCCGGCTCTTCATCGCGACCACCACCGCGTCGGCGTCGTACCGCCGGCCGGCGGCAGGCACGCCGACGGTCTGCACCGTGCGCATGCCGTTCTTCGCCAGCATCGCTGCGATGTCGGTCGCCCCGGTGAAGTCGTCCGCGATCACCCCGAGCAGCATCGGCGTTCGTCCCTTGACGTCGTTTGCGGCACCGTATCCGCTAGCCCGAGACACCGCCAGCGTCGAGCGTCCCATGCAGACCGAAGACCAGCTCCGCCGCGCCATCGTCCGCCACGGCAAGTCGCTCTACGACCGGCGCTATGCCCACGGCTCGAGCGGCAACATCAGCGTGCGCCTGCCCTCGGGCATGCTGGTGACCCCGACCAACTCGTGCATGGGCGACCTCGAGGCGGAGCGGATATCGCTGGTCGGCACGGATGGTGCCCACATCGCCGGCGACCCGCCTTCGAAGGAAGCCTTCCTGCATCTGGCCATGTACGCGGCGCGGCCGACGGCGAACGCGGTGGTGCACCTGCACTGCACCCATGCGGTCTGCGTCGCCTGCATGGCGGACGTCGATCCTGCCGACGTGCTGCCGCCGATCACCGCCTACTATGTCATGCGCATCGGCAAGCTGCCGCTGGTCCCCTACTTCCGGCCCGGGGACCGGGCGCTCGCCGCCGCGGTCGGTACCCTCGCCCGCGATCATCATGCCGTGCTGCTGGCCAACCATGGCCCGGTGGTCGCCGGCAAGAGCCTGGACGATGCGGTCTACAACGCCGAGGAGCTGGAGGAGACGGCGCGGCTGTTCCTGATGCTCGACGGGCACCGCGCGCGCTGGCTGACCACGGGCCAGATCGACGACCTCTCCCGCCATTTCCCGAGCTGACCCGTCGGCGAGGGCGACGGTCGCCACTTGCCGGTGGCGTTTTCGCCCAGCCCGGGCAACCAACCGGCGGGTTCCGCGTTACTGCCTCGGCTTCTCCGGCGCGGAGACACGGATCCGGGAGAGACGAGTGCCGATCCTTCGACAGGGCCGCAACTGCTGGCGGATCGCGCGCGCCGAGCGGGCCGCGGTGCTCATCGATGGCGACGCCTACTTCCGTGCGATCGACGACGCCTTCCGCCGCGCGCGACGCTCGATCCTGATCGTCGGGTGGGACTTCGACGGCCGCATTCGCCTTCGTCCGGACGACCCGGAGCATCCCGAGTGCCTCGGCCCGATGCTGCGATCCCTGGTTGAGGCCAACCCGGGCCTGCACGTCCGCATCCTCGTCTGGAGCATCGCCGTCGTCCATACGCCGAGCGCGCCGCTCGCGCTCCTCATCGGCGACGAATGGCAGGACCATCCTCGGATCACGCTGCGGCTCGATACGACTCATCCGGTCTACGGCTCGCACCACCAGAAGATCGTCTGCATCGACGACGCGGTGGCATTCGCCGGCGGGCTCGATCTGACGATCGAACGGTGGGATACGCCTCGGCACGCGTCGGTCGCCCCCGCGCGCACGAAGCCGGATGGCACGCCCTATGGCCCGGTCCACGACATCCAGATGGCGGTCGACGGCGAGGCCGCCCGGCAGGTGTCTGCGATCGCCCGCGATCGCTGGCGGGTCGCGACCGGCGAAGCGCTGATGCCACTGGAGAAGGCGGACGATCCCTGGCCCGATGGCCTTCGAGCGGACTTCGCGGAGACCGCGGTCGCGATCGCACGCTCCAGCCCGGCCTGGGGCGAGCGCGAGAACGCGCGGGAATGCATCGCGCTGACCATCGACGCGATCGTCTCGGCCGAGCGAACGGTCTACATCGAGGCGCAGTACATCACGGCGACGCCGATCCGCAAGGCGATCGCCCGCGCGCTGTCGCGCCCGGACGGCCCCGAGATCGTGGTCGTCGTGACGCGCACCAGCCGCAGCCTCCTCGAGCGGCTGGCGATGGGCGCGAACCAGGAACGGCTCGTTCGTCGACTTCGGCGCACCGACCGGTTCGGGCGGCTGCGGGTCTACTACCCCCGGCTTTCGGCCGAGCCCGGCAGCGCCGACATGATGGTCCATGCCAAGCTGGTGATCGTCGACGATCGCTTCGTCCGGATCGGCTCGTCAAACCTCAACAACCGGTCGATCGGCCTGGACACCGAGCTCGATCTCGCGATCGAGGCGGCCAACGAGGACGAGCGCACGGCCATCGCCGGCCGTCTCGACCGGCTGCTCGCCGAGCATCTCGACACCGAGCCGCAGGCCGTGGCGACGGC
>JBFWXJ010000611.1:0-2702 GCA_050187535.1 Alphaproteobacteria bacterium | reverse complement strand
ATGGGACCACAACGGACGATGCTGGATCAGCTACGAGAAATAATGCCCATTCCATCGTTGTTTTCTGGACGCCGGCGAACCGCCTGGGACATGACATTGGCGGACGCCCCCTCCGCCACCCAGCCGCTCCCCGTCCGCCCGCCGAGGCCGTGCCTCGGGCGGTAGGCGCTGCGCATGGCCGCAAAGCGGCGCGCCCGGACGCCGCCGGGATGTGCGTCTTCTTCGACGTCGACGGCGTGCTGATCGACGGCTGGCATGCGGACACCGCGAGACGGAAGCCGTGGGACGCCACGATCGAGGCCGACCTCGGCATCGATCGCGCCGGCTTCCAGCGCCTGCTGTTCGGCGCGCCGGACGGTCGACCCTCGCCGATGGCCGAATGCATCGCCGGCCGCCGCGACCTGCGCGCGGCCCTGGACGAGATCCTGCCGCAGCTCGGCCATCACGGGCCGGCGGACGTCGTTATGCGCTACTGGTTCGAGAAGGACTCGAACGTGAATCCGGAAGTCCTTCAGCTCGTTGCGGACATCCGCGAGCGAGGCGTTGCCCGGGTCTACCTCGCGACCGGCCAGGAGCACCACCGTGCCCACCATCTCTGGACCACGCTCGGCCTGCGCGATCGGTTCGACGGCATGTTCTACACCGCCGCGATCGGCGTCGCGAAGAGCGACCGGCGCTTCTTCCGCGCGATCGACCGCGCGCTCGTGTCCGATCCGACCCAGCCGCCGATGTTCTTCGACGACCAGCCCGGGATCGTCGCGGTCGCGGTCGCCGCCGGCTGGGACGCCACGATCTTCACGAGTGCCCGCGACGTGCGCGAGCATCCGCGGCTACGGCATCTCTGGGTGTGAGCCTGCGGGCGACGACGCCCGGCGCGCTGCCCCGCCTCCCGTCGAACCCGGTCAGCCCGGCCGCCCGTCGGCGCGCGGCCGCAGCCAGATCGGCAGGAACCGGAGGCCGAACAGCAAATAGCCGAGGCTCCACGCGCCACCGCCGAGGGTGAGCAGCGCCATCTCGGATCGACCGCCGGCGACCGCGCCGCCGACCCGCAACGCGGCGCCAGCGAAGACCAGACAATAGGCGGCCACGGTCGATGCGTCCGGGGCCAGGACACGCCCGCCATGGCCGAGCGAGGCGCGCGACATCACCGCGATCAGCATCGTGCCGACGGCACCCGCCCCCCAGGCATGGAGCCCAGCGGTTCGCGGCAGCCAGCCGAGATGCGCCGCGGCGAGCAGCGCCGCGCCGGCCGGCACCCACGCGTAGCCGGCGTGCAGGACCAGGACGATCGGCAGGTCGGCAGTCCGCCAGCCCTGCCACCGCGCGAGCCGGACCGCATGGAGCAGCGCCGCCGTGCCCGCGGCCGCGGCGCACGTCGCCGGCGCCGCCTCGGCCGCATCGAGGGCGACCGCCAGCGCGAGCACGCCGATCGCCAGCCCGTCCAAGACACCCGAGGCGCCGATCGTCGCTGCCCGGCCCGCGACATGCAGGCCGCTCTGCGTGAAGGCCGGCACGATCCGCCCGCCGATCATCGCAATCAGCAGCACGAAGATGCCGGCGGCGAGCCGCAGGGCGGCACCGGCATCGAGCGGCGCGAGGTCGAGATGAAAGGCGGCATTGCAGGCGGCGAGTCCGAGCAGGACGCCCAGCAGCGCGCCATTGCGCAGGCCAGAGTGACGGATGATCGTCGGGCCGACGGCGAGCGCGAGCGCCGGCAGGAAGACCACGTCCGCCGCGACCGCCCACGGCGACGGCAGCAGTCCGGCAAGCCCGATCCGCCCGAACAGCCACAGCCCGGCGAGCAACGCGAGCGGAGTGCCGGCGATCGGCGGTGTCCGGGTCCAGTTCGGTGCCGCGGTGAGGATGAAGCCGGCGGCGAACGGCACGAAGCGCGCCGTGGCGGCCCGTCCCGGACCGGGTTCCTCGATCGGGACCGTGGCCATGGCGGCGCGACTACTGGACCAGCGGACCCGACGCGCGCGCCAGGGCGACGCCGCGGACGTCGGCGCGGGCAGCGAGCTGCATGAGGTACTGCCGCACGGCCATGCCCCAGGCGTGGGCCGCGAGCATCTCGCCGATCCGGTCGCGAACCGCCTCGAACGGCAGCGACCGGCCCGCCGAGCGCCGGAGCAGCCGCAGGACATGGACGCCGTAGCGGGTATCGACCGGCACCGGGCACAGCTGGCCTTCCTCGAGCGCGGCGAGGAAGGTCTCGAGCTCCGGTACGGTCGTGCCGGCCGCGAACTGTCCGAGATGGCCGCCCTGGTCGCGCGACGGACAGGCCGACCAGCGGCGCGCATGCTCGGCAAAGCGCTCCGGGGCCGCAGAGAGCAGGGCGATCAGCGCCGATGCGCGCCGGCGCGCCTGCGCCCGGGCGTCGTCGTCGTCGGGTGCGGCTGCGAGCAGGATGTGCTCGGCCTCGTAGAGGTCGGGGGTGCGAAACCGGGCCGGATTGCGCCGATGGTACAGCCGGCACGCCTCTTCGTCGGCCGTCGGCACGACGATCGCCGCCTGAAGGAGGCGCTCGATCGCCGCTTCGGCGGCCGGGCCGGCGGCGTCGGCTTCACCCCGCCAGAGGCCGCGCGCGGCCGCCTCGGTCAGCAGGAGCCGGCGGACGACCAGCGCATGCGCGGCCTCGCGCCAAGCAGTCTCGGCGTCGGGCGCGGGATGGTGCTGCATCTCTGCCGCGATCGCCGCTTCGG
>JBFWXJ010000610.1:0-2727 GCA_050187535.1 Alphaproteobacteria bacterium | reverse complement strand
GGCGATCAACCTGCAGCGGCTGTTCGTCGACCGCGGCATCGCCGTCGACATTTCGCCCTTCATCGCCCAGGAGAAGGACTGGAAAGGCCAGGGCTACTCCGATTCGATGATGGCGCTCGGCACCTTCGGCGGGAAGCCCTACGGGCTCGCCTTCGCCGTCTCGACGCCGATCATCTACATGAACGAGGATCTCGTCCGTAAGGCGGGCGGCGACCCGGAGAACTTCCCCAACACCTGGGAAGGCATCTTCGACCTCGCGCGCAAGATCCAGGCGACGGGCGCCGACACGACCGGCCTCTACCACTCCTGGACGATCACCGGGAACTGGATGTGGCAGGCCCTCGTCATGTCCTACGGCGGCACGCTGATGTCGGCCGACGAGAAGAAGGTCGCGTTCGACGGCCCGGCCGGCCAGAAGTCGATCGACCTGCTCGGCGCCATGATCAAGGACGCGAAGATGCCGAACCTCGCCCACGAGGCGGCGCGGCAGAGCTTCTTCGCCGGCAAGGTCGGCATCTGGACGGAATCGACATCGCTGCTGCGCGTCGCCGACGATGGGGTCGGCGGCAAGTTCAAGTGGCGGACCGCCGTTTTCCCCGTGCCGGCCGCCGACGGCAAGCTGCCGACGGGCGGTGCGGCGGCGCTGATGTTCGCCTCCACCCCGGAAAAGCAGAAGGGCGCCTGGGCCTTCATGAAGTTCGTGTCCGGTGCTGATGGTGCCACGATGATGGTCAAGGGCACGGGCTACATGCCGCCGAACTCGCTGCCGGCCGACGACCCGAACCGCCTCAAGCCGTTCTACGCAACCAAGCCCAACCACCTGACGTCGCTGAAGCAGCAGAAGTACATGATGCCCTGGTACGCCTTCCCCGGCGACAACGGGCTCAAGATCATCGCAGTCATCAAGGACCACCTGCAGAGCGTCGTCGACGGCTCGACGGCCCCGCGCACGGCGCTCGCCGCGATGACCAAGGACGTGCAGGCCCTGGTCCCCAAGTGACGCGCACCTGCTAGAGTTCCGCCGTCACGGGGCGGAGAGGCGGCGACCCCGCCCTCCGCCCCTTTTTCTTGCCGGGAAGCCGATGAAGTTCATCCACGTCACCGACACCCACATCGTGCCGCCGGGCGACACGCTCTACGGCCTCGACCCGGCAGTGCGCCTCGGGCAATGCATCGCCGACATCAACCGCAACCATGCGGATGCCGAGTTCGCGGTCTTCACCGGCGACCTCGCCCATCGCGGCGAGGCCGCGGCGTATGGCGTGCTGCGCGAATGCCTGGCCGAGCTGCGGCTGCCGTACCACCTGCTGCTCGGAAACCATGACGATCGCGGCAACTTCCGGGCCGCCTTCCCGGCCGCGCCGGTCGACGAATCCGGTTTCGTGCAGTTCACGCTCGATACCGAGGTCGGCCGCTTCGTCTGCATCGACACCAACGAGCCGAAGGTGCCCTGGGGCATATGCTGCGAGACACGGCTCGGCTGGCTCGCCCGCACGCTGGACGCCGCCGGCGACACGCCCGTCTACCTCTTCATGCACCACCCGCCATTCCCGGTCGGCATCCGCCGGATGGACGAGATCTCGCTGCAGGAGACCGGGAAGTTCGCGCAGGTGATCGAAGGACGGCGCAACATCCGCCACCTCTTCTTCGGCCATCTCCACCGGCCGATCGGCGGCTCGTGGCGCGGCATCCCCGTCACCACGATGCGCGCCACCAGCCACCAGGTTGCCCTGGACCTCGTCGTCGAGGGCCGCGTCCCCGGCAGCCACGAGCCCCCCGCCTACGCCGTCGTGCTCGCCGACCGCGACCAGACGGTCGTCCACTTCCACGACTTCCTGGACGAGTCGCCGCGGTTCTTCCTGTGAGCCTCCGGCCCGGCGTGCCGCCTCACCAGGCGGTGTAGCCGCCGTCGACGGAGAGGATGCTCCCGGTGACGAAGCTGGCGGCGTCGCTCGCCAGGAAGAGGATGGCCGCCGCGATCTCGGCGGGCTCGCCGACGCGGCCCATGGGCGTCATCTCGAGCCAGGTGCGCTTCCAGTCGGCGTTGGCGAGGCCGCCCTTGGTCATCTCGGTGCCGATGTAACCGGGCGCCACCGCGTTCACCCGCACGCCCTTGGCCGCCCATTCGGCGGCGAGCGAGCGCACCAGCGCATGCACGGCGGCCTTCGACGCGTTGTAGGCGGCCTGCGGCTGCGGCTTGTTGACGATGATGCCGGACATCGAGCCCAGCGCCACGATGCTGCCGGCGCCGCGGGCGACCATGGCGCGGCCGAAGGCCTGGGTCGTCCACCACACGCCGTCGAGGTTGACGTCCATCACCTCGCGCCACTGCTCGGGCGGCGTCACCTCCGCATCTGAGCCGCGGGCGATGCCGGCATTGGCGACGACGACATCGACGCGGCCGTAGCGCGCGAGCACGTCGGCGGCCGCGGCCTCGACGGCGGCGCGGTCGCGCACGTCGAGGCGGAAGCTCTCCGCGTCCGGGATCGGCTGCGGCTCGAGGTCGCCCACGACGACGCGCGCACCCGCCTCCTGGAAGGCGGCGACCACGGCCCGGCCGATGCCGCGACCGCCGCCGGTGACCACCGCGACCTTGCCGTCGAGCCGGAACTTCTCGGCGTACATCTAGAGCTCCTTCTCCATGAACACGCTGTCGGGATGGTCCGGGTAGGTTCCGAAAGGGCCGCGCACGCGATAGCCCAGGCGGCGGTAGAGCGCCAGTGCTGC
>JBFWXJ010000609.1:0-2738 GCA_050187535.1 Alphaproteobacteria bacterium | reverse complement strand
TCGGCCGCGGCGATCCCGATCCGGTCGCCGGCCTCGGTCGCCAGTGTCCGCATCCGGCCGGCCAGGTCGCGGGCGCGGGCCGTCGCCGGCTCGGGGCCGGCCAGGAGGTTGCGCCGCTCGTCGGGGTCGGCCACGAGGTCGTAGAGGGCGGGAAACCGGCGCTCTGCCACCACCAGCTTGGCGTCGGGCGCGACGAGGCCGCGCTCGCGGCGTCCCGACCGCTCGCCGTCGCGGCCGGCACGCGTCGCGTTCTGGACCAGCAGGCCGTCGCGCCAGGGCGGGTCCGGGCGCTCGGCGAAGGGCAGCAGGCTCGCCCCGTGGCAAGGGGCCAGTGCGGCGGCCCCGGCCAGCTCCAGCAGCGTCGGGGCGACGTCGAGCAGGCCGACCAGCCCGTCGACCGCCGTCCCGGCGGCGCGGCCGCCCGGCAGCGCCAGCATCATCGGGATGCGCAGCGTTCCCTCGTAGAGATTGCGCTTGGGATTGGGGCCGTCGCGCGGCTCCAGCAACTGGGCGTGGTCGGCGCAGAAGAGGACCGCGGTGCCCGGCCCGTGGGGCGAGGCGTCGAGGGCGGCGAGCAGCCGTCCGACGCAGTCGTCGATCGCCGCCGCCGCGCCGAAATAGCCGGGATTGGGCGAACCGGCGGCGCGGGCGCGATGCTCGGCCGGCGGATCGTAGGGCGGATGCGGCGGATAGTAGGAGACGACGAGGCAGAAGGGTGCGGCTCCGTCCTGGGCGCCGAGCCAGCGCATGGCGGCGTCCGTTTCCACGAAGGAGCGGTAGGACCGGCCGCCGTCGGGCGCGACGATCCATTGCGGCCACAGCGAGTTGTAGCCCTCCCAGAGATCGAAGAGCCCGGGATCGGCCTCGCCCAGGTGCCACTTGCCGATATAGCCGAGCCGGTAGCCCGCCGCGCGCAGCGGCGCGAACAGCGTCGGAATGCCGCGGAGCGCGTCCGGCACGCCGTAGACGTTGTCCTCGACCCCGTGCGCGTTGGGCAGGAGGCCCGTCCACAGCGACCCGCGCGCGGGCGAGCAGATCGGGATCGGCGTATAGGCGCGGCGGAACAGGATGCCGCGCGCCGCCAGGGCGTCGAGCGCCGGTGTTGCGATGTGCCGGCCGCCCAGGCAGCCGACGGTGTCGGTGCGTTGCTGGTCGGTCACGATCACGAGCAGGTTGGGCCTTCCGGCCATCCGTCCTCCGCTTCCCCTGCGGTTGCGCGGCTTCCGGCCGGCACCTATATTCCACAAGATATCGTGGATCGGAGGTTTGCTTGCCGCGATTTGCTGTGATCGGTCGGTGGCTTTTCGCCGTGGTGGCGATGCTGGCCTGGGTCTCCGCCGCCCGCGCGCAGGACGCGGCCGACGCCATGCTGGCCGACCGCGTCATCGGCAAGGCAGACGCGCCGATCACCATCGTCGAGTACGCCTCCTTCACCTGCCCGCACTGCGCGGCCTTCCACAAGGATACCCTGCCGAAGCTGAAGGCGGCGTGGATCGACACCGGCAAGGCCAAGCTGGTGTTCCGCGACTTTCCGCTGGATGGCGCCGCGCTGCGCGCCGCCATGATGGCGCGCTGCCTGCCGGCCGAGCGGTACTTCCCGGTCGTCGACATCCTGTTCAAGAACCAGGAGAGCTGGTCGCACGCCCGCGACCCGGTCGCGGCCCTGTCGGGCATCGCCCGCCTCTCGGGCCTGTCGCAGGAGGCGTTCGATGCCTGCATGAAGAACGAGGCGCTCCAGAAGGGCATCCTCGCCCGCGCCTTCGAGGCGCAGCAGCAGCAGAAGATCCAGGCGACGCCCAGCTTCGTCGTCAACGGCGAGCTGATGCGCGGTGCCGCGACCTTCGAGGATTTCGACCGCGCCCTGAAAGCCGTCCCCGGAAGCTGATCCGGAACCTCGGGAAGCCATGGCCGACGGCAGCGCCGCGCCGCCCGCTGCTCCCGCCGAGGAGGCAGGTGCCGGCCGGACGACGGTGCAATTCGCCAAGCTGCGGCTGGCGGGCTTCAAGTCGTTCGTCGACCCGACGGAGCTGTGGATCGAGCCGGGCATGACCGGCATCGTCGGTCCGAACGGCTGCGGCAAGTCCAACCTCGTCGAGGCCCTGCGCTGGGTCATGGGCGAGAACTCGGCCCGCCGCATGCGCGGCGGCGAGATGGACGACCTCATCTTCGGCGGCACCACGGCACGGCCGGCGCGCAACGTGGCCGAGGTCGCGGTCCTGCTCGACAATGCCGCGCGCGGCGCGCCGGCCCTGCTCAACGACGTGCCGGAGATCGAGGTGGCCCGCCGCATCGAGCGCGGCGGCGGCTCGGTCTACCGGGTCAACGGCAAGGAAGCGCGCCAGCGCGACGTCCAGACGCTGTTCGCCGACCTGGCGACGGGCCCGCATTCCTCCAGCCTCGTCAGCCAGGGCCGAGTCGGCGCCATCATCAACGCCAAGCCCGAGGAGCGCCGCGGCCTCCTGGAGGAAGCGGCCGGCATCGCCGGGCTGCACGCCCGCCGCCACGAGGCCGAGCTGCGCCTGCGCGCGGCCGAGCAGAACCTGGCGCGGCTCGACGACGTGGTCGTGACCCTGGAAGGCCAGCTCGACCAGTTGCGCAAGCAGGCCCGTCAGGCGATCCGCTATCGCCGCGTCGGCGAGCAGATCCGGCGGACCGAGGCGACCCTGCTGCATCTCCATTGGCGGGCGGCGCTGGCGGCCGAGGAGGCGGCTTCCGCCGCCCTGCGGGCGGCCGAGTCG
>JBFWXJ010000608.1:0-2754 GCA_050187535.1 Alphaproteobacteria bacterium | reverse complement strand
GGCGTGATGCGCGCGCCCTGGACCTTCCTGCCCGCACCGGTGGTCGCGACCGCGGCACTCGCCATCGTGGCGACGCTCGCCTTCGGCTTCGCGGGCACCTGGCGGGCGCTCGGGCGCAAGGCGGCGCCGTTCCTGCGCAATCCCTGAGCGGGGTGGACGCCCCGCCGGGGTGAATTCGCCGAAAGGTAATGGTGGCGATATCCGGCCGATATTGATCGTTTGGCCGGCTTCCTTATATTCGCGATCGGGAGAGACCCACGCGGGACAACGGAGGCGCAAATGGCATACGGGCAGGACAGGCGATTTATGACACGGGCCGAGGCGGAGGCGTCACAGATCGACGTCGGCCTCCGGCAGTACATGCTTCAGGTCTACAACTACATGGCGTCGGGCCTGGCGCTCACCGGCATCGTGGCATATCTCGGCTGGCAGACCGGCTTCTACGCCGCGGTGGCCCAGACGCCGTTCATCTGGCTGATCGTGCTGGCGCCGCTGGGCGCGGTGTTCTTCCTCAGCTTCCGCATCGAGAAGATGTCGTTCTTCGCCGCACAGGCCGCCTTCTGGGTGTTCTCCACCCTGATGGGCCTGTCGCTCAGCTACATCTTCCTGCGCTACACGGGCGCCAGCGTTGCGCGCGTCTTCTTCATCACCGCCGGCACCTTCGCGGCGATGAGCCTCTACGGCTACACCACGAAGACCGACCTGTCGCGCTTCGGCTCGTTCCTGATGATGGGCCTGATCGGCATCGTGCTGGCCAGCCTCGTCAACATCTTCATCGGGTCGACCGCCCTGCAGTTCGCGATCTCGGTGATCGGTGTCCTGGTGTTCGTCGGCCTGACCGCCTACGACACGCAGCGCATCAAGGAAGTCTACGTCGAGACCGACAGCCGCGACACCATGGGCAAGAAGGCGCTGATGGGTGCCCTCACGCTCTATCTCGACTTCATCAACCTCTTCGTCCTGCTGCTGCAGCTCTTCGGCGGCCGGCGCGACTGACGCGCCTTTCGCCGGGGGCGGCGAATCGGAACCGCCCGGCGCCCTGCGCCGGGCGGTTTTCATTTTATCATCAGCAGCTTAGGGGAAGTGTACCCACCTGCGATCCGTGGTATATTGCCTCTCCGTTGCGTGCGCCCCTTCCGGGGCGCGTTTCGCGTCGGGTCGGGACCGTCCTTGGACGGCCGAATACACCATCCATTGGGACTACCCGGAACGGACGACGCCGGCCATGAAGCTCACGATCGAACGCGCCGCCCTGCTCCGCGCACTGGCCCATGTGCAGAGCGTCGTCGAACGCCGCAACACCATCCCGATCCTGTCCAACCTCCTGATGCGCGGCGACAAGAACCAGGTGTCGCTGGCCGCCACCGACATGGACATCGAGATCGTCGAGACGGTGGCGGCCGAAGTGCAGCGCCCCGGGGCGACGACGGTGCCCGCGCACACGCTCTACGACATCGTGCGCAAGCTGCGCGACGGCGCCCAGGTCCAGCTCGAGACCGACAGCGCCAAGGGCATCCTGACGCTGCGCTCCGGCCGCTCGACCTTCACGCTCTCGACGCTGCCGGCCGAGGATTTCCCGGCGCTGTCGGGCGGCGAGCTGCCGCACCGCTTCGCGATCGCGGCCGACGCGCTGCGCCGCCTCGTCGACCGCACCCGTTTCGCCATCTCGACCGAGGAGACGCGCTACTACCTGAACGGCATCTACGTGCATGCGACCAAGGCCGGCGACCTCGACGTGCTGCGGGCGGTCGCCACCGACGGCCACCGGCTGGCGCGGGTCGAGATGCCGCTGCCCGAGGGTGCGGCCGGGATGCCGGGCGTGATCGTGCCGCGCAAGACGGTGAACGAGCTGCGCAAGCTGGTCGACGAGGTGACCGACCCGATCGACATCGCCGTCTCCGACGCCAAGATCCGCTTCACCTTCGCCGGGGCGACGCTGACCTCCAAGCTGATCGACGGCAGCTTCCCCGAATACGAGCGCGTCATCCCGACCCAGAACGACAAGGTCATGGAGGTGCCGCGCCAGCCCTTCTTCGAGGCGGTCGACCGCGTGTCGACGATCACCTCGGACAAGGCGCGCGCGGTCAAGCTGCAGGTCGATCCCAAGGGCTTGGTGCTGTCGGCGACCAGCCCCGAGACCGGTACCGCGCAGGAGGAGCTGGAGGTCGCCTATACGGCCGCCGGCATCGAGATCGGCTTCAACGCCCGCTACCTGCTCGACATCCTGCAGCAGATCGAGGGTGATGATGCCCGCTTCGCCATGGCCGACGCGGGCTCGCCCACGCTCGTCCAGGACCGCGAGGATGCGTCGGCGCTCTACGTGCTGATGCCGATGCGCGTGTGACGGCGCTGCCCCGGTCGAGCTCCGCGCCGCCGGCCGAGGCCGCAGCGGCCGCGGTCGCCGTGGTCCGGCTCGACCTTTCCGACTTCCGCTGCTACCGCGCCGCACGCATCGACGTCGATGCGCGCCCCGTCGCGCTCACCGGGCCCAACGGCGCCGGCAAGACCAACCTGCTGGAAGCGGTCTCCTTCCTCGCCCCCGGGCGCGGCCTCAGGCGGGCGCGGCTGTCGGAGATCGATCGCGTCGGCGGCGGCCCCTGGGGGCTGCACGCGACGGTGACGACGGCAGCGGGGCCGATCGACGTCGGCACCGGGCGCGACCCCGAGGCCGATGCGCGCGAGCGCCGCCTGCTGCGCATCGACGGCGCCCCGCCGCGCAGTCAGTCGGCGCTGGCCGAGATCGCGGCCATGGTG
>JBFWXJ010000607.1:0-2757 GCA_050187535.1 Alphaproteobacteria bacterium | reverse complement strand
CTGCCAGAAGCCGGCATGGCGGTATGCCGCCACGACGCCGTCCCGCGCCAGCCCGGGCAGCACGTCGCGCTCGAACGAGAGAGCGGCGCCGTCGGACAGCCGGTCGAGCACGGCACGTTCGACGACAAAGCAGCCGGCGCTGATCCATGCCCCGTCCTCCGGCTGCTTTTCAGCGAACGCGGTCACCCGATCGCCGTCGAGTCCGACACGGCCGAAGCGCTCCGGCCGGGGTACGACGGTCATCGTGAGCATGGCGCCGGCGCGGCGATGGCACGCCAGGAGCCCGCCGACATCCAGGTCGGCCAGCCCGTCCGCGTAGGCGAGCAGGACCCGGGCGCCGGCCAGATGGGCGGCCAGCCGCCGCAGGCGCGCACCCGTACCCGCATCCGCACCGGTGTCGACGAGACGCACGGACAGGTCGCGGCCCTCGCCGAGCCGGTCGACGCGACCGCGGCGGAAATCGAGCTCCAGGTCGCCGTCGAGCCGGCAGAGCTCGGCGAGCGCCGACCTGATGGCGTCGCCGCCATGCCCCAGCGCCACCGCGAAGCGGCGGCAACCCGCCGCCGCGAACCCGACGATCACGTGCCAGATCACCGGGGTTCCGCCGATCGGCAGCAAGGGCTTGGGCCGGCTCGCGGTCTCGGGCCAAAGGCGACTGCCGCGGCCACCCGCGAGGATTGCCACCTCCAGCCCGGCTGCGCCCTCGTCCGCCATCGCCACCCCGCGTGCCGCACCACCAACTCTACCCCGGCGCGAAACCTACCACGCGGCGCATTCCCAAGAATCCGCCGCTCTGCGTCGCCTGCGGCGTCAGGCGGGCGGGGGCGCCAGCGCCGCCGCCAGCCGCCGGCAAAGGTCCGCCAGCGCCGGCTCGTCGGGATAGACGATGAACGCCCGGCTCACCCGGTCGAGCAGGCGGCGCGCCAGCAGGCAGCGCTGCAGCAGGTTCGCGGGCCGGCTCCAGAGGCCTTCGTTTTTCTCCCCCACCCGCAGCAGCGCCGCCACTTCCGCACGCATCTGCCGGCCATGCAGCCGGCGCTGCGTCGAGATGGCGATCCGCGAGAGGATCCCCTTCTGCTCGTCCGCGATGCCGGCGAGCGCGATCATTTCCAGATACGCCCAGGTGAAGTCGACGAACGGCATCACCAAGTCGAAGCGCGAGAAGATGCTGCCGGGGCGGGTGCCGTAGAGCACGTCCTCGGAGAACGCGCGGACGAGGTGCCCGACCTGGGGACGCCCGTGCCGCCGGATATGGATCAGGGTCTCGTCGACGAAGCGGATGTTGGCGTAGAGCGCCAGCTCGCACACGAACGCGACGTCGCCGCCGTAGAGGAACCGCTGCGGCTGCAGGCGTTCCATCACGCTGCGCCGATACATGCCGAAGAAATAGTTGGGATAGTGCCACGAGCGCATGACCGTGGCCGCGGCGCGGACCGGATCGCCGCAGTCCGTCTCGAACACGCGCTGGGGCAGCCACTCATCCTGCGGGACCGGTTGCGATGCGTCGTCGAGGAGGGACATGCGCGCGGCGACCAGGCCGTTGGCGGGATCGCGCCGCATGACCTCCAGCAGACGTTCCAGGTAGGTCGGCTGGAGGATATCGTTCGCGCTCATCGGCACGACGAAGTCACCGCGTGCGACGGCGTGCACGCGATTGAAGTTGCGTACCGCGCCGATGTTGACCGCGTTCCGGTGATAGTGGAATCGGCCGTCGGAGAGAAACGGCCGGCAGATCGCGCCGGTCGCATCGGTCGAGGCATTGTCGAAGATATGCACCTCGAGGTCGCGATGGGTCTGGACCCGGATCGATTCCAGGGTCTCGCCCACATGACGTTCCTCGTTGAACGCGGCGATGCCCAGGCTCACCACGTCCGACGTGCCGACCATTCCCCGCTCCCGGCTCTGCGCGTGTCGCCGCCGCAACGCGCCGGCCGCGTCCTATTCAACATTCATGATATATGCGCTTCATGAACGCGATGATGGATTTGTCGGCGCGTCGGCACCGAAAACCGGTTCGTCGCGCGTCATCCGCGGCGGGGACGGAGCCCCGGGCCGGCCGGACCGCTTGCGGTTGCACCCCCCCGGCCTAGCTGATAGGTTCCGCGCCCTCGCCCGAACGGCGACCCCCGGAAATCCATGAAAATCACTGCCATCGACATCAAGCCCGGCAACGTCCTGGAGCATCAGAACCGCCTCTGGGTGGTCCTCAAGCGCGAGCTCATCCAGCCCGGCAAGGGCGGGGCGTTCGCCCAGGTCGAGATGCGCGACATCCGCTCGGGCAACAAGACCAACGAGCGCTTCCGCACCCAGGAGACGGTGGAGCGGGTGCGCCTGGACGAGAAGGAATACCAGTTCCTCTTCGCCGAGGGCGACCAGCTCACCTTCATGGACCAGGAGAGCTACGAGCAGATCACGGTCGACCGCGCCAAGGTCGGCGACCCGGCGGATTTCCTGCGCGACGGCATGGTCGTGACGATCCAGACCTACGAGGGCGAGGCGATGGCCGTGACGCTGCCGGCGACGGTGGTGATGGCGATCGTCGAGGCCGACCCGGTGGTGAAGGGCCAGACGGCGTCGTCCTCCTACAAGCCGGCATTGCTGGAGAACGGCCGCAAGGTGATGGTCCCGCCCTTCATCGAGTCGGGCACGCGCATCGTCGTCGACACGGCCGAGGGGACCTACGTCGAGCGCGCCAAGGACTGACGCGGCGTGGCCCGCCCGTCCCCCACCATCAACGTCATGACCGCGGCCGCCCGC
>JBFWXJ010000606.1:0-2774 GCA_050187535.1 Alphaproteobacteria bacterium | reverse complement strand
GCAGGTCGACGCGCGAGACGGCCTTGTCGTCGTAGACGAGGATCGCGGCCGAGGTCTGGCCCTCGACCTGGCCGCCGACGTCGCGCCCGGCCTCGATCGCGCGCATCAGCCGCTCGTCGAAGGGCATGCCCTTCGTCGCGAGATAGGTGTCATGGATCGCCTGCACGACATGCGGCCCCTCGAGCACGTTGCCGTGCGCGACGAAGCCGTCGCCGACGAGGTGGCCGGCCCAGGGACGGTTCTCCGCGCCCGTGCGGGCGACCGCCCGGCCGCTGGTGTCGATGATCGCGATCTGGCGAAACTCGATGTCGACGTCGCCGTCGACCAGCTCCTTCAGCACCTTGGGCGCCTTGTAGCCCATCTCCAGCAGCTTCATGCCGAGGCGGGCGAGCCTCGGCTCCGGGGTCGCCTGGTGGAGGATGACGCCGACATTGTGCATCGCGTGGACACAGCGCGAGCCGACATTGGGCGAGCTCGTCGCGATGCAGATGCCGAGCGAGCCCGTCTCCGGGCAGCGCGCGCCGATCGAGAAGGTCATGGTGGGGTCGGTCCTCGGATGGGCCTCGGAAGGAATTCCGCCGATGGCGCGACCGAGGATACGGCCGGGCGTTGCGCGCGGGCAATCGCCTCCCCTAAGGTCGCCCTCGTTCCTTCGTCCCCTCCTCCCGCCTTTCTTCGATCGGAAAGAAGCCATGACGCCGTTCGGCGAGGAATTCACCACGTTCGCGATCTCCGCCCGCTGCCCCGAGACCGGCAAGTACGGTGTCGCGATCTCCACCCGGCCGATCGCGGTCGGGGCGCGCTGCCCTTTCATCGCCCCCGGCGTCGGCGTGGTGGTGACGATGGCGGTGACCGACCCGCGCCTCGGCCCCCTCGGCATCAACCTGCTGAAGCTCGGCTACTCGGCCAAGCGCACGCTCGACGAGATCGCGGCCAGCGATCCGCATATCGAGTTCCGCCAGGTTTCGGTGATCGACCGGGACGGCAATGCGGTCGCCCGCACCGGGTCCGACAACAAGGACTGGTCGGGGCATTTCTGCGAGCCGAACATGGTCGCCATGGGCAACGGGCTCATCTCCGAGCGCACCGCGTCGGCGATGGCCGAGACCTTCCGGGCGACGAAGGGCGACGACCTGGAGAACCGGCTCATGTCGGCGCTGGAGGCCGGGCGCGACGCCGGCGGGCAGCACGGCGGGCAGCATTCGGCCGCCCTCGTCGTCTTCCGCGAGCAGCCCTATCCGCTGGTCGACCTGCGTGTCGACGAGCACGACGAGCCGATCGGCGAGCTGCGCCGCATCTTCGATCTCTACCGGCCGCAGATCGAATACTACGAAATCCGCCCGTGGCAGCCCGATGCGCTGGGCGTCGTCGAGGACTGGGTCGCCGCCCGGGCGGCCGCGCGAAAGAAGTAAGCCGCGCCCGACCGCGACCGACGATCCGGCCTCGCGCCGCTCGCGGGTTCGCCGCGGCCGGATCGCCACAGTCTTCTTGCCCGGTGGGGGCCGCGGTGCCATTTTCGCGGCCCTCGGGCGCCCCAGGCCGCCTCCGCGGCATCCGGGTGCCCCACGACAGTCCCACCCGGAGAGAACCACCATGGAACGGCGCAGCTTCCTGCGCGGCGGGGCGGCCGGCGCGGCCACCGCCATCGGCACCACCCTCGCGGCCCCGGCGATCGCCCAGTCCTCGCCGGAGGTCCGCTGGCGGCTGACCTCGAGCTTCCCCAAGAGCCTGGACACGCTGTTCGGCGGGGCGGAGCTGATCACCAAGCGCGTCGCCGCCATGACCGACGGCAAGTTCCAGATCCGCGCCTTCGCCGCGGGCGAGGTCGTCCCCGCACTGCAGGCGCTGGACGCGGTCCAGAACGAGACCGTCGAGATGGCGCAGACCGCCAGCTACTACTACGTCGGCAAAGACCCGACCTTCGCCTTCGACACCACGCTGCCCTTCGGCCCGAATGCGCGCCAGCAGAGCGCCTGGATGCGGCACGGCGGCGGCGGCGAGCTGATGGGCGAGTTCTTCCGCCAGTACAACGCCATCGCGTTCCCGTGCGGCAACACCGGCGCCCAGATGGGCGGCTGGTACCGCAAGGAGCTGAAGTCGGTCGACGACCTGAAGGGGCTCAAGTTCCGCATCGCGGGCTTCGCCGGGATGGTGTTCCAGAAGCTGGGCGTGGTGCCGCAGCAACTGCCGGCGACCGATATCTATCCCGCGCTGGAGAAGGGCACGATCGACGCGGCCGAGTGGGTCGGCCCCTACGACGACGAGAAGCTCGGCATCCACAAGGTAGCGCCCTACTACTACTATCCCGGCTTCTGGGAAGGGCAGGCGCAGCTCTCGGCCTTCATCAACGTCAATGCCTGGAACAAGCTGCCGGAGAGCTACAAGGCCGCCCTCCAGTCGGCCTGCGCCGAGGCGCTGGTCGACATGCAGGCGCGCTACGACACGCTGAACCCGCAGGCGCTGCGCCGGCTGGTGGCCGCGGGCGCGCAGCTGCGGCCGTTCCCGCGCGAGATCCTGGCCGCCTGCTACAAGGCCGCCACCGAGATCTATGACGAGACCTCGGCCAAGAACGCGAGCTTCAAGAAGGTCTACGAGTCGTGGAAGAAGTTCCGCGACGAGCAGTTCCTGTGGTTCCGCGTGTCGGAGAACTCCTACGAGAACTTCGTGTTCACCGCCGCGCAGACGGTGCGGTGACGGACGCCTCCGCCGCCCCGCTCACTTGAACTCGAGCGGGGCGGCGGGGATCCCGGTGTCCGGCGGCGGCGCCTCGATGC
>JBFWXJ010000605.1:0-2774 GCA_050187535.1 Alphaproteobacteria bacterium | reverse complement strand
CAGGCACACGCCGGCGAAGACGACGAAGGGGCTGCGCCAGCCCCAGTCGAGGATCAGCACCGGCACCGCCGCGCCCGCCACCACCGCGCCCAAGGGCGTGCCCGTCTGCTTCACCGAGAAGATGAGCGGGGCGTACCGCCGCGGCGAGAAGCGGGCCAGGAGGTGCGAGCTGGCCGGCGTCGACACCGAGTTCCCGGTGCCGAGCAGCACGGCCGAGAGCGCCAGCATCCAGATCTCGCCCGAGGCCGCCGCCGCCAGCCCCGAGCCGACGACCAGAAGCGCCACCTGGCTGACGCGCAGCGCACCGAAGCGCGTGATGAGACCGCCGCAGGAAAGCTGCCCCGCGCTCGATGCCAGGAACACCAGCGCCGTGTAGAGCCCCGCATAGGCCGTGCTGATGCCGAGCTCGGTCGCCAATGCCGGGACCGCTATCGGGAAGATCAGCGTCGCCAGGTAGATCAGCCCCTGCTGCAGCAGCATCACCGTCACGGCGGCGAACAGCAGCCAGGGGCTTCCCCGGGAAGCCTCCGTCACGGAAGCGACGACCCGCGCCGATCGCGCTACCGCGCCGGCGGCTGGTTGGAGCCGATCGTGCCGAACGCCATCGGGAACGCCTCGTCGGGCGAGCGCCTGGCCCAGTCGCGCTCGGGAATGCCGCGCATGCCGCGCCGCTGGCCCTGCGTCAGCCCGTCGAGGTGGCGGGCCATGTCGATGTTGAGCGCCTTGCCGTCGCGGGCGACCACCTCGCCGCCGACCCACACCTCGCGGATCGGGCGCTCCAGCGCGGTGACGACGAGGCTCTTCATCGGGTCGCGGGCGGGCACCATGTGCGGATGGTCGAGGTCGACCACGACGAAGTCGGCCTTGCAGCCCTTGTCCAGCCGACCGATGTCGTCGCGCATCAGCGCCGCGGCACCGCCGACCGTGGCGGCGTGGAACACGTCGGAGATGCTGGTCGAGCCGATGTCGGCGCTGGCGATCTTCGACACCGTCAGGGCCCAGCGCATCTCGTCGATCATGTTGTGCGGGAAGGTGTCGGTGCCGATCCCCATGTTGACGCCGCGCTTCACATACTTGCCGAAGTGGTGCAGCACCATGCCGCCGCGGGCGAACTGGTTGGGGCAATGCGCGACCGTCGTGCCGCTGTCGGCGATGCGGTTCAGGTCCTCGTGGTCGGGGTGCATGATCCAGGGGTGATGGTCGAGGAAGATGCCGTGGCCGATGATGAACTCCGGCCCCAGCACGCCCAGCGACTGCAGCCATTCGATCGGCGTCTTGCCGTGGCGGCGGTACATCTCGCGGTACTCGACGACGCTCTGGGCGGCATGGGTCTGGATCGGGATATGGCGATCGCGCGCGGCGGCCGAGGCGTCGGCGAACAGGTCGGGCGTGCAGGTGTCGACCTGGGCCGGCGCCAGCATGCCCATGAGCCGGCCCGAGGGATGCTGGCGCGCCTGCTCGATCAGCGTCAGCGCCCGGTCGAGGCCCTTGCGGCCGTTCTTCTCGTCCCAGCGGTAGAGCACCTCGTGGCCGTTGGGCGTGTACCAGGCGCCCGAGCGGAACGAGGGCGCGATGCAGGTGCGGATGCCGGTCGCCGCCACCTCGTCCAGCCAGTTCGGCCGCGCCGAGGAATAGTCGACGAAGGTCGTCACGCCGCTCGTCAGCAGCTCGGAGATCGCGACCTGGGCGGCCGACGAATAGGCGTCGAAGTCGCCCGACCCGTACATCTCCGCCTCGGCCTGGGACTTGGCGTCGTCGGGGATTTCGGCGGTGGGCCGGCCGAGCAGGAAGATGAACTCGTAGAGCGAGCTCATCTGCAGCTGGCGGCTCTTACGCTCCTCCGACAGGCCCTTCATCATCGGCTCGGAGCAGGGATGGGTGTGGATGTTGACGAGGCCCGGCATGACCATGCGCCCGCGCCCGTCGACGACCGTGTCGGCCGGCCCGGCATAGCCGCGCCCGACGAAGGCGATCTCGCCGTCGGCGAAGACGAGGTCCGCGTCGCGCAGATAGGCGTGCCGGCCGCCCCAGCGGCGCTCGTTCGCCGTCTCCGGGTTGGAACGGTCCCAGGCGACGAGCCAGTCGATGTTGCGGATCCAGGTGGTGGGCATGCGCTCTCCGGCGGCAGGGGGCGAACGGGCGGGACGGGGAGTTTACGGAAACTCGCGCGATCCGTGCCATCATTCGGCAACGAAACTGGAATCGACAGCCGGACCCTGCCCGCATGCGCATCCTGATCGCGATGATGAAACACGAGACCAACACCTTCTCTCCGGTCGAGACGGGCTGGCGCCGGTTCGAGGAATGGGGTGCCCATCTTGGCCCGGCGGCACTCGCCGCCTACGAGGGCACGGCGATGCCGATGGGCGCCTATATCCGGCTGGCGCGGGCGGCGGGCGCGGAGATCGTGACGCCGGTCGCGGCCGAGGCGATGCCGGGCGGCCCGGTCGCCGCCGCGGCCTACGAGAAGATGGTGGGCGCCATCCTGGAGGCCGCCCCCGGCTGCGACGCCGCCATGCTCGACCTGCACGGCGCCATGGTGGCCGAGACGACGGACGACGGCGAGGGCACGCTGCTGGAGCGGCTGCGCGCCCGCTGCCCCGGCATGCCGATCGCCGTGACGCTCGACCTGCACTGCAACCTGACGGCCCGCATGGTCGACAACTGCACGGCGCTGATCGGCTACAAGACCTATCCGCACACCGACATGCATGTGGTGGGCGAGCAGATCGGCCGGGTGCTGATGCGTTCGCTGGCCGGCGAGGTGCGCCCGG
>JBFWXJ010000604.1:0-2809 GCA_050187535.1 Alphaproteobacteria bacterium | reverse complement strand
CGTAGGCCGCCGCACCGGTGACGGCGGCGACGGCGAGACCGAGCGCTCCCATCACCAGCGGTCCCGCCCATTCCCCGATGAAGAAGAAGGCGGTGACCGGCAGCGAGGTCAGCTCGGGCGCGGCCGCACCGGCAGTGGCGGCAACTCCGACCGCCCCCACGGCCCCCGGCCGCAGGCGCGACGCTCCTTGCATCGCCTCGCCCGTCGCCAAGGGCTCGACGACGATCGCCGCCGAGCCCGGCCGCCCGCGGGCCGGCACCGCCGGCTCGGGGCCGGCGGCCAGGGCTGCGGCCGCCCGATCGAGCGCCGCGGCGGCCGCGCGGTTCGGCTCCGCCACGGCATCGGCCATGCCGCCGAATGCGACGGCCACCGCCAAAACGACGGTCGCCGCGCGCATCACATCTCCGCCGGGAGGCGCTTGGGCGTGGCGACAAGCTCGGCGACCGCCGCGACCCGCTGCTCCTCGCCGAGGCTGCGCCACAGGCGCTGGAACAGTTCGCCATGGACCGCCTGGACCGCCGGCCCGAGCTGCCGCGGCTCCACCGGCCCCAGATGCTCGACCAGCTTCGCCTGGATCTCGGCACGCCCCGCCCCGCGCAGCGGGATGTCGCTGATGTGCCGTTGTGCCCAATCCCCGAGCGCGCGGGCACGCTCCAGCGCCCAGAGGTCGTAGCGGCGTTGCTGCTCGCGGCTCCAGCGGAGGTAGACATCGTCCAGCCGGCGCTCGAGTCCACGGATCTCCCCATCGGGCTCGGCCTGGCCGGTCAGCGTCTCCGCCCTGGCGAGCGCGTTGCGCGCGGTGGCGATCCCCGCCAGCGCTTCGCGCGCCGGCAGCGCCGCCTCGATCGACTCGACATCCGCGAGCGCGGTGCGCACCGGCTGCAGAGCGATGCGCCGCGCCGCGATGCGGCCAACGGTGATCCGGTCGCGCGCATCGGCGATCTCCGCGGCGAGGCAACCGCCGTGACGGAACACCCGCGCCTCGACGGCCGACAGCACGCCCGAAGCCGCGGTGAGAAGACGCGCCGATTCCCAGGGCACGAGGCTGGGTGCACCGGCATCGGCCAGCAGGTTCTCGACCTCGCCGAGCCGCTCGCGCCCGGCGCGGCATTCCTCGCCCATGCGCCCGGACGCCGCCGCCGTCCCCGGCTGGGCAACCGCATCGGCGCGGTCGAGGCGGGCGGCGAGGCTCGTGACGGCGTCGCGCGTCGCCGTCACCGGCCGCTCCAACTCGGCGACACGTCGCGACAGGTCGTCCAGGCGCCGCTCGATCCCGCCTTCCAGCGCGAAGGCGAGGGCAGCTCCGAGGGCAACACCCACAACGACCGCGGGCAGGGCGACCGCCAACGGCCGGCCGGCGTTAGAAGTAGCGGCGCCGTCACTCATGAGGCTTCTCCGCGGGGTTCCATGGAATCGACATTACTCCCACCGTCCCCGCCACTCCAGACCGGTGTCGGACCTTCCGCTTGCAACTACCAGTGGTAGTGTTGTTGCGTGCCGCCGCCGGCCGGGCGACACTCGCCGGCCGAGGAGGCGCCGCCATCATGCATTCGAGGTACGCACCCCCGATCGCCGTCGCATTGGCGGCCGTCTGGATCGCAGCCTTCGCGCCGCGACCGGCCATCGCCCAGGGAGCGCCCGGCGGCGCACCGCCGACCGCTGTCGTCGTCGCGGCGGCCGAGAAGCGCGCGCTCACCCGGTCGTTCCCCTTCGTCGGTCGTGTGCAGGCGTTGGACAAGGTCGAGCTGCGCATCCGCGTCCAGGGCTTCCTGCAGGAGCGCAAGTTCCAGGAGGGCGCCCAGGTCAGGGAAGGAGACCTGCTGTTCGTCATCGAGAAGGCGCCCTTCGAGGCCACTGTCGCCCAGCGCCGCGCCTCCCTTGCGGTGGCCCAGGCCAATGCTCAGAACGCCGCCGTCCAGCTCGCACGCGCCCGCGAGCTGGCACGCACCCAGAACATTCCCCAGGCGACCGTCGACCAGCGCGCCGCCGACGACGCGACGGCCCGCGCCCAGGTGCTGGAGGCGCAGGCGGCATTGCGCGAGGCGGAGATCAACCTCGGCTACACCGACGTCAAGGCGCCGCTCACGGGCCGCATCGGCAAGTCCGTCTTCACCGTGGGCAGCCTGATCGGTCCCGACTCCGGCGTGCTCGCGGTGATCGTCCGCGAGGACCCGATGACCATCACCTTCAACGTGCCACAGCGCATGATGGTGGAGGCCCGCCGCTCTGGCCTGGCGGAAGAGAAGTTCGTGGTCCGCGCCATCCTGGCTGACGGCAAGCCCTACGGGCATCCCGGCACGATCGATTTCGTCGACAATCAGGTCGACCAGCGCACCGACAGCGTCGCCATCCGCGCGCGGTTCCCCAATCCCGAGGGAATGCTCGTCGACGGCCAGGCGGTGCGCGTCTCCGCCGAGACGACACGGCCGGAGGAGGCGGTGGTGATCCCCGAAGCGGCCCTGCAGCGCGACCAGGGCGGCACATTCGTCCTGGTGGTCGGCCAGGACAACAAGGTGGAGCTGAGGCGGATCAAGACCGGCACGGTCGATGCCGGCTGGACCGCCGTCGAGAGCGGCATCGCGCCGGGCGACCGGGTCATCGTGCAGGGCGTCCAGCGCGTCCGCCCGGGACAGGTGGTGATGCCGACCGCGGCCCCGCCCGCGCCGCGAACCTGAGCGGCGCCGGCCGATGATCTCCGCCGTCTTCATCGACCGGCCGCGGCTGGCCGCCGTCATCTCGATCGTCATCACGCTGGCCGGCCTGATCGCCATGCGGGCGATCCCGGTCGCACAGTTCCCCGACATCGTGC
>JBFWXJ010000603.1:0-2817 GCA_050187535.1 Alphaproteobacteria bacterium | reverse complement strand
CGAGGTCGGCCCAATGGGCGGTCTTCGGCAGCTCCCAGCGGAAGAACCAGGCGCAGGCGGCGAGCTTCCC
Organism: Alphaproteobacteria bacterium; assembly: GCA_050187535.1. Lineage (GTDB taxonomy): Bacteria > Pseudomonadota > Alphaproteobacteria > ATCC43930 > Allostellaceae > Allostella. Next base: position 2,747 of record JBFWXJ010000603.1, on the reverse strand, counting down.
CGCATAGAACCGGCGGTCGTCGCCCGCGGCGCCGGGCAGCGCCCGCGTGGCCGCCAGCGCCTTTTCCAGCCAGATCCATGCGACCACGACGTGGCCCAGCAGGTCGAGATAGGCGCTGGCATTGGCGAGGCCGCGGCGTGCCGCCCCCTCCGCCAGTATGCCGCGCACCGTCGTCGTCGCAACGGTGACGCGCTCGATGGCGGCGTCGAGGGCGGCTGCCTCCGCCACGAGGCTCCTCTCGCGCGCTGCCGCACGTGCGGTCGTCGAGATGCGCGCCAGCAGCTCGGCCAGCAACGCGCCTTCCTCCATCATCACCTTGCGGCCCAGCAGGTCGAGCGCCTGGATGCCGTTGGTGCCCTCGTGGATCGGGTTCAGGCGGTTGTCCCGGTAGATCTGCTCGACCGGATACTCGCGCGTGTAGCCGTAGCCGCCATGGACCTGGATCGCCAGCTTGTTCGCCTCCAGACACCATTCCGCGGGCCACGCCTTGACGACCGGCGTCAGGACGTCGAGCAGGCGCTGGGCGGCCATCCGCCGGTGTGGCTCGGCCGCCGTCCGCGCCTCGTCGACGAGGCGTGCGGCGTAGAGGCAGAGCGCCAGCCCGCCCTCGGCATAGGCCTTCTGGGCCAGCAGCATGCGGCGGACGTCGGGGTGGTCGACGATGGCGACGGGCGGGGCGGCCGGGTCCCTCGCGTCGAGGGGCCGGCCCTGCGGCCGCGCGCGCGCATAGGCGAGCGCGTGGCGATAGCCGGCATAGCCCAGCATCGCGGCGCCGAGGCCGACGCCGATGCGGGCTTCGTTCATCATGTGGAACATCTGGGCGAGCCCGCGGCCGGGCTCGCCGACCAGCTCGCCGATGCAGTCGCCCTGCTCGCCGAAGTTCAGCATGGTCGAGGTGGTGCCGCGCCAGCCCATCTTGTGGATGAGGCCGGCGAGCGCCACGTCGTTCGCGGGGCCGGGCGTGCCGTCCTCGGCGAGGCGGAACCGCGGCACCAGCATCAGCGACAGGCCCTTGACCCCCGGCGGCGCGCCGGTGATGCGGCACAGCACCAGGTGGACGATGTTCTCGGCCAGCTCGTGCTCGCCGCCGGAGATGAAGACCTTGGATCCGGTGAGGCGATAGCGGCCGTCGCCGGTCGGCGTCGCGGTCGTGCGGACGTCGCCGAGCGACGATCCCGCCTGCGGCTCGGTCAGGACCATGGTCCCGAAGTGCCGCCCATCGCGCATCGCCGGGACATGGCGCCGCTTCTGTTCCGGCGTGCCGAAGGCGTCGATCAGGTTGGCGGCGGCGATCGTCAGAAGGGGGTAGGAGGCGGTCGCGATGTTGGCCGCGTCGAACAGGCCGAAGCAGGCCTGCGCGATGACGTGCGGCAGCCCCATGCCGCCGTCTGCGGCCGGGCGCTCCATGGCGAGGAAGCCCGCGGCCGCGAACGCGTCGAGCGCCGTCTTCGCCTCGGGCACCAGGACGACGCGGCCGTTCTCCAGGCGCGGCTCCTCGGCGTCGGCCTTGCGGTGATGCGGCAGGAAGTGGCGCTCGGCGACCGTCCAGGCGGTGTCGAGGGCGGCCGTGAAGGTGTCGCGGTCATGGTCGGCGAAGGCGGGACGCTCGGTCAGCGCGGCCGCGTCCAGCCATTCGAACAGGATGAAGTCGAGGTCGCGGCGGGAGACCGGCAGGGACAAGGCGTTCGGCCCGGCTCAAGCAGCCTGGAAGCGGGCGAGGTGGTGATCGCTGTCGCCGAAGCTCTGCTCGATGGCGGTCAGGCGCTTGAAGTAGTGGCCGACCCTCATCTCGTCGGTCATGCCCATGCCGCCGTGCAGCTGGACCGCCTTCTGGCCGACGATGCGCCCGCTCTTGCCGATCTGCACCTTGGCCGCGGAGATCGGCCTGGCGCGCGCGGCCGCGTCCTCGGCGTCCGCGTGGACCGCCGCCACGATCGCCATGGAGCGCGCCTGCTCCAGCTCGATGAACATGTCGACCAGCGCGTGCTGGAGGGCCTGGAAATTGCCGATCCTGGTGCCGAACTGCTCGCGCGTGTTGAGGTAGTCGCGCGTCGCCTCCAGCAGCGCCTGCATGCAGCCGACGGCCTCCGCACACACGGCGGCGGTCGCCACGTCGACCGCGTGCTCGATCGCCGGCAGGGCGCCACCGTCCGGCCCCAGCATGGCGTCGCGGCCGACGGCCACGCCCGCCAGCGTCACCTCGGCCGCGCGCTGGCCGTCGATCGTGGCGTAGGGCCGCAGGCCGACGCCGGGCGCCGCTCGATCGACGAGGAAGAGCGAGATGCCGGCCGCCGTGCGGGCGGACACGATGAGCGCGTCGGCGGCCGCCGCCCCGAGGACCACGCTCTTGACGCCGTCCAGCACGAAGCCGTCCCCCGAAGGAGCCGCCCGCGTCTCGACATGACCCAGGTCGTAGCGGGCGCGGCGCTCGCCATGGGCGAAGGCCAGCAACCGTTCGCCGGCGATGAGGCCGGGAAGCAGCGACGCGCGCTGCCGGGGGCTGGCGGCGCGCTTCAGCAGCGTGCCGCAGAGCAGCACCGTCGGCAGGAAGGGCTCGACCACGAGGCCGCGGCCGAACGCCTCCATCACCACCATCGTGTCGACGCCGTCGCCGCCGATGCCGCCCTCGTCCTCGGCGAAGGGCAGGGCCAGCAGGCCGAGCTGGGCGAACGTGCGCCAGTGGTCGCGGCTGAAGCCGTCGTCGCCGGCTACGATCTTGCGGCGCGCGTCGAACTCGAACTCGTCCC
>JBFWXJ010000602.1:0-2828 GCA_050187535.1 Alphaproteobacteria bacterium | reverse complement strand
GCAGCACCGTCTGCACGGTGCCGCGGCCACAGATACGCGACGCCTCCTCCAGCTCCTTGTGGATCTGCAGCAGCGAGCTCGACAGCACCTTCACGGTGTCCGGCAGGAAGCGCGCGACCAGCGCCAGCGCCAGGATCAGCGTCGTGCCCCAGAGGCCGCCCGGCAGGCCGATCCAGGCCCACAGATACCCGACGCCGATGACGAGGCCGGGGATCGCGACCGGGGCGGTCGCCAGCATGTCCAGCACCCGGCGGCCCGGCGCCATCGTGCGGGTCACGGTGTACCCGACCGTGAAGGCGAGCGCGCCGCCGCTCACCGCGGTGACGAAGCCGACCTCCAGCGTGTTCCAGATCGACCGCCAGACGAGGTCCATCCCGAGCAGCCGCTCGAAATGCTGCAGCCCGTACTGCTTCACGTCGAACAGGCTGCCCAGCGTCGGGACGAACATGTAGCGGCGGAAGGATGCGATCAGCAGCGCCGCGCAGGGCAGCACGACGACGATGAGCAGGTATAGGACCGCGAAGCCCAGCGTCAGCCACCGCCAGCGCCCGAGGTCGAGCTGCTTGGGCTTGAACGACTTGCCGGTCACCGTGACATAGCTGCGCCGCGACAGCACCCGCTGCTGCAGCCAGACGCAGACCGCCGTTACCGCGATGAGCAGGATCGCGACGGCGGCGGCCGTGTTGTAGAGCGGTGGCGTCCACGAGGTCAGGACGAAGATGTAGGTGGTCAGCACGCTGATCTTGGCGGGCGTGCCCAGCACCGCCGGGATGCCGTAGATGCCGAGCATCACGATGAAGGTGAGCAGCATGCTCGACAGGATGGCCGGCGCGATCAGCGGGAAGGTGATCGTCAGCATGGTGCGCAAGGGGCTGGCCCCCGACACCTCGGCCGCCTCCTCCAGCGAGGGGTCCATGTTCTTCAGGGTCGAGACGACGAACATGTAGACGTAGGGCGCGTAGTACATGCCGAAGACGATGATGACCCCGGCCATGCTGTAGAGGTCGATGCGGAACTCGAGCCCCATCTGCTTGAAGAAGGTGTTGATGAGGCCGGTCTTGGGCGAGCCCAGGATCGACCACGCCACGGCGCCCACCAGCGGCGGCACGAAGAGCGGCATGATGCCCGCACTCTCGATCAGCCGCTTGCAGGGCGTGTTGGTGCGCGCCACGATCCAGGCGAAGCCGACGCCGATGACGAGCGCCACCAGCGTGCCGAGCGCACAGATGACCAGCGTGTTGACCATGGCGGTCTGCACGCTCGGGTTCGCCATGACACTGACGAAATTGTCGACCGAGAGGTCGAACTTGCCGAAGCCGTCGACGATCGGGTTCGTCTTGGTCAGCGCGCCCAGCAGCAGCATGGCGATGGGATAGGCGATCAGGAACGCCAGCACGATCAGCAGCGATCCCGTCCACAGCGCACCGCCCCAGCGCCGCCCGAAACGCCCGGGCGTCACCTCGACCGGCCGCGCCGCAGTTTCCGTCGCTACCGCCATTCCTCGCTCTCCTCCCCTATCCGGCCGTGCGCGCTCTTCCGGCGCGTCCGCGGCCAACGGAACTCAGACCGGATGCTCGCGCTGATTCAGTGCGGCCGATCTCATGATGCCGGCGCGCGTGCCGGCGTGGACGACATGGCTGCGCGGCACGATCTCCAGCATCTCCGCGATGTCCCCGGCCGCCGCCACCGCGGCTTCGGTCGAGACGCCGGTCTCGATGCCGAGGTCGTTCAGCATGTGGACGATGTCCTCGGTCGGGATGTTGCCGACCGTCGCCATGGAGGTCGGCGTCATGATGCCGCCTCCGATGCCGCAGATGCTGCCCTCGACGAAGCTGGCGCCGGCGTCGAGCGCCGCCAGGATGTTGGCCGTGCCGGTACCCGCCAGGTTGTGGACGTGGAAGCCCAGCTCGATGTCCGGATGGCGGTCGAGCAGCGCCCGGAACAGATGCCCGACATGGCGCGCGTCCTCCATCCCGAGGGAGCCCGCGAGGTAGTAGCGGCGGATTCCCGCCGCCCGGAACCGGTCGACGAGGCCGATCACCCGCTCCTCCGGGATGAGGCCGTCATAGGCGCACCAGAACGACATCCCGATTGCCAGCAGGAACGGGATGCCGGCGGCGTCCGAGATGCGGAAGGTCTCAATCGCGGCGTCGACCCCCTGCTCGATCGTCATGTTCTGGTTCTTGCGGTTGTAGGCCTCGCTCGCGGTGATGAGGCCCAGCACCTCGTCGACCTTGGCCGCAACCGCCCGCTGCGCGCCGCGCGGGTTGGGCGCCTGGCCGCGATAGACGGTGCCCGGTCGCCGCCTGATGCGCTCCATCACCTCCTCGGCGTCGCGCAGATGCGGGATGACGCGGGGATGGGCGAAGTTCGTCACCTCGACGACCGGGAAGCCGGCGTCCGACAGGCGGTCGACCATCGCCACCTTGACGTCGGTGTCGACCCAGCGGTGGAAGCTCTGCAACCCGTCGCGGGCCGCGACGTCGACGACGGTGACCTTGTCCGGCAGGCTCAGCATCGGTTCCTCCCGCCGCTCACAACTTCAGGCCGGCCCGGGTCAGCTCGGCCTCCGAGAAGCCGAGCCGCCCGACGAGAATCTCGCGGTTGCTGCTGCCGAGGCGCGGGCCCGCATGGGCCACCCTGCCCGGCGTCTCCGAAAGCTTGCCCACCACGTTCTGGAAACGCACCGGGCCCAGCTCCTCGTCGTCGAGTTCCACGATGTTGTCGCGGGCGGCGACATGCGGGTCGGCGAAGATCTGCGCGATGTCGTTGACGGGCGCCACCGTGGCGTCGGCGCGCACGAAGCGCTCCATCAGCTCGTCATAGGT
>JBFWXJ010000601.1:0-2833 GCA_050187535.1 Alphaproteobacteria bacterium | reverse complement strand
CTCGTCGCCTGCGCACGCAAGCTGCTCATCTTCGCCAACGCCGTCCTCCAGCGCGGCACGCCATGGGAAATTCAGCGCCACATTGTTAATGGTTGCTGAGCCTGTCGAAGGACGAGGCTCTCCGGCCGGCGCGACCTCACCCTTCGACAGGCTCAGGGTGAGGAAACAACAATCAATTCAACGCTCGGGCGCCGCCGCCGATCGCCTTGTCGATCGCCCGCAGCAGCGGTCCCAGGTCGTCCGTTGCCTCCAGCCGGCCTGCGACGTCGATGATCGTCTCAGCCGGCCCGGTCGGCACCAGGGCGCGGAACTTGGCGAGGATCTCCGTGTCTCCCCAGCGCATCGGCGGGTGGTAGGAGTCGCCGAAGGCGAAGTCCGTCACGGCGCGGTACTCGCGACCGCGGGCGGTCACGCGCACGCCGCTCGACATGAGGCGGACCGGCGTCTCGCCGTCCGCACGGAAGTCGCCGAAGGTCCAGTCGCGCGGGTGGCGCTCGACCGAGACCTTGGCACGCGCGGCGACGGTGCGCGGATCGTCGGCCAGATCGCGCGACAGCCAGTCCGGCCCTGGCGGCACGCCCATCATCACCATGGCGAAGGCATGGGGGATGCTGAACTGGTAGCTGGCGAAGGTCTTCGGCTCGCGGCTGACGAAGCGCGCGGACATGGCGGCGAAGCCGACCTCCGCCGTCACCGCGTCGATCTCGTCGGGGCGGATCGCCTCGGCTTCCAGGAGCTGCTCGAAGGCGGTCAGCGGATAGTGGATCCAGCGGCAGCACGGCCATTTCTTGTAGAGGATCTGCCGCACCCGCCAGCGCGTGCCGATGCCGGCCGAGACGATCCCGGGATCGGCATTGGGTGCCGCGATCATGCGGAAGAGGCCGTTGTCGCCGTCGAGGATGGTGGAAAGGCCGGTCGAGCCGGCGCCGGCCGCCATGGCCCCGAAGACGCCGGCCAGCGTCGACCATCCCGTGTCGCCGTACTTGGTGTTCGGCAGCAGCGTCTCGCCCGACCACTTCGCGCCGATCGGCACGGGGTTGTAGGAGCCGGCGAGGCCGAGGCCGTGGGCCGCGGTCTCCGCATCCCGCGTGGTCAACGCCAGAGCGGCACCGGCCGCCGCGTAGACGACGGGCGTCGTGGCGCCCCAGACGTCGGCGAAGGAGCGGGCGGCCGCGCCCTCCTTCTTGAAGTATGGGCCGGTCGCGTCGCTGATGCGGCCGCCCGTCTCGTACCCGATGACCAGCGCGCGCATGAGGTCGCGGCCCGTGGTGCCGGGCCGGCCGGCCAGCGCCAGCGCGGCCCCGACCGCGCCGCAGCCGAAATGGGTCCCCGACGGCACGCCTTCCTCGAAGTCGAGCGCGTTGCCGAGGCGGCCCAGCATGTAGGCACGCCCCGCCTCCGCCCCGCCGAGCACGCCGCCGAGGCCACGGGCGAGCGGCCCGACCTCGGTGCGCGATGCCGCGACGATGCAGGCGACCGTGTCGAGGAACATGCGCCTCGTCTCGTCGCGCACATCGGCCGGCACGCGGTCGAGCGGATAGCCGGCGATCAGCTCCGCCAGCGCGCGCGTGTGGCCCGTCATGAGGATGCCCCGCGATGCCGCGACGCGCGACGCTGGAAGGCTTCCGCGGCCAGCACGATCGCCGTCGCCATGACGAGGATCACCGTGGAGACGGCGGCCAGCGTCGGATTCATCTGCAGGATCAGGTCGCTCCACATCGCCTTCGGCAAGGTCGTCACGGTGCCGGCGCTGATGAAGAGCGCCACCGTCAGCTCGTCGAACGACGTGACGAAGGCGAAGAGGAACGCCGAGACGATGCCGGCCTTCAGCAGCGGCAGGGTGACATGCCGCAGCGTGCGCAAGGGGCCGGCGCCCAGCGTGGCGGCCGCCTGGTCGTAGCGGATGTCGTAGGACTTGAGGATCGCCATCACCGTGACGACGACGAAGGGCAGCGCCAGCACGGTATGGCCGATGACGAGGCCGGTGACGGTGCCCACCAGTTCCAGCCGCGCGAACAGGTAGAAGAGGGCGACCGCGGTGACGATGCGCGGCACGATGAGCGGCGAGATGAAGAGCGCCATCACCACCCGCCGGCCGGGAAATGCCTGCCGCGTCAGCACGAAGGCCGCGGCCGTGCCGAGCAGGGTCGTCAGCAGGGCGGCGACGACCCCGACCAGGAAGGAGAGGCCGGTCGCGTTCATCCACACCCGCGAGCCGAGATAGGTCTCGTACCAGCGCAGCGAAAGCCCGTCGGGCGGCAGCGCGATGAAGTTGCCCGCGGTGAAAGAGACGGGGACCACGACGAAGGCCGGCGCGACGAGGAAGACGATGAGCGTGCCCGCGACGACGCGCAGCGCCATGCCGCCGCGGTCGGCCGGCGGCCGATCGGCGCGCGGCGGGAAGAGGCGCTCCCACCCCTCGGCGACGCGATCGCAGGCCCAGCCGGGGATCGCAGCGAGGCGGCGGCCGAGCGCAGAGCGCAGCCGTCGCAGCGCGGAGACCGGCGCCCCCGGGTCGCGTGCCCGTTCGCGCGGGTTGGCGACCCGGTCATAGACCGCGAAGATGCCGAGCGCGCAGGCGAGCAGGACCAGCGAGAGCGCGCCGGCCAGCCGCCAGTTCAGCAGCTCCTGGATCTGGGTCAGGATGATCTGCGCGATCATCGATTCCCGCGGGCTGCCGAGCAGGGCCGGCGTGATGAAGAACCCCAGCGAAGTGATGAAGGTGAGGAGAGCGGCCGCCGTCACGCCCGGCAGCGACAGCGGCAGGTAGATGCGGAAGAAGGCCTGCCCGCGCCGGGCGCCCATGGTGGAAGCTGCCTTCAGCAGGTCGCGG
>JBFWXJ010000600.1:0-2885 GCA_050187535.1 Alphaproteobacteria bacterium | reverse complement strand
CGCGTAGTAGGGCCGCGACTGGTCCTTCGGCACCGGGTTCGTCGTCACCAGGTCGAAGGGCACCTGGTGGTTGGTGCCGCGCAGCGCGGAGAACGGGATGCCGAGCCAGCTTCCGGACACCAGCCGGTGGACATGGCCGAAGAACATGTGGCGGATGTGGCGCGCCGGGCGGATCACCTCGGCCAGGGCGGCGGCGTCGCGCTGGCCGATATGGTCGAGGCAGGGGATGGCGATGTCGAAGGGCGGGTGGTGCATGAACAGCATCACCGGCATGCCCTGGGCCTCGCGCAGGCGGTCGTCGAGCCAGCGCAGCCGCCGATCGCAATAGGTGCCCCAGGCGCGGCCCGCCTCCTGCGTGTCGCACAGGATCAGGCGGCCGGCGCTGGTGTCGACGACGCTCTGCAGGAAGCCGTCGGCGTCGCGCTCGATCTCCGGGAAGGCGTCGGTCAGCGCCTCGCGCACATCGTGGTTGCCGGCGAGCAGCCGGTAGGGCAGCGCCAGCCCGTCGAGGCAGGCGCGCAGCTCGGCATAGGCGGCGGGCTCGCCCTTGTGGACGAGGTCGCCGGTGACGACGCAGATCTCCGCGTCGCGGTGATGGGCGTTGACGTCGGCGATGCATGCCTCGAGCCGGCGGCGCGGGTCGAGGCCCCAGAGCATGAGGCCCGGCGGCACGAGATGGGTGTCGGTGAAATGCACGAGCTTCAAGGGCCGTACTCCGGCTGGGGTCAGGCCGCGGGCTGCGGCTGGGCGCGGCCGCGGCGGGCGGCCTCCAGCAACAGGCGCGTGTAGGGATGGGTCGGCCGGGCGAAGACCGCCTGCGGCGTGCCCGCGTCGCAGACGAGGCCGCGCTCCAGCACGATCACCCGGTCGGCGACCTGGCGGATGACGCCCAGGTCATGGCTGATGAAGAGGCAGGCGGCCCCGGTGCGGCGCTGCATCGCCTTCAGCAGCGCCAGGACATGGGCTTGCACCGAGACGTCGAGCGCCGACGTCACCTCGTCGCAGAGGATGAGGCCGGGCTCGGCAGCGAAGGCGCGCGCCACCGCGACGCGCTGCTGCTGGCCGCCCGAGAGCTGGCGCGGGAAGCGGTCGAGCGCGTCGGCGGGCAGCTCCATGGCTGCCAGCAGCTCGGCCGCCCGGGCGCGCGCGGCGGCACCCGTCATCCCGAAGAAGACCTGCAGCGGCCGCATCAGGATGGTGCCGACGCGCTGGCGCGGGTTGAGCGAGGAGAGCGGGTCCTGGAAGACGATCTGGATGCGCCGCTTGAGGTCGGCCGGGCGCGACGCGGCGGGCCCGGCCAGGCGCTGCCCGTCGAACCGGATCTCGCCCTCGGTCGGAGTCAGCAGCCCCGCCACCATGTTGGCGACCGTCGACTTGCCGCTGCCGGATTCCCCGACCAGCCCCAGCGTCTCCCCGGGCGCGAGATCGAAGGAGAGGCCCGACACGGCGACATGGCCGGGCCGGCCGCGGCCGAAGCCGAGGAAGCCGCGGCTGCGGAAGGTGTAGCCGAGCCCGCGCACGGAGAGCAGCGGCGGCCCGGCGGGGGCGGCCGCCTGCTTCGCCGGCTCCGGCCCGTCGAGTCTCAGGCCATCGAGGCGCGGGCCATCGAGGCGCGGGCCATCGAGACGCGGAATCGCCGCGATCAGCGCCCGCGTGTAGTCGCTGGACGGGCTGCCATAGACCCTCGCGGTCGGCCCCTCCTCCACCACCTTGCCGCCGAGCATGACGATGACCCGGTCGCACATGTAGGAGACGACGTCGAGGTCGTGGCTGATGTAGACGAGCGCCGTGCCGCGACCGGCCGTCAGCTCCTTGACGAGCGCCAGCACGCGCATCTCCGTCGTCTTGTCGAGCGCCGTGGTCGGCTCGTCGAGGACGATGAGGTCGGGCTCGCCGGCCAGCGCCGCGGCGATCACCACGCGCTGCCGCTGGCCGCCCGACAGCTCGTGCGGGTAGCGCGCGAACGCCTCCTCGGGGTTCGGCAGGCGGGTGGCGGCGAACAGCTCCAGCGTGCGGGCGCGGGCGGCGGCGGCACCGAGGCCACGCTGGCGGCGCAGCGCCTCCACGACCTGCGGACCGGCCTTGATGTGCGGCGTCAGCGAGCCCAGCGGGTTCTGCGGCACGTAGGCGACACGGCGGCCGCGGAAGCGCTGGAGCGCCCGCGGATCGAGGGCCGTCACGTCGGCGCCGTCGAACGCGATCCGCCCGCCGGTCAGCCGGCTGCCGGGGCGGAAGTAGCCGAGCAGCGCGCGCGCGACGGTCGACTTGCCGCAGCCGGATTCCCCGACCAGCCCGACCGTCTCGCCGCGGTCGACGGAGAAGCTGATGCCGCCGACGGCGGTGCGCATCTCCGACGGGCCGACGTGATATCCGACGGCGAGATCGCGGACATCGAGGAGCGCCATTCAGCCCCCCGACACGCCGCGCGCGGCATCGAGGCCGAGGGCGGACGCGACCCCGTCGACCGCGAAGTTCACGCCGACGACCAGCGTGCTGATGAGGATGCAGGGGAAGAGCACCAGCCAGGGTGCGTCGTGAACGAAGCGGATGCCTTCCGAGACCATCAGCCCCCAGTCCGGCGTCGGCGGCGAGATGCCGAGGCCGAGGAAGGAGAGGGTGCTGATCGCGAGGAAGGCCGAGGACACGCGGATCGCGAACTCGACCGCCAGCAGGTCGACGACGTTGGGCAGCAGCTCGCGGCGCATCACCGACCAGCCGCCCTCGCCGCGCAGGCGGGCGGCCTTGACGTAGCCGAGCGGGATCTGGGTCATCGCCTGGGCGCGCACGATGCGCACGAGGCCGGGCGTGTAGATGATGGCGATGACGACCAGCAGCACCGGCACCGAGTTGCCGAAGCCGATGACGAACATCGCGACGAAGAGGAT
>JBFWXJ010000599.1:0-2905 GCA_050187535.1 Alphaproteobacteria bacterium | reverse complement strand
GGCTGGCAAACACGGGGCGGCGCCGAACCGTGCGTCCGCCGTCAGATGATCTGTACGACGCTGTCGATGTTGGCGCGCAGCTGCGCCTCGGTCAGGTTCAGCAGGGTCACGCTGTTGCCGTCGCCGACCACGGCCTGCCGATCCTCTGCCAGAAGCCGCTCGCCCCCACGCTGGCCGAGGCCGAGGACCTGGTCGCGCGCATCGGCGGCCGGGTCCGCCTGATGGTGCACGAGAACTGGCGCTTCCGCCCGCACTACCGCCTGATCGGCGGCTGGATCGCCTCGGGCCGCATCGGCCAGCCGCGCCAGGCGGTGATGACCATCCTGACGAGCGGGCTGCTGCCGGGTCCGGACGGCAGGCTGCCCGCCGTCGTCCGTCAGCCCTTCATGGCCGACGTGGCGCGCATGCTGCTGACCGAGGTGATGATCCACCACGTCGATGCGCTGCGTTTCCTGCTGGGCGACCTGTCGCTGAATGCGGCGCGCCTCGGCAAGTCGACGCCGCCACGCGAGGCCGGCGGCATCGTCGGCGAGGACCGCGTCATGATGATGATGTCGACCGTCGCCGGCGCCGCGGTGGTGCTGGTCGGCGACTTCATGGCCCATGGCCATCCGCCGCAGCAGTTCGATCGCCTCGATATCCTGGGCACCGACGGCGCCATCCGCCTCGAGCGCGCGACCGCGATCCTGACCCGCGCCGACGGCGAGGAACGCGTCGCGCTCGATCTCGACGCCAACTACAAGGCGTCGTACCGGGACGCGATCGCGCATTTCCTCGACCGGCTGGGCGACGGCCGGCCGTTCGAGACGCGCCCCGAAGACAATCTGGAGACGCTCAGGCTCGTCGAGCGCGCCTACGCGACCGGCTGACGGCGCGGCGGCTCGCCGCCTCGCGTGCGCCGATGCGCCGCAGATACACATCCTTGCTGGGGCGCACGTGCTGGACGCAGAGCTCGGCCAGGGCCCACGGATCGGTGCCCTTCAGGTACTCGATCATCAGCGCATGATGGGCCCGAGAGACGGCGAGTTGCTCCGGCTCCGCCAGGGTCTTGGCGCGGATCGCGTAGGTCAGGTCCATGTATTGCTTGACCAGCGCCAGCAAGTAGCCGTTGCCGCACAGGCCGAAGATCGCGGTGTGGAAGCGGTCATTGGCCTCGTGGACGCCACGCAGGTCGCCCGCGTCGGCGCAGCGTTCGTAGTCGGCGTGGATCGCCACGATGCGCGCGACATCCTCGTCGGGCGCCGGCAGCGGGATGCGCAGTGCGGCCTGCCGCTGCAGCATTTCCCGCACCTCGTAGATCTGCAGCACCTCGGCCGAGGTGAAGGCGCGGACGGCCGCGCCCTTGTTGCGCTCGCGCACGACGATGCCGATGCGCTCGAGCTTGCCCAGTGCCTGGCGGACGAAATGGCGCGACCCGCCGAACCGCTGGTGGAGATGTTCCTCGCGGAGCCGCGCGCCGGGCTCCAGGCGGCCGAAGATGATATCCTCCTCGATCTCTCGGGCGATGATCTCTTCGAGGTTCGTCGTTCCATCGGGCATGACCGGCTGCACAAAGTATAGGCAGCGTCTGCGAAAGGCTAACGATTTGCCGGCTTGCGAAATCGTCTCCGGAGGAAAAACGAATGGATCTCGGTCTCGCCGGTCGGACGGTGCTGGTCACTGGCGCCAGCAAGGGCATCGGTCGCGCCGTCGCCGCGGGCTTCGCGGCGGAAGGATGCGACGTTCATCTCGTCGCCCGCGGCGCCGATACGCTGGCCGAGGCGGCGGCCGCGATCCGGGCGCGGCACCAGGTGAAGGTGACGACCCATGCCCTCGACCTCGCGTCGCCGGGCGCGGCCGAGCAGCTCGCCGCGGCCTGTCCCGACGCCGACATCCTCGTCAACAACGCCGGCGCCATCCCCGGCGGCTCGCTCGACCGGATCGACGAGATGCGCTGGCGCACCGCCTGGGACCTCAAGGTCTTCGGCTACGTCAACCTGACGCGCGCCTTCCACGAGCGGATGAAGGCGCGGCGCGCCGGCGTGGTGGTCAACGTCATCGGCCTCGCCGGAGAGCGCTTCGACTACGGCTACATCGCCGGCAGCACGGGGAACGCCGGCCTGATGGCCTTCACCAGGGCACTCGGCAGCTACAGCCTGGAGCATGGCGTGCGCGTCGTCGGCGTGAACCCGGGCGCCGTCCAGACCGACCGCATCGTCCAGCTCATGCGCGCCCGCGCCGAAGCCGAGCACGGCGATCCGGAGCGCTGGCGCGAGTTCTTCAAGCACCTGCCCATGGGCCGCCCCGCCACCGCCGAGGAGGTCGCCGACATCGTCGTCTTCGCCGCCTCGCCGCGGGCGGGCTACGTCTCGGGCGTGGTGTGGACGGTCGACGGCGGGGCCGCGGCCCGCGGCGGCAGCTACTCGTGAGCGGTCAGCGGAAGCGGAAGTCCTCGGCGATGATGCGCTCGGCCGGCACGCCGATCGCGCGGAAGCCCCGGCGCATCTCGGCCACGAAATCGGGCGTGCCACAGAGCATCACGGCCCAGTCGTCGAGCTGCACCGCCTCGGCCACCGCCCGGGCCGTGAGGCGGCCGCGGGTCGCGGTCTCCCAGCGGATGTAGTCGACATAGGAATCGGCGCGCAGCACGGCGTCGGCGATTTCCGCGTCGTATGGGGCGGAAGCGGCGTCGCGGACGACATAGAAGAACCAGATGCGGCGGAAATCGTCGTTCGTCAGCTCGAACCGCAGCATGCCGAGAAAGGGCGTGATGCCGATCCCGGCCCCGACGAAGACGATCCGGCGGCAGCGTGCCAGGCGATGCAGCGTGAAGCTGCCGAACGGACCGAAGACGTCGACCGGCCGGCCCGCGGGCAGTGCCGGGATGCTACCGGTGAAGTCGCCCAGGGTGCGGATCGAGAGCCGC
>JBFWXJ010000598.1:0-2912 GCA_050187535.1 Alphaproteobacteria bacterium | reverse complement strand
ACCTACTTTCCGCCGGTCCAGCGCTACGGCCGCCCCGGGTTCCGCGACGTGCTGCGCGCCGTCGCCGGCACCTTCGCCGACGATCCGGCGCGGGTGAGCAAGAACGTCGAGGCATTGCGCGACGGGCTGGCGCAGCTCTCCCGCACGCAGCCGGGCTCCACCCCGTCCATGGACATGATCGACCAGATCGCCCGCCGTCTCGTGCGCGAGATCGACCCGTTCCACGGCGGTGTCGGCGACGCGCCCAAGTTCCCGCAGCCCTTCGTGCTGGAGCTGCTGTGGCGCGCCTGGAAGCGCCGCGGCGAGGCGCCCTACCGCAACGCGGTGCTGCTGACGCTCGACCGCATGTGCCAGGGCGGCATCTACGACCATCTCGGCGGCGGCTTCGCGCGCTACTCGGTCGATGCGGAATGGCTGGTGCCGCATTTCGAGAAGATGCTCTACGACAACGCCCAGCTCGTGCGCCTGTTGACGCTGGTCTGGCAGGAGACGGGCTCGCCCCTCTACGCGGCGCGCGTGCGCGAGACGATCGAATGGCTCGGCCGCGAGATGATGGTCGAGGATGCCGCCTTCGCGGCCGCGCTCGATGCCGACAGCGAGGGCGAGGAGGGCCGCTTCTACGTCTGGACGGCGGCCGAGGTCGACCGGGTGCTGGACGCGGATTCGCCGGCCTTCAGCCGCGCCTACGACGTGACGCCGCAGGGCAACTGGGAAGGGCACACCATCCTGACGCGCCGGCGCATGCCGGAGTGGCGCGAGGCCGACGAGCCCTTCCTCGCGACCTGCCGCGCCCGCCTGCTCGCCGCCCGCGCCGGCCGCGTGCGCCCGGGGCGCGACGACAA
Organism: Alphaproteobacteria bacterium; assembly: GCA_050187535.1. GTDB lineage: Bacteria > Pseudomonadota > Alphaproteobacteria > ATCC43930 > Allostellaceae > Allostella. The sequence continues at coordinate 2,070 of JBFWXJ010000598.1, read as the reverse complement.
GGTGCTGGCGGACTGGAACGGCCTCGCCGTCGCCGCCATCGCCGAGGCCGGCCTCGTCTTCGCCCGCCGCGGCTGGGTCGAGGCCGCGGCCCGCGCCTATGACTTCGTCACGACGCGCCTCGCCGACGCCGACGGGCGGCTGCTCCATTCCTGGTGCGACGGGCGCGCCCGCCACCCCGCGACCCTCGACGACCACGCCAACCTCGCCGCCGCTGCCCTGGCGCTGCTGGAGGCGACCGGCGACGCACGCTACCTCACCGCCGCGCGGGCGCATGTCGCGGAAGCCGACCGCTGGCACTGGGACCCGGCCGAGGCTGGTTACTTCTTCGCCGCGACCGACACCCGCGACCTCGTGGCCCATGCCAAGCACGCCAACGACCTGGCGGTGCCGTCGGGCAACGGCACGATGGTGCAGGTGCTGGCACGCCTCTGGGCGCTCACCGGCGAGGCCGGATATCGCGACCGCGCCGACGCGGTGGTGGGCGTCTTCGCGGGCGCGCTGGCGAAGAACTTCTTCCCGCTGGCCACCCTCGTCAACGCGACCGCGTTCCTGCTCCGGCCGCTGCAGATCGTCGTCGTCGGCCCGGACGACGAGAAGCGCGCATCGCTCGTGCGCACGGTCCTCGCTCGCTCCCTGCCCGATCGCGTGCTGACCGTGCTGCCGCCCGATGCGGTGCTCCCGGCGGATCACCCGGCCCACGGCAAGGGCGCGGTCCGCGGTGCCGCCGCGGCCTATGTCTGCGCGGGACCGGTCTGCTCGCTGCCCCTCCTCGATGCGGCCGACCTCGCGGCCGACCTCGACGCACGATGACGCTCCGCCGCAGCTTCCCGACGCCGGTCGGCCGGATGACGGTCGTCGAAGCGGGCGGGGTCATCGTCCGCATCGGCTGGCGAATCGCGGAAGGCGCGGACAGCTCCCGGCTGCTCGATGCGGCGGAGGCGCAGTTCGGGGAATATTTCGCGCGCGCCCGCCGCACCTTCGACCTGCCGGTCGCACCCGACGGATCGCCGTTCGAACAGGCGGTGTGGCGGGAGATGTGCGCGATCCCCTTCGGCGAGACGCGCAGCTATGCCGACCTGGCACGAGCGACCGGCGGCGTCGCGCGCGCCGTGGGCCAGGCCTGCGGCGCCAACCCGATCCCGATCGTCATTCCCTGCCACCGCGTCACCGGCAGCCACGGACTGGGCGGCTTCAGCGGCGGCGAGGGCCGCATGACCAAGCGCCGCCTGCTCGGCCTGGAAGGCGCGATGCTCGATCTCTAGACCGGCGCCACCAGATAGGCGGCGTCGGCACCGTAGCTGGCGAGGTTCCCGGAAAGCGACGCGTCGGTGCCCGGCCATGGTGCGAACCCCATGCGATGCCAGAACGGGGTGGACCGGTTGACCGCGACGAGCGCGAGGCGATCCAGCCCTTCGCGCCGCGCGAGCCCGCGCAGCCGATCCACGAGCACGGCACCCAGGCCCCGGCCGCGTGCGACCGGGAGCAACGCGACGTCGTGCAGGTAGAGACAGTCGGCCCGCGCCGCCAGCACACCGAGGAGGGTGTCGAGTGCCGGCGGGCGGCCGAGCATGCCGGGGTGGGCGACGGCATAGCCGACGGAGCCCTCCCGGCCGCCGATTGCGGCAATGAAACAGCCCTGCGGGAAGAGCGCCAGCCGCTCGCGCGGCACGTCGCCCGATTCCGGAAATGCGGGATGCACGATCGTCGCGATACGCTCCACGACGACGAGGTCGTCACGCCTCATGGCGCGCCATCCGTCCTGCGGTGAAAGGATCATCCGCTTCACCCGACCGAACCATCCCAAGGGGCGACTTCTGCCGCCGGCGACAGGGTCCGCGCAAGGGAGCCGCCACTGCAGATACGAGCCGCGGCGATGACAGGGCGGGGTTGCTCGGCTAGGGTTGCCGTCCTCTTCCAGAGAACGGCAGTCCCGCGGAGGAATCCCCAATGCCCGACATCTCGATCGACGCCCTCGACGGCGGTTCGTTCACCGGCTACCTCGCCCTCCCCAAGGCCGGCAAGGGCCCGGGTGTGGTCGTCATCCAGGAGGTGTTCGGCGTCAACCAGGC
>JBFWXJ010000597.1:0-2920 GCA_050187535.1 Alphaproteobacteria bacterium | reverse complement strand
GGATGTTGACGAAGCCCGGCAGGATCAGCCGGCCCTTGCCGTCGACGACCGTGTCCGCCTCGCCCGCATAGCCCTTGCCGACATGGACCAGCGTGCCGCCACGGAACACCACGTCGGCGTCACGCAGATAGACATGGCGGTCGGCCGCCCGGTCATACGCCACCACCCAGTCCGCACCCTTGATCCAGGTCGTTCCCATCTCGTCTCCGGCTGATATCCCGGGTCATGTTCACCCGAGGCGGAGGCCGGACACAACCAGGGGCGAAGAGAAGAAACGTATTGACAATGTCACTACACCGACGGACCATGGCTCCTGAGGAGGCAGTCATGCCACAGACCGAGCGGGCAGGTCGTACCCGGGCGGCCGCCCAGCGCACCGACACGATCCAGATTCGTGCGACGCCCGAAACAAAGGCGCTGTTGACTCGCGCCGCCTCGCTGCGCGGCCAGCGGTTGTCGGAGTTCATGCTCGACAGCGCGCGGCGCCGGGCGGAAGAGACGGTTCTCGACCAGCGAGCCTTTTTCCTGGATGCCACAGGCTACGATCGCTTCGTGGCGCTGCTCGATGCGCCGCCTACGGTCGACCAGACTGCACGCCGGCGCCTGACCCGCCGACCGCTCTGGGAGCGGTGAGCGCCGAAGGCCAAGGCTCGCGGAGACTCCTCCCGCCGGAGCGCCTCCAGCCGCGACACGCCCTCTCGGCTTTTGCCAATGGCAGGCATCCCGCACTCGATGAGTGGCTGCGCGATCGCGCCGCGGCCAGCGAGGGCCTGTCGGCACGCACCTATGTCGTCTGCACTGCTGCATCGCCCGACCGCGTGATCGCCTACCACGCAATCTCCACCGCGATGGTCGGCCGCGGCGCGCTGCCGTCGGCGAAGTTGCGGCGAGCGATGCCAGATCAGGTACCGATGCTGCTGATCGGACGGCTGGCGGTCGATGCCAGCTTCCAGGGTATCGGTCTCGGCTCCGACCTGCTGGCCGACGCCGTGCGCCGCTGCGTCGCCGCCGCCGCACATGCCGGTGCACGCGGTATTCTCACCCATGCGATCGACGATGCGGCGGCCGCCTTCTACCGTCGTCACGGCTTCGTCCCCTCCCCGCTCGGCGAGCTCGTCTTGATGATGCCGATCGAAACGGCCCGCATGCTGTGTACGCCAGCCGGACCGAGCGACATCTGAGGGGCGTCGACTACCCCCGCGCCGCGACATGGCAGGCCACTCGGTGGCCGCCCGTTACGGCGTCGAGTAGCGGCAGCGTGGTGCGGCAGCCGGGCTCGGCGACCGGGCAGCGCGGGTGGAAGGGGCAGCCGGGCGGCGGGTCGGCCGGATTGGGCGGGTCGCCGGGAGCGGCGGCCGCGACGCCGGCGACGCCGAGGCGCGGAACGGATTCGAGCAGCGCCTTCGTGTAGGGGTGGCGCGGTCGTTCCAGAACTTCCCCGGCCGGCCCCTCTTCGACGATGCGGCCGAGATACATGACGGCGACGCGCTCGCAGACCTGACGGACCACGGCGAGGTTGTGGCTGATGAAGAGATAGGCCAGGCGGCGCTGGCGGCGCAGCGTGCCGAGGAAATCGAGGATCTGCGCCTGCACCGAGACGTCGAGCGCGGAAGTCGGCTCGTCGAGGACGACGAGCTGCGGCTCCAGCGCCAGGGCGCGGGCGATGCACACGCGCTGCTTCTGCCCGCCCGACAGCTCGTGCGGGTGACGGTGCAGGAAGTCGGCCGGCAACCCGACCTCGGCCAGCAGGGCCGCCACGCGATCGTGCAGGGCGCGCCCGCGGGCGATGCCCTGGATGCGCAAGGGCTCGGCGACCGCCGCCAGCACGGTCAGCCGCGGATCGAGGGCAGCCGACGGGTTCTGGTGGATGAGCTGCATGCGCCGCCGCAGGGGTCGGAGTGCCCGCTCCGGCAGGTCGGAGATGTCCTGCCCCTCGAAGCGGATGGTGCCGGCGGAGAGCGGCACCAGGCGCAGCAGCAGCCGGGCGAGCGTGGACTTGCCGCAACCGCTCTCTCCCACGAGGCCCAGCGCCGCACCCGCCTCCAGGCGCACATCGACGCCGGCGACGGCGGCGACGCGGCCGGGCGCCCGGAAGGCGGTGCGCGGTGTGCGGTAGGTCTTGGCGAGGCCGACCGCCTCCAGGAGGGGGGCCGTCATGCTTGCGCGTTGTGGCAGGCGACGCGGCGGCCGGGGAGCAGCGCGCGCGGCAGTGGCTTCTCGACGCGGCAGCGCTCGGTCGCGGCGGGGCAGCGGGGATGGAAGCGACACCCGGGCGGTGGCAGCAGCAGGCTCGGAATGCTGCCGGGCATGCCGCGCGGCTTCACGTCGGGGCGGCCGAGATCGGGGACCGCGGCGATCAGCCCCTGTGCATAGGGGTGCAGCGGGCGGGCGATCAGCTCCGGCGTCGGCGCCTCCTCGACGACGGTGCCGGCATACATGACCGCGACGCGGGCGCAGGCGGCCGATACGACGCCGAGGTCGTGGCTGATCAGCATGAGGGCGAGGTTGCGCTCGCGCACCAGCCCGTCGATCAGCGCCAGCACCTGCGCCTGCACGGTCACGTCGAGGGCGGTCGTCGGCTCGTCGGCGACGAGCAGCTCCGGCCCGCCGGCGAGCGCCATGGCGATCAGGACGCGCTGGCGCATCCCGCCCGAAAGCTGGTGCGGGTGGCTCGCCAGCAGGCGGCGCGGCTCCGGCAGGCCGACGGCGGCGAGCAGGCCCGCCGCGTGGTCGCGGGCAGCGGCACGGGAGCGCGCCCGTCTGCCCGCCGCGCGGTCCTGGCCGCGGATCGCATCCTCCATCTGGGTCGCGACGGAGAGCAACGGGTTCAGGTAGCTGGCGGGGTCCTGGAAGACCATGGCGATGGCGCGGCCGCGCAGCCGTCGCATCGCCTTCTCCTCCAGCCTCAGCAGGTCCTCGC
>JBFWXJ010000596.1:0-2944 GCA_050187535.1 Alphaproteobacteria bacterium | reverse complement strand
GAGCGGTCTTCCGAACGTTCGGACCTGGTCTGCCATGTAGTCGTCGCGTCCCCACGGGGAATCCCGCGTCTGCGCGTACGCGACCGCCGCGGCGAGTTTGGCGGCGTCCATGCCGGCGCGAGCCGGTTCGCGCGTCTGCCAGGAGCCGCGCGGCGGAACGTACGGGGCGGCCCCCGTCGCGCCGACCCTCCCTTGTCGCGTGTCCTGACCGGAGACGGAGGGCGCAAGCAAGGCGATTGCGCACAACAGGACGAGCGGCACTCGCGTCATGACGACCTCCTCCCTGGCAGCACCGGGGCCACCTATCCTCGCACAACTGCGCCCGGGCGGGGAGCCGCCCAAGGGGCGACGGCGCCCGTGAATGGCGGGGCGGTGACTGCCGGGCGCTGCGCCGCCCACCTCAGGGATAGATGATGAACTCGAGAAGGTTCCCGTCCGGGTCTCGTGTGTACACGCTCGTGCCAGTAGCCTGACGCCCGCCAGGTCGCTCGACCGGACCGACCTCGATCGCCGCCCCCACGCGCGTCAAGAGCCCGCGAATGCCGTCGAGGGTACCGTCCCAGACGAAACACAAATCACCACACGGCGGCCGGGCCGCGGACGCGCGCAGCGTGAACGACCCGCTCTGCCAGAACCCGGGCCGGTGGAAGTTGATCATCTGGTTGCCGACGAACACCGACACGGCGTTGGCGTTCTCCCGCATCGAGAAGCCGAGGGCGCGATAGAACGAGAGCATCGCGTCGGTGTTCTGCATCGGAAGCGCCACATGATCGAATCCGCTCACCCGACCCTCTGTCTGCCCCCGCACGCCTGGTGCGCCTCCCACCGCTCCCGCCGCAATCATCGTCCTGACGAAGCGTCGGCGAGATCGCTGCTCGATTTCCCGGCCTGCTGCTGACATCGGCCGCTCCTGTGACTGGTGCACGCCGCCCAGCCTGTTCAGTCCACTGGAGTCGGTCGCACCGCCCGCCCGGACGCATACCGACCGCCTTCGTCGAGCCCCTCTTCAATCGGCCTGACCTCAATGGTGCCAAGCCTGGCTGAGGGCCACGCGGCGGCAATCTCCACCGCCGCCTCACGACTCTCGACGTCGAGGAGAAAGAACCCGCCGATCTGCTCCTTGGTTTCGGCGAACGGCCCGTCGGTCACCGCGCGCTGCCCTCGACGTACGCGCACGGTCGCGGCCGTCGTCGCACTCTGCAGCGGCCTGGCGTCCAGCAGACGTCCGCTCGCACGCAGCGACTCGGCGTAACCGAGTGTTTCTTCACGCAACTTGCGCCACTGGTCCGGGGTCAGCTCGTTCAGGACCCGTTCTTCCTCGTAGGCCAGACACAGGAATTTCATGCACCCTCGCTTTGCGTCCTCACTCGCCCTCAGGGGGCCAGACTCGCGAGATAGGCCGCGACTGCCAGCATGTCGCCGGGCGAGAGTGCCGCCACAGTGGCCGCCATTTGAGGACTGTTCGCCCCCCGTCTCGTTCCGTGCTTGAAGTCGAAGAGCTGTCGCATCAGATAGCTGGGGGATCGACCGGCAATTCCGGGTATCTGCGTCGTGCCCCGCAATCCGGCGCCGTGACAGCGGGCGCAGGTGATCGACGTGCCCTCGCGAGGCCTCGTGACGATCGCCGCGCCCCGCTCGAGGCTGCCTGGCGGGACATACGCGCGAAATTGCGAGCGGGAGTCGCGAAGCTCGAACTGCTCCTGGTCCACCGGCACCTCCACAATGCGCGGCCCGAGCGGTTCGGTCGTTCCATCGTGGCGGTACGTGTGGAAGTTGCCGGCAATGAATGTGGCCGGGATCGTTTCGGCTTCAATCACGCGGATCGTGCGCCGGGGCTTGAGCGAGGAAAAGTAGGCGGCGGCCTGGCGAACCTCCGCGTCGCTCGTGGCCCGCGCGACGTCAATCATCAGCACGACCGGCGCGCGCCGCGGTCCCGAAAACCGGCGGGCGCCGCTCCTGAACTCAGCCATCTGCTGGATGATGTATGCCTCCGGCAGGCCCGCGATATTGGCGTTCTCCGGACCACCGGTTCCTTCGGCACGGTGACAGACGCCGCAGGCCCGCACCTTGGGCCGCCGCCCGTACGCGACGACCGGTGGCATGCGGGGGTGGTCGGCGGGATGCCAATCGGGCGACAGGAACAAGTTCCGTGCGTCGACGAACGAGAAGGACTGCGCGCTGTCAGGCACCCGATGCAGTGTGTTGTCGGCCGGCGGCGCCTTGAACGTAGGGTCCCACGGGTACGCCCAGGCGGGAAACCCGTCAGGAATGGCGATGGGCCGGGCGACGGCCGCCGCCGCCGACGTGCGGGCCTGCGCCCGAGGCGCATCGGCGCCCGAGGTCCAGATAGCGACGACGACGGCGAGAGCGGCGACAGTGATCCTCAAGTTCATGCTCGCGGCACATTGTGGTCGCAGTCCGCGCTGGCTGCAAGGGGGTGAAGCGCGAGTCTCCAGAGAGACGGGCGCAGGCACAAAAAAGGGCGACGACCCTGCGGTCGCCGCCCTTCTCTCGGGATAGCTGTGGTGCCCGGCCGTTCTACTCGCCGAGGTCGCCGCTCCGCGGGCCAAGGGCCTCTTCCGGCTCCACGAAATACTCCATGTCCCGCTCGAGCTCGAGTTCGTCGTCGCTCGGCTGAGGCGGAACCGGTGGCGGCGGTGGTTCGTCCGCCGGAATCGCGACGTGCCGGTAGTACTCGAAGCCGGTGCCGGCGGGGATGAGACGTCCCATGGTGACGTTCTCCTTCAGGCCGCGCAGGTAGTCGACCTTGCCGGAGATGGATGCCTCTGTAAGTACGCGGGTCGTCTCCTGAAAGGACGCCGCCGAGATGAACGAGTCGGTCGACAAGGACGCCTTCGTGATACCCAGGAGGAGAGGTCGACCCTGCGCCGGACGCCCGCCCGCCTGGATCACGCGTTCGTTCTCCTCGAGGAAGCGGAATCTG
>JBFWXJ010000595.1:0-2966 GCA_050187535.1 Alphaproteobacteria bacterium | reverse complement strand
GTCTCCAGCGTCTCCTACCCGCGGCTCCTGACCTCGGCCGCGATCCAGGGCATGAAGAACGCGCTGGCCGCACTGGCCCAGCAGATGGACACGGGCGTCATCACCGAACGCGACGACCTGCTCATCTCCTTCCAGGAGCTGAACGAGCTCATGGGCATCGGCCAGATCAAGGACATCGAGCGCCGCTTCCTGACGCAGGTCGAGCAGGAGCGCAAATACGGCACCTGACGGATCAGGGCGCGGCGGGCAACCGGACCGCGCCCGCGTCGTCACGCTCCAACGGGCCGCTCGCGATCACGGCCGCGAGCGGCAGCCGGCCGTAGATGTGCGGGAAGAGCTGCCCGCCCCGCGACGCCTCCCACCGCACCGCATCGCCCAACGCGGCGAGGTCCACCGCGGCCACGGCGAGCCCCGACTGGCCGGCGAAATGCCTGTCGACCGTCTCGGTCAGCTGCGCTGCGGTCGAGAGGTGGATGTAGCCGTCGGCGAGGTCGACCGGCGCGCCCACGAAGGCGTCGCGCCGGAGCAGGGCGAACTGGTCCGCGGTCAGGACCTTGTAGGCGATGCGGTCGGTCATGGGGTCACCGTAGCCCCGTTCGCGCGCGTTTGGGGAGAAGGGGAGAAGCCGACCGCCGGGTCGGCCATTCGCGTTCCGTTCCACCGCACTCGCCCGACCACTGCCGCCATGCGCTTTAACCGCCCTTAACTCGCCAAGTCCCCCGGTCGGCCCAAGCATGAGGCCGCGACCCCCGAGGAGGAGAGGCGATATGAGCGCGACCGCTATCCGGCGAATCGCCGGCTTGCTGGGGCTGGGGCTGGCGGGAACCGCCGCCTATCTCTGCTTCTGGCCCGTTCCGGCGGAGCCCATGGCATGGGCGGCCCCGACCCCGCCCGGCTATGTCGGAGCCTACGCGCCCAACACGCGCCTCGCGGGGCTGCAGATGATCGCGATCGGCGCCGAGTTCGGCCCGGAGCACATGGCGATCGGGCCGGACGGACGCCTCTATGCGGCGATGACGAGCGGCAACCTCGTGCGCATGGCGCCCGACGGCAGCGGACAGGAAGTCTTCGCGAACACCGGTGGCCGGGTGCTCGGGTTCGATTTCGACGCCGCGGGCCGGATGATCGCCGCGGACGCCATGAAGGGGCTGCTCGTCGTCGCCCCCGACGGGAGCGTCCGCCCGCTGACCGATCGCGTCGCCCCGGGCGACCCGATCCGCTATGCCAACGCCGTGGTCGTGGCGCCGGATGGAACGATCTACTTCACCGATGCCTCGACGCGCTTCGCGCCCGCAGACTGGGGCGGGACCTACGAGGCGAGCGTGCTCGACATCCTGGAGCAGGCGGCCAGCGGGCGGGTGCTGGCCCACGATCCGGCGACCGCCACGACCCGCGTCGTGGCGCGCGGCTTTTCCTTCGCCAACGGCATCGCGCTGTCGTCCGACGGGCAGGCGCTGTTCGTGGCCGAGACCGGACGCTATCGGGTGTGGAGGATCGACGCGCGAGCGCGCGATCTCGACGCCCGGTCCGGCTCGCCGCAGGCGCGGGTGCTGCTCGACAATCTGCCGGGCTACCCCGACAACGTGATGCGCGGGCGGGACGGGCGCATCTGGGTCGGGCTCTTCAGGCCGCGCAACCCCGCGGCGGACGGGCTCGCGGAGAGGCCGTTCATTCGCAAGGTGCTGCTGCGGCTGCCGCGGGCCCTGCTGCCGCTCGGCAAGCCGTATGGGCATGTCTTCGCGATCGACGAGGAGGGCCGCATCGTCGAGGATCTGCAGGATCCGAGCGGCGCCTATCCGGAGACGACCGGCGCGACCGAAACGGCCGATCGTCTCTATATCCACAGCCTCCACGCGCACGGTATCGGCTGGCTGCGGCGGTGATGCGGTAGTGACCGCCCGGCACGCTCCGTCGGTCGGAGCGTGCCGGGCGGCGCTGGTCGTTCCGGATGAACGTCGCCGTCGGCCGCTCAGCGCCGCATGGCGCCGGCGGCGCGGTCGATCGCGTCGGCGACCGCCTCGGGCTGCGAGATGTAGATCGCGTGGCTGCCGCGCACCTCGGTGACCGCGGCGCCGGCACGCGCGGCCCATTGACGCTGCGCCGCCGGCGGGATGATCCGGTCGTCGCTCGCCACGACATAGGTGGTGGGCTGCGTGCGCCACGCCGCGCGGCTCACCGGCGTGCCGAAGGCGACTGCCGCGACCGGCACCTGCGCTGCGGCGAGGAAGGCGGCGCGCTCCGCCGGCAGGTCGTGCGCGAAGGCCTGCGGGAAGACCGCCGGATCGAAGAACAGGTAGCCGTCGCTCGACGGCCGCACCGGCGGCTGCGATCCGCCGGCGATCATGCTCGTCACGGAATCGCCCGCATCGGGCATGAAGGCCGCGACGAAGACCAATCCCGCGACCTTCTCGTTGCTGCCGGCCTCGGTGATCACTACGCCGCCATAGGAATGCCCGACGAGCAGCGCCGGGCCGTCCTGGCGCGCCAGGACGCGCGCCGTTGCCGCGACGTCGTCGGCGAGCGAGCTCAGCGGGTTCTGCACGATGCTGACCGCGTAGCCGCGCGCCCGCAGCAGACGATGGACGTCCTGCCAGCCCGAGCCGTCCGCCCAGGCGCCGTGGACCAGTACGATGTTCCTCACGGCCGGGCGCTCCTGCGCGCCGCCCGCGCACGCCCCTGCGAGCAGGACCGCAGCCGCCGCGGCCGCGATCCGAACCAGCTTGCCCATGGACATTCCCGTCTCCTCCTCGCGCCCACCGGCGCCGTTGCGAAAATCGGAGCGCGGTCCCGCATCGCGGCCGCGGCCCTGTTGCCCGGTCGATCGTCGTCGCTCATGCGCGTGTCCCCGGTACCCTTGGCGCGGCGGACGATACGTGGCGCGCCGATCGCGGGCCGGTTAATCCGGGTAAAGCGTGGCGGCGACGGGTCGCGTCAGGCGCGTCCGGTCTTGCGGGCTCCGGGGCCCA
>JBFWXJ010000594.1:0-2971 GCA_050187535.1 Alphaproteobacteria bacterium | reverse complement strand
ACCCCGACGATCAGCTTCCCGTCGGCGGCACCTTCTACTTCCGCACCGAAGAGCCGGCCGGGCAGGCATCGCTTTTCGGCGGCGGGGAGCCGCCCGGCTCCGAGACCGTCCTCTCGCTCGTTCGGGAGAGCGACGAATCCGGGCGCGCGGTCTGGAAATCCGGCGGCGGTCGGCCCGGCTGAGGGCCGGCGTCAGCAGTTCCGTACGGTCGCCGCCTCGCGCCGTCGCGCGGCGCGGCCCATCAGTTGCCCGGTCGCCACGACGAGTGCCGCCAGCAGCAGGGGCACGCCGAGGTCGACGATCTCCGGCAGGTCGGCGGTCCAGGGCGAGAGCACGGGATCGCTCTCGATCAGCTCGCCCGCGATGAAGCCGAGAAGGGCGGCGCCGGCGACCACCAGGACGGGGAAGCGATCGAGCAGGCGCAGGAGCAGCGTGCTGCCGACGATCACCAGCGGGATGCTGATGAGCAGGCCGATGACCAGGAGCGAGAAGTCGCCCTTGGCGGCCGCGGCGACGGCGACGACGTTGTCGAGGCTCATCACCACGTCGGCGACGACGATGGTCCGCGCCGCATACCACAGGCTGGCATGCTCGTGCACCGCAGCCTCGTCGTCGTCGCCGCCCTTCATCAGGTCGATCGCGATCCACAGCAGGATCACCCCGCCCACGATCTTGAGCCAGGGCACCGCCATCAGCCAGGACACCATCGCCGCGAAGATGATGCGCAGCACGACGGCGGGCGCGGTGCCGAGGATGATGCCCCATTTCTGCTGGTGCGGCGGCAGTGCCCGACAGGCCAGCGCGATCACCACGGCGTTGTCGCCGGAGAGCAGGATGTTGATCCAGATGATCTCCAGCAGGTGCACGGCGAAAGGGGCGTCGATCTGGATCATCGGTGTCCTCGGAGGCGACGAAGGAAGGGTGGGGGGCGACCCCCTACTATGCCAGATGACAGGCGGCCGTCTGCCCCGGCGCGATCTCGCGCAGCCGCGGCGTCTCGACGCGGCAGCGCGCCTCGGCGACCGGGCAGCGGTCGGCGAAGGCGCAGCCGGGCGGAAGCGTGGTCTGGCTCGGCACGCCGCCCGCCAGCCGCTGGCGCCGGCGGCGACGGCCGCCCGGCTGGACGCTGGCCGAAGGCACGGCGGCGCGCAGGGCCCTGGTGTAGGGGTGGGCCGGATGCTCGAACAGCTGGCCGGCCGGTCCCTGCTCGACGATGCGGCCGAGATACATGACGGCGACCTCGCGGCAGACGTAGTCGACGACCGCGAGGTCGTGGCTGATCAGCATGTAGGCGAGGCCGTGCTCGTCCTGCAGGTCCTTCAGAAGGTTCAGCACCTGCGCCTGCACCGAGACGTCGAGCGCGGAGACCGGCTCGTCCAGGACGATGAGCGCGGGCCGCGTCACCAGCGCGCGGGCGATCGCGATGCGCTGGCGCTGCCCGCCCGAGAACTCGTGCGGATACTTGCCGAGGTCGGCCGGCCGCAGGCCTACGGCGCGCAACGCCTGCTCGACCCGTTCCGCCCGGTCGTCGGCCTTCTCCAGCGCGTCGAACGGCTCGGCCACGATGCGGCCGACCGTGTGGCGCGGGTTGAGCGAGCCGTAGGGGTCCTGGAAGACCATCTGGAAGGCACGGCGCAGGCGGCGCAGCGCGTCGCCCTCGGCGGTCGTCAGGTCGTGGCCGAGGATGCGCACGCTACCCTCGGACGGCGGCTCCAGCCCCATGGCGAGCCGGGCCAGCGTCGACTTCCCGCACCCCGATTCGCCGACGATGCCGAGGCTGTGGCGCGCGGGAATGCGGATGCTGACGCCGTTCACCGCATGCACGCTCTCGCGCGGGCCGAAGAGGGCCTGCCGCGGCAGGCGGTAGCGGCGGTGGACGTCGACCGTCTCCAGGACGGGGGCATCGGGTGACGGCGGCGTCATGCGGTGCTCCGCTTGCGGGCCTCGTCGAGGCGGATGCAGCGGGCGCGGTGGTCGATCGCGACCGGCAGCGGCGGCGGCGGCGCCGCGCGGCAGGCGCCGGCGGCGATCGGGCAGCGGTCGACGAAGGTGCAGGCGTCCGGCAGGTCGGCCAGGTCCGGCACCGTGCCCGGGATCGGCGCCAGCCGGGTGCCGCGCGCGAGCCCGATCTGCGGCAGGGCGGCGAACAGGCCCTGGCTGTAGGGATGGGCGCGAAAGGCGAAGAGGGTTTCGGTCGGCGCCTCCTCGACCGCCGCGCCGCCATACATCACGACTACGCGGTCGACCGTCTCCGCGATGACGCCGAGATCGTGGGTGATGAGGACGAGCGCCATGCCGCGCTCGTCCACCAGATCCATCATCAGGTCCAGGATCTGCCCCTGGATGGTGACGTCCAGCGCCGTCGTCGGCTCGTCGGCGACCAGGAGCTCGGGATCGCAGGCGAGCGCCATCGCGATCATGGCGCGCTGGCGCTGGCCGCCCGACAGCTGGTGCGGATAGGCATGCGCGCGCCGGGCCGGGTTGGGCAATCCGACCCGGTCGAGCAGGCCGACCGCGGCCCGCTCCGCGTCGGCGCGCCCCATGCCCTTGTGCAGCCGCAGGGGCTCGGCCACCTGGCGGCCGATCGGCTGCACCGGGTTCAGCGACGTCATCGGCTCCTGGAAGATCATCGCCATGCGATTACCGCGGATGCGGCAGAGCGCCTGTTCCTCCTGCAGCAGCATCTCCTCGCCATCGAGCCGCACGCTGCCGCTCGCCCGCGCGCCTTCCGGCAGCAGGCCCATGAGCGCCAGCGCGGTCATCGACTTGCCGCAGCCGGACTCCCCGACGAGGCCGAGCGTGCCGCCGCGCTCCAGCGTGAAGGAGACGTCGCGCACGGCACGGGCCCAGCCGCGCTGCGTCGGCAACGACACGGTGAGGTCCTCGACGGCGAGCAGCGTCATCGCCGGCGCGCCAGCCGCGGGTCGACGAGGTCGCGCAGCCCGTCGCCCAGCAGGTTGAGGCCGAGAAC
>JBFWXJ010000593.1:0-3035 GCA_050187535.1 Alphaproteobacteria bacterium | reverse complement strand
CGTGCCCGCTAGACCATGACGTATCCGCCGTTAACGTCGAGGGTCGCCCCCGTGATGAAGCGCGCCGCGTCCGACGCGAGGAACATCACCACTCCCGACATGTCGTCCGGCTCGGCCATGCGCCCCAGCGGGATCTGCGCGGTCAGGCTCTCCGCCACCCCCGGCTTCAGGAGCTCCTGGTTGCGCTCGCCGCGGGTCGGCCCGGGCGCCACGGTGTTCACGAGTATGTTGTGCTTGGCGTATTCCTTGGCGAAATGGCGGGTGAGGCCGAGGACGCCCGCCTTGGCGGCGGTGTAATGGCAGCCCATGACCGGGCCGACGGTGCGGCCGGCATTCGAGGAAAAGTTGACGATGCGGCCGCCGCCCTGCGCCAGCATGTGCGGGATGACCGCCTTGCAGCCGAAGAACGAACCCTTGAGGTTCGAGTCGACGATCAGGTCCCATTCCTCCTCGGTGATGAGGTGGCTGGGCGTGAACGAGGTCGAGAAGGCTCCCGCCATGTTGGCCAGCACGTCGACGCGCCCGAAGGCGTCGACCAGCTTCGCCACCATGGCGAACACCTCCTTCTCGCGCCGGACGTCGCCGGCCAGCGCCAGGGCCGACCCGTTGGCCCGCGTGATCGCCGCCGCCACCTCGGCCGCGCGGTCCTCCACCAGGTCGGCGACGCCGACATGCGCGCCCGCCTTCGCGAAAGCCTCGGCCGTCCCGCGGCCGATCCCGCGGCCGGCGCCGGTGATCAGCACGACCTTCCCCTCGAACTCGCCCGTCGCCATCGCCCCGATCCCCTCGCTTCGCGCCGTTGCTACTGGTTGAGCTTGACCAGCGTCTCGATGAATTCCTTGCCGCCGGGGCCGAGCTCGTCGACCGCCTTGGGATAAATCGACGCCGCGAGCTTGCGCAGCTCCGCCTGGGTCGCCGCCGGCACGTCGTTGACGGCCATCGAGGTCTGGCGCAGCTGCGCCATGACGCTCGCATCGTCCTCGGCGTTGAGCTTCCACTGCAGCTCCGTCGCCATGCGGCCCGCATCCGTCACGGCCTTGCGCAGATCGGGCGCGAGGCGGTCGTGGACGGGCTTGCTCATCAGCAGGATCAGGGGCTCGTTCACATGCGCGGTGAGCGAGTAGTACTTCTGGACTTCGTACACGCGGAACGCATGGACGAGGACCGCGGGGTTCTCCTGCCCGTCGATCGTCCCCTGGCGCAGCGCCGGCAGCACCTCCGACCAGTCCATCGGCGTCGGCGCCGCGCCGACCGCGCGGAAGAACTCGACATGGATCTTGGCGGGGAGCGTGCGCAGCTTCAGCCCGCGGAAGTCGGCGACCGTCATGATCGGGCGCTTGGAGTTGGTGACGTGGCGGAAGCCGTTGTCCCACCAGCCGACGATCTTGAAGCCCTTCTCGCCGTAGAGCTTGTCCAGGTACTCCGTCACCGGCCCGTCGAGGGCCGCCTTCAGGGTCTCGCGATCCTTCCAAAGATAGGGAAACACGATCGCATTGACCTGGGGCACGAAACGGCTGGAATGGGTCACCCCGGCCATCACGAAATCGACCGTCCCCAGGCGAGCCATCTCCAGGGCCTCGCGGTTCGAGCCGAGCGTGTTGTTGTTGTAGATCTGGACCTCGAGGCGGCCTTTCGAGAGCTCCTCGACGTGCTTCTTGAAGGCGTCCTGCGCCTTGTTCCAGCTGCTGTCGGCCTGCACGAAGCTCGAGAGGCGCATCACCTGCTTGGACTGCGCCAGGGCGGCGGGCGCGCCCAGCGAAAGTGTCATGGCGCCGACGGCGCCGATGACCAGTGCACGGATCATCGATCGTTCCTCCTGCCTTGGATGGTCTCCGGACGCTCGCGTTCGCGGGTTCAGGCGGCCGTCGCAGCGCTCCCGCCGGGCCCGATCAGCTCGACCATGTTTCCGTCGGGATCCTTCACGAAGAGCTGGCGCAGCCCCGTGACGGAGTTGATGAGCTCGTCCATGCGCACGCCGCGCGCCGTCAGGGCGGCGGCGGCGGCGTCCGCGCTGGCGACGCCGATGGCGAAATGCGGATAGCGCACGTCGAACGAGGCGCGCTCCTCGGCCGGCCGCGTCAGGCCGGTGTTCTCGATGATGTGCAGCTGCATGCCGCGTCCGAGGTCGTACCAGATGCCGGGAAAGCCGAAATCGGGCCGGGCGATCTCCGGCAGGCCGAGGACGGCGCCGTAGAAGGCCCGTGCGCGCTCGACGTCGGTCACCGTCACGCTGACATGGGCCAGGGCGCCGTCGACGGCGCCCATCACCGCGATCCCGGAATTCTGCCCTGTCGCCATGGTGGCTCCCCCGCCATCGTCGGCATATTCATGCCGTTTGTTTCTTATCCGACCATTTTTTGGTAACAGTGGCAGAAATGCTTGTCAAATCCCAATTGCACGCCGATGCGCAAGGATGCGAAACGGCACCCGGATTGGGCCTGAGCGGATGCGACATGCGACTGATGGGGATATGCGGGCCCGGCCGGGCATGAGCGGGCCATCCGGCGAGACGCGGCAGCGCAATCTGCTGGGAACGCGGATCGCCGGCGAGCGCCGGCGCCAGGGACTGACGCTCGCGGACCTGGCCGTTCGCTCGGGTCTTTCGGTTTCGACCCTGTCCAAGGTCGAGAACGGCCGCATGACCCTCACATATCCCAACCTGGCGCTCGTCGCCGAGGGCCTGGGGATCGATGTGGCGATGCTGTTCCGCGACGAGGCGCGGTCGCGGCCGGCGGGCCGCCGTTCCATCACGCGCGAGCGCGACCAGAATCCGCGCCGCATCCCGGGCTTCGAGCTACGCTACCTGGCAGAGGAGATGCTCGAGAAGCGGCTGGTGCCGATGGTGATGACGGTCGAGGCACGCTCCCTCTCGGAGGCCGGAGGGCTGAAGCGCCACGACGGCGAGGAGGTCTACTACGTCCTCAGGGGCGCGGCGGAGCTGCACACCGACATCTATGCGCCCCTGCGCCTCGAACAGGGCGACTGCGTCTACATGGACGGCACGATGGGCCACACCTTCGTGTCGGTCGGGCAGG
>JBFWXJ010000592.1:0-3038 GCA_050187535.1 Alphaproteobacteria bacterium | reverse complement strand
GCCTGCCCGTCGTCGACCGCGACAAGCGCCTGGTGGGCATCGTCGCCATGGCGGACCTCGCCCGGGCGGTCGGATCGCAGGCGGCGGGCGAAGCGATCGAGGGCGTGTCGCAGCCCGGCTGATCCGCGGAGAGCGCAGATGCGCGTAAGCCAGATGATGACGCCGTCGGTATGCGTCGCCCACCCCGACCAGACCGTGCGGGAAGCGGCCATGCTGATGGCGTCGCACGAGGTCGGCGCCCTGCCGGTCGGCCTCGAGGACCGGCTGGTCGGCATTCTGACGGACCGGGACATCGTCGCCCGGGCCGTGGCGATCGGCCTGTCGCCGGACGAATGCTCCGTGCGCGACGTCATGACGCCGGAAGTGAAGTTCATCTTCGCCGACGAGGACGTGGACGACGTCGTTCGGAACTTCGCGACGCTGCAGGTCCGCCGCCTGCCCGTGCTGGACCGCGACAAGCGGCTGGTGGGGATCGTGTCGGTCGCCGATCTGGCGATGGCCGCGGGACCCGACGCGGCGGGCCCCGCGATCGAAGGCGTATCCCGCCCGTGAGCACCGGAGAAGCCCGATGAAACTCGATGCCGTCGCCCTCAACTGCAGCCTGAAACGCGGTTCGGAGCAGTCCTCCACCGACAAGCTGCTGGGCGAGGTCCTCGCCGAGCTGGCGAAGCACGGAGTCGACGGCGAGATCATCCGGGTCGTCGACCGCAATATCCTGCCGGGCGTGCGGTCGGACGAAGGCGACGGCGACGACTGGCCCGATCTCCGCCGCCGCGTGCTGGAAGCCGACATACTCGTGCTGGGAACCCCGATCTGGCTGGGCCAGCCGTCGAGCGTCGCCAAGCGGGTCGTCGAGCGCATGGACGCCTTCCTCGACGAGACCGACGACAGAGAGCGGATGCCCGCCTTCGGGAAGGTCGCGATCGTCGCGGTCGTGGGCAACGAGGACGGCGCGCACCACTGTCACGCCGAGCTGTTCCAGGCGCTCAACGACGTCGGCTTCACCATCGCCGCGACCGCCGGCACCTACTGGGTCGGCAGCGCGATGGGTTCCACCGACTACAAGGATCTGCGCAAGCCGTACGAGGCCACGGCGGCGACGACGGCCATGGCGGCTGCCAATGCGGCGCATCTGGCGCGGCTGCTCCGGTCGGACGCCTATCCCGGGTTGGCCGGGTAGCCGCGACATCCCACAAGAGAGGTTCCCATGCAGAAGCACGACCGCATGTCCGAAGCGGCGGGGAAGACCCGCGGCCATGGCCACTTCGCCAATCAGGGCGACGCCGGGAAGCGCGACGAGCCGCTGCTCCCGACGCCGACGGGGCGAGAGGACGGCGCCATGCTCGACCGGCCCAACGAAGTGGAAGGCGAAGCCAGGAGCATCGATGTCGAAGCCCGGCCCGCGAGCGAGGTGACGGCCAATCCCGATCCGGAGGCGCCCGAGGAGACGGCGGAGGGGCTGGACGAAACCGCCGAAGCGGTGCGTCGCTCCGCCGAGGAGCGCCGGGTGCCGCCGTCGCGCTAGTGCCGCTTCGCGTGGTCGGCTGCCCTAACGTCGGCCGGCGAGGAGCAGCATCGCCAGGGTGCCGCCGGCGGCAATGAGAGCCACCTGCCCCGGCCCCGGGCGGCGGCGCAGGCCCCCGTCGATGCCGCCGGCCTGCGCCGGGGGGGCGAAGAGGTTTCCATCGGACACCGGAGCCGGTCGGGCGCGCCTGAAATAGGCGCGCATGAAGGCGGCCGCGAGCCGCGTCGTGGTCTCCGGCGCCAGGAAGTGCCCGAGCCGCGCCAACTGCGCGAAGGCGCCAACCACGGTGGTAGGACGGGGGTCGTCGGCCAGCCGGACGACCGCACGCGCGACCCGGCGGGCATCGTATACCGGCGGCGGCGCGGTGAGCGCCCGACCGAGATAGTTGGCGCCATGCATCAGCCCGGGCGTGTCGATGAAGGAGGGATACACGTCGCACACATGGATGCCCCGATGCTGCGCCAGTTCCCCGCGCAGGGCTTCGGAAAAGCCGCGCAGCCCGTACTTGCTGGCGGTATAGGCGGCGGCGAAGGGCGCAGGCGCGAAGGCGCCGAGGGAGATCATGTTGATGAAGACGCCGTGGCCCTGCCGCAGGAATACCGGCAGGGCCGCATGGGCGTCGTTCACGTGACCGACAAGATTGGCGCGGATGACCTGCTCGTGGGCGGCGATCGGCGTGTCCTGAAACGAGCCGACCGCGCCGACGCCGACATTGCTGAACCACACGTCGATGCGGCCGAGCTCGCGCACCGCGCGGTCGGCCAGACGCTTCACGGCCGCAGCGTCCGTGATATCGGCCGGCACCACCAGGACCTGGGGCGAGCCGATCGCCATGCACCGGCGGGCGACACGTGCCAGCGCGTCTGCGTCGCGCGCGGCGATGGCCAGCCGCGCACCTTGCCGGGCGAATGCGTGGGCGGTCGCCTCGCCGATCCCGCTCGACGCCCCGGTGATGACGACACGCTGCAGGAAATCGTGACTGCTCATGAGGGGCGCCTCTCGGTGCGGCGACGGCGAAGGCGCACCGGTCAGGCGACCGGGTCCGCCCGGGCGGCGGCCGACATGCTGCGGATGAACTGTTCCGTCGCCTCGAACGCGGCCTCGTCGCTCAACTGGTGGGGTGGGGATTTCATGAAGTAGCTGCACGGGCCATCGAGCGCGCCGCCGATGCCCCGGTCGATGGCGAGCTTCGCGCAGCGCACCGCGTCGATGACGACGCCGGCCGAGTTGGGCGAATCCCAGACTTCGAGCTTGAGGTCCACCGACAGCGGCA
This sequence comes from Alphaproteobacteria bacterium, assembly GCA_050187535.1. Classification (GTDB taxonomy): domain Bacteria; phylum Pseudomonadota; class Alphaproteobacteria; order ATCC43930; family Allostellaceae; genus Allostella. The sequence continues at coordinate 240 of JBFWXJ010000592.1, read as the reverse complement.
CGCCGCCGAAGGCGCTGCCTTCGAGACGGATATGGGCGAACTTGCGGTCGCCGAGCCACGGCACGTGGTCGCTCGGCCCGACATGCACGGTGCCCGGCGCCATCGGCCCGCCCACTTGGCTGGTGACGGCGCGTGTCTTCGAGAGCTTCTTCGACGCCAGCCGCTCGCGCTCCAGCATGTTGAGGAAGTCGGTGTTGCCTCCGAAGTTGAGCTGGTAGGTGTGGTCGAGCCGTACGCCGC
>JBFWXJ010000591.1:0-3045 GCA_050187535.1 Alphaproteobacteria bacterium | reverse complement strand
GGTGGATGTGCCCCGGCATGATGCCGATCTTGCATTCGTCCGGGGTGATGACGCCGGGGCATTTGGGGCCGATCAGCCGGCTCCTGGTGCCGGAAAGGCCGCGCTTCACCCGCACCATGTCGACCACCGGGATGCCCTCGGTGATGCACACCACCAGCGGAATCTCGGCGTCGACGGCTTCCAGGATGGCGTCGGCGGCGAACGGCGGCGGCACGTAGATGACCGACGCGGTGGCGCCGGTCTTCTCGACCGCCTCGGCGACGGTGTCGAACACCGGCAGGTCGAGGTGGCGGCTGCCGCCCTTACCGGGGGTGACGCCGCCCACCATCTTGGTGCCGTAGGCGATCGCCTGCTCGGAATGGAAGGTGCCCTGGGCTCCGGTGAAGCCCTGGCAGATGACCTTCGTGCTGGAGTCGACGAGGATCGACATCACGCCGCCTCCTTCACCGCTTTGACGATCTTCTCGGCCGCATCGGCGAGGTTGTCCGCCGACGTGATGGCCAGACCCGACTGCTTCAGGATCTTCTTGCCCAGCTCCACATTGGTGCCCTCGAGCCGGACCACCAGGGGCACGTGCAGGCTGACCTCGCGGGCGGCGGCGACCACACCCTCGGCGATCACGTCGCACCGCATGATGCCGCCGAAGATGTTGACGAGGATGCCTTCGACGTTGGGATCGGACAGGATCAGCTTGAAGGCGGTCGTCACCCGCTCCTTGGTGGCGCCGCCGCCGACGTCGAGGAAGTTGGCCGGCAGCCCGCCGTAGAGCTTGATGATGTCCATGGTCGCCATGGCGAGGCCGGCGCCGTTGACCATGCAGCCGATATTGCCGTCGAGCTTGACGTAGTTGAGGCCGTGCTTGCCCGCTTCCAGCTCGCTCGGGTCCTCCTCGTCCTCGTCGCGCAGCGCCGCCACGTCCGGCTGGCGATAGAGGGCGTTGTCGTCGAAGTTCATCTTGGCGTCGAGGGCGATCAGCTCGCCCGTACCCGTGACGACCAGCGGATTGATCTCCACGATCGAGGCGTCGAGGCCGGTGAAGGCCGCGTACATCGCGGTCATGAACTTGACCGCGGATGCCACCTGCTTGCCCTGGAGACCCAGGGCGTAGGCGAGCTTGCGGGCATGGAAGGGCTGGAAGCCGGTCGCAGGGTCGACGGCGACGCGCAGGATCTTCTCGGGCGTGGCCGCGGCCACCTCCTCGATCTCCATCCCGCCCTCGGTCGAGGCCATCACCGTGATGCGCTGCGTCGCCCGGTCGATGAGCATGCCGAGATAGAGCTCGCGGGCGATGTCGCAGCCTTCCTCGACATAGACCCGCTTCACCTCGCGGCCCTCGGGGCCGGTCTGATGGGTCACGAGCGTCATGCCGATCATCTTCGACGCCGCGCTGCGCACGTCGTCGCGCGACTTGACGACCTTGACGCCGCCGCCCTTGCCGCGGCCGCCCGCGTGGATCTGGGCCTTCACCACCCAGACCGTGCCGCCCAGCTCGTCGGCGACCGCCACGGCCTCGTCGCCGGTATAGGCCACCCGGCCGCGCGGCACCGCGACGCCGTACTTCTGGAGGAGCGTCTTCGCCTGATACTCGTGGATATTCATCGCCGGACCATTCCGTTGGGTCGGGACGTCGGGAAACGGGGGCCGGCAGCGGACCTTCCCGCTACCCGGCCTTCCGCAAAGACGTCGCCCCGACGCAAGGCCGGGGCGACGCGGGGAGCCAATCTAACAAGTTTCTGTTGCGCTGCAACGACGGGCCAATCGGGACCTCAGGCGGCCATCATGCCCTTCGTCGCGTCGATCAGCACCTTCACGGCGCCGACCGACTTGTCGAACATGGCCATTTCCTCGGTCGTCAGCTCGATCTCGACGACCTTCTCGACACCGTCGCCGCCGATGATCACCGGCACGCCGACATAGAGGTCCTTCACGCCGTACTGGCCGGTCAGCCAGGCGGCGCAGGGCAGCAGCCGGCGCTTGTCGCGCAGGTAGCTCTCGGCCATCTGGATCGCCGAGGAGGCCGGCGCATAGAAGGCCGAGCCGGTCTTCAGCAGGCCGACGATCTCCGCACCGCCGTCGCGGGTGCGCTGGACGATCTTGTCGATGCGCTCCTGGGTCGACCAGCCCATGCGGATGAGATCCGGCACCGGGATGCCGGCGACCGCGGAGTAGCGCACCAGCGGCACCATGGTGTCGCCGTGGCCGCCCAGCACGAAGGCCGTCACGTCCTCGACCGAGACCTTGAACTCCTCGGCCAGGAAATGGCGGAAACGGGCGGAATCGAGCACCCCCGCCATGCCGACGACGCGGTTGTGCGGCAGGCCGCAGGCCTCGCGCAGCGCCCAGACCATCGCGTCGAGCGGGTTGGTGATGCAGATCACGAAGGCGTCGGGGCAGTGCGCCTTGATGCCCTGGCCGACCTGGGTCATGACCTTGGTGTTGATGCCGATCAGGTCGTCGCGGCTCATGCCGGGCTTGCGCGGGACGCCGGCGGTGACGATCACCACGTCGGCGCCCGCGATGACCGAATAGTCGCTGCCGCCGGCGAAGGCGGCGTCATAGCCCTCCACCGGGCCAGCCTGGGCGATGTCCAGCGCCTTGCCCTGGGGCACGCCGTCGACGACGTCGAAGAGGACGACGTCGCCCAGCTCCTTGAGGCCGGCGAGCAGCGCCAGGGTGCCGCCGATCTGTCCGGCGCCGACGAGCGCGATCTTGTTGCGAGCGATCTTACCGCGAGCCATGGGGGTTCCTCGCATGCGGCTGAGGGGCCCGGCAGGGAGGGCCGATTGCGATGGGGTGCGTCGCCGGGCGTCGTGCCGGGCGCAGCGCGGGCCGCTTGTTAGCGCGAAAGGTGGGGCGGGGCAAGCCGGCCGGCACGCCGGCGACAGGGCCTAGCGGCGCAGCCCCAGGAGATGCCCGGCCGCCGCCAAGGCGGCAGCGCGGGCGGCGATGTACGCCGGTATGCGCTCATGGTCGACGTCGATCGGCACATAGCCGCTGTCGATCATCTCCTGGCGGAAGGCCGGGTCGTGGTTGATCTCCCAGAAG
>JBFWXJ010000590.1:0-3045 GCA_050187535.1 Alphaproteobacteria bacterium | reverse complement strand
CGCCGCCCGCATTCCCGAGGTCCCCGCCGCCAAGGCCCATAGGCTGCTGAAGTCCGAGCCCATCAACTATTCCTGGGACAGGTTCGTCGCCGACGGGCGCACGCATTGGGACGGCGAGCGCAACCATCAGGCGGCGAACAACCTGAAGGCCATGAAGAAGGGCGACCGCGCCTTCTTCTACCACTCCAACGAGGGGCTGGAGATCGTCGGCATCGCCGAGATCGCGCGGGAGGCCTATCCCGACCCGAGCGACGAATCGGGCCGCTTCGTCATGGTCGACGTCAAGCCGGTGAAGCCGGTGAAGAAGCCGGTCACGCTGGCCGACATCAAGGCCGAGCCGGAACTGTCCGAGCTGGCGCTGGTACGCCAGTCGCGCCTCTCGGTGGTGCCGGTCTCGGACGCGGAATGGAAGGTGATCTGCAGGATGGCGGGGACGCGGGCATGAAGCCGGAACGCTCGAAGGGTGACCAGCCGCCGCACTCCGCGAGGTGTTCCCTCACCCTGAGCCTGTCGAAGGGTGAGGTCGCTCCGGCCGTGGAGCCTCGTCCTTCGACAGGCTCAGGACGAGGACCCTGCCGCAGGGAGCTCGGATTGCGCGGCATGCGGGGTGCGGCATGAGCCAACCTCACGTCCTCTGCCGCTACGACGATATCGCGGAGAACGCCTGCCGCAGCTTCGTGCTGGGGTCGGGCCGCGAGCGGCTCGACATCTTCATCGTCCGCCAGGAGGGCGAGGTCCACGGCTACGTCAATTCCTGCCCGCATGCGGGAACGCCACTCGACTGGCTGCCGGACCGCTTCCTGACGCCCGACAACCGCTTTCTCATGTGCACCACGCATGGCGCGCTCTTCGAGGTGAAGGACGGCATGTGCGTGCGCGGGCCGTGCCGCGGCATCCCGCTCGAGAAGCTGCCGATCCTGGTGGAGAACGGCGACGTCGTGCTGCTGCCGCCTCCGCCGGAGGACGCGGCCTAGTCCTCGGCGTCGTCGCGAAGGCCGAGCCAGGGCCGGTTGTTGACGTGCTCGACCTCGAGGTAGGCGGCGTTCTGCCGTATCGGCTTGTACAGGCGGAAGGTGCGCATCAGCCCGAGGGTGGCGGCACTTTCCAGCGGGCCGATGAAGCCGGCGTCGCGGTCGCCGAAGAAGGGCTGCGCCCGCCAGCGCGCGAACTGGCCGGCGGTCAGGAAGAAGCATCCGGCATGGGGGTTGGACGGGCGCTCCAGCGTCACCGGCTCGCCCACGTGATTGAAGCGCAGCCCCGGGTCGGCCGCGATGTCCTGCCATGCGGCGCTGAAATCGGGACGCACCGGCCCGTCGACGTAGAGCTTGTCGATCGTGCGCGAGGGCCGCCGCTCGAAGCGGTTGGGCAGCAGCACCGCTTCCCCCTCCGTCGCCGCCTCGACATGGGCGATCTTGCGCAGGAACCACGGGTCGGAGACGACGATGTCGTCCTCGACGTAGCAGACCCAGCCGCTGCCGTCGGCGCGCTCGGCCAGGATGTCGTGGCAGGCGAGCCCCAGCATCCGCGGGTCGCCGCCCAGCCGCTCGAGCGTCATCTCCTCGACCGAGAACCACTCCTTGGGCACGTCCACGCGGTCGAGCGCGTGGCGCCCGGCGACCGTCGCCACGACGATGTCGACCCGCGACGCCATCAACCCGGTGTTCGCGGGCTTGAAGACCAGCCTGGAGCGGGATGGGTCGATGCGGGGCTCCGGCCCGTCCTTCGTGACGAAGACCTCGCGCCGCTCGACACGGGCCTGGTTGTTGCCGAGGCTCTCGCGCAGGCCGGCGATCGTCCGCGACAGGGCGCGCGCCCGGTCGGCGGCGGCACCTTCCACGGTCGACCCGTACTTCACCTTCTCGCCGACCGGCGGACCGACATAGTGCGGGATCACGACCAGCACCGAAGGGTTCGAGGTCTCCCAGAGCAGCTTGCGCCCGGTCATGGATCGAAGCCCAGCCACTTGCGGTTGTTGCGATGCTCCGCCTCGAGGAAGCCGGCGCAGGCGACGGCCGGCTTGTAGAGGCGGAAGGTCTTCATCAGGCCGAGCGTGGCGGCGCTCTCCAGAGGCCCGACGAAGCTCGAATCCCGGCTGCCGAACCAGGGCTTGCTCCGCCATCGCGCGAACTGGCGGGCGGAGATGAAGAAGCAGCCGGCATGGGGATTGGTCGCCCGCTCGATCTCGACGACCGAGTTCAGCAACCGGATGTGGAACCGGCGGTGCATCGAGACGTCCTGCCAGGCGGCGGTGAACCCGTGCGAATGCGGCCCGTCGACGTAGAGCTTCTCGATGTGCCGGCCGAGCAGGAGCTCGAAGCGGTTCGGCATGAGCACCGCCTCGCCGCCGGTCTCCGTCTCGACGAAGGCGACCTTGGTGAGGAACAGCGGGTCCGAGACGATCACGTCGTCTTCGAGGTAGCAGAGCCAGTCATAGCCCTCCGCCCGGGCCGCGAGCACGTCCTGGCAGGCGAAGCCGAGCTGGCGCGGCGGCACGTCGACCGAGACCGTCTCGAACCAGCCTTGCGGCAGGTGGCCGAGGCGACCGGCGAGATGCCGGCCCGCGGTGGTCACGACGACGATGTCGAGCGCCGCCGCGCGATGCGGCACATTGGCCATCGAGCAGTGCAGCTCCCCGCGCTGCACCGGCTCGCCATCCGCACCCGTGACCGATTCCCCGGTGAGGCGCCGCACGTTGGCGCGCCACTGCTTGGCGCCGAGATTCTGCCGCAGGCCGCAGATCGCGGCCGACAGCGCCGCCGCACGCTGGTCGGCGGCGTCCGCCCGCTCGGATCCATGCTTGCCGTCCGGCGATCCCGCGAAATAGTGCGGGATGACGGCGAGGACGCGCACCGTCGTCCCAGCCGGATCAGCCTTGCCCGCCGGATCAGCTCGCCAGGAACTCGCGGTAGGTGGCGGTGAGGTCCTCGACCGACGCCTCGATCAGCTTCCGGCCGTCCTCGATCTTCGCCAGGTTCGGATTCGATCCGATGCGCCCGTCGGGAAAGCGGCGGCGATAGTCGGCGGCGTCCGTGAAGCGGCCCGTCG
>JBFWXJ010000589.1:0-3049 GCA_050187535.1 Alphaproteobacteria bacterium | reverse complement strand
CCGCGCACGACCACGGCGCTGTCGTGCGAGATGAAGAGATAGGCGCGCTGCATGCTCGCCTGCAGGTCCAGCATCAGGTAGATGACCAGGGCCTTGCTCGAGACGACGAGGGCGGAGACCGCCTCGTCGGCGACGATCAGGTTGGGGCTGACCGAGAGCGCGCGGGCGATGCAGATGCGCTGGCGCTGGCCGCCGGAGAACTCGTGCGGATAGCGCACCGCCATGTCCGCCTGCAGGCCGACGCGGACCAGCAGGTCCGCCACCTTCTCGCGCGCCTGGGCGGGCGTGCACAGGCGGTGCGCGAGCAGGGGCTCGGCCACCGCCGCGCCGACGGGGATCTTCGGGTTGAGGCTGGCGAACGGGTCCTGGAAGATGATCTGCATGCGCCGGCGCATGTCGCGGAGTGCGTCGGCGTCCATGGCGATGACGTCGCGTCCGTCCACCAGGATCGAGCCGCTGTTGGGCTCGACCAGGCGCAGGATCGAGCGCCCCGTCGTCGACTTGCCGCAGCCGGATTCGCCCACGACCGCCAGCGTCTCGCCGGCGAGCAGGTTGAACGAGATGTCCTCGACCGCGTGCACGCGGCCGCTGACGCCGCCGAAGATGCCCGAGCGGATGTCGAAGCGGGTGACGAGGTTCTTGACCTCCAGCACCGGCTTGTCGGCCCGCACCGTGTCCGGCATCTCCTTCGGCACGTCGGATTCGCCGGTGCGGGTGTCGACGACCGGGAAGCGCATCGGCCGCGAGCGCCCTTCCATCGAGCCCAGCCGCGGCACGGCCGAGAGGAGTGCCCGGGTGTAGGGGTGGCGCGAGCGGGCGAAGATGTCCTCGGTCGGCCCCGTCTCCACCGCCTCGCCCTGGAACATGACGATGGTGCGGTCGGCGATCTCCGCCACGACCCCCATGTCGTGCGTGATGAAGAGGACCGACATGCCCTCCTCGTCCTGCAGGACCTTGATGAGGTCGAGGATCTGCGCCTGGATGGTGACGTCCAGCGCGGTCGTCGGCTCGTCGGCGATCAGCAGCTTGGGCTTGCAGGCGAGCGCCATGGCGATCATGACGCGCTGGCGCATGCCGCCCGAGAAGCGGTGCGGGTAGTCGTGGAAGCGCGACTTGGCGGCGGGGATGCGCACCTTCTCGAGCAGGCGCACGGTCTCCGCCTCGGCCTCGCGCTTGGACATGCCGCGATGGCCGATCAGGGCTTCGGCGATCTGGAAGCCGATGGTCAGCACCGGGTTGAGGCTGGTCATCGGCTCCTGGAAGATCATCGCGACGTCGTTGCCGCGGACCTTCTTCATCGCCGATTCCGGCAGCGTGTGCAGCTCCTTGCCGCCGAGCGTGACGCGGCCCTCGACCTTGCCGTTGTCCTGCGGGACGAGGCGCATGATCGAGAGCGCGGTGACGCTCTTGCCGGAGCCGGATTCGCCGACGATCGCCACCGTCTCGCGCGGCGCCACCTCGAAGGAGACGTTGCGCACGACGGGGCGCCACACGCCCTCGGTCTTGAAGGAGGTGGTGAGACCGGAAACGGTAAGGACGGGGCTTGCCATGTCTTGCCGGGTCCTCACATGCGCCGCGCGATGCGCGGATCCAGGGTGTCGCGCAGGCCGTCGCCGACGAGGTTGATCGCCAGGACGGTGATGGCCAGCAGCACGCCCGGGAAGAAGATGATCCAGGGCGCGATCTGGAAGAAGGTGCGGCCGAGCGAGATGACGTTGCCCCAGCTCGGTATCTCGGGCGGCGTGCCGGCGCCGAGGAAGGAGAGCCCGGCCTCGGTCAGGATCGCCGACGCGCAGACATAGGTCGCCTGGACGATCAAGGGCGCGTAGGTGTTGGGCAGGATGTGCCGGATCATGATCGTCGTGTTGCGGGTGCCGGATGCGATCGCCGCCTCGATGTAGGGCAGGCCGCGCACCGACAGCACGACGCTGCGCACCAGGCGCACGACGCGCGGGATCTCGGGGATCGAGATCGCGACGATGACGATGAAGATGCTGGCTTTCATCAGCGTGATGAGGGCGATGGCGAGCAGGATCGACGGGATCGCCATCAGCCCGTCCATGATGCGCATGACGATGGCGTCGACCCGCTTGTAGTAGCCGCAGAGCACGCCCAGCGTCAGGCCAACCAGGGTCGCGAAGGCGGCGACCGAGACGCCGACGATGAGCGAGATGCGCGAGCCGTAGACGACGCGGCTGTAGACGTCGCGGCCGAACTGGTCGGTACCGAACCAGAACGCCTCAGACGGGCGCTTCAGCCGGTTGGTCGGCTCGAAGGAGAGCGGGTCCTCGGCGATCAACGGCGCGATGACGGCGAGCACCACCAGCGCGGCGAGGATCGCGGCACCGATGGTGATGGTCGGGTTGCGCCGGACCCAGGCGACCGGGCCCGTGCGGCGGCGCGGCGCGGCGGGAACGGCGGCGTCGGCGGTGGTGGCCATCCTTGACGTCCCCTAATAGCGGATGCGCGGGTCGAAGAAGGTGTAGCTGATGTCGATCATGAGGTTGACCAACACCTTGACGCCCGCGAACAGGATGATGAGGCCCTGAATGATCGGGTAGTCGCGCTTGAGGATCGCGTCGACCGTGAGGCGGCCGAGACCGGGGATGTTGAACACCGTCTCGGTGATGACGACGCCCGAGATGAGCAGCGCCAGGCCGATGCCGATGACGGTGACGATCGGCACGGCCGCGTTCTTCAGGGCATGGCGCAGCAGCACCGACCGCGTGGCGACGCCCTTGGCGTGCGCGGTGCGGATGTAGTCCTCGGACAGCACCTCCAGCATGCTGGCCCGCGTGATGCGGGCGATCAGCGCCATGTAGACCATGCCGAGCGCGAAGGCCGGCAGCACGACGGAGCGCGCGGTCTGCTCGATACCCTGCGAGAGCGGCCGGTAGCCTTGGACCGGCAGCCAGCGCAGCTCGATCGCGAAGACGTAGATGAGCAGGTATCCGACCAGGAACACCGGCACCGCGAAGCCCAGCACCGAGAAGCCCATGACGACGCGGTCGACGATGGTGCGCGCCTTCCAGGCGGCGATCACGCCCAT
>JBFWXJ010000588.1:0-3050 GCA_050187535.1 Alphaproteobacteria bacterium | reverse complement strand
TTCGATCACGAATCGGCATCGATGAGCGATCCTGCCCCCGACGACACCGGCCGCCTGCTGCGGCCGCGCCTCAAGGTCCAGCACCTCCTCGTGCTGGTCAGCCTGTCGCGGCACCGCAACGCCCACCGCACCGCGCGCGACCTCGGCCTCAGCCAGCCGGCGGTCAGCAAGATGGTACGTGAGATCGAGGCGATGTTCGGCGCCCGCCTCTTCGACCGCGGCCGTGGCGGGATGCAGCCCAACAGCGTCGGTGCCGCGCTGGTGGCGCGCGCGACGGCGCTGCTCAACGACATCGATCACACGCGCGACGAGATGGAGGCGCTGGCGACCGGGGAAGCCGGGCATCTGCGGCTCGGCGCCATCGCCTTCGTGACGCCCGAGCTGGTCGCCCGCACGCTGCGGCGGCTCGCGGAGAGCGGTGTCGCCCTCACGGTCGACATCCGCGAGGGCACGACCCAGCCGCTGGTCGACCAGCTCCTGCGGCGGGAGATCGACTGCGTCATCGGCCGCTGGGCGACCGAGCGCGAGGGCGAGCTCGACCAGACGATCGTCTACCGTCAGCGCTTCGCGGTCGCGGTCGGCCGCGACCATCGCCGGCTCGGCCGCGGTCGCCGCGCGACCCTGGCGGGTGCAGCCGCCGAGGACTGGGTGGCGCCGCCGCCGCGCACGGCGGGACGTCAGGCGCTGACGGCGCTCTTCATGGGATCGGGGCTGCCGCCGCCGCGCATCCGCGTCGAGACCGCATCGCTCGAGATCATGAAGGCGCTGCTGGTCGACGACGCGATGATCGGGCTGCTGCCGGCCGACATCGCGCGCCGCTACGCGGCGCTGGGCGAGCTGCGCATCCTGCCTTTCTCCCTGCCGACCGAGCCGGCGCCGCTGACGCTCATCCGCCGCCGCGACGAGCAGCCGCTGCCCGCGGTCGGCCGCTTCTGCGGCACGCTCGTCGAGGTCGCCGCGGATTTGGAACGGGCGGAGGCTCAGATGGCGAGACGGCCCGCGCGGGACCCGGCGAGGCGGCCGAGGACGACGGCGGACAGGAGACCGTTGCCGGAGAGATAGCCGGCGACGTCCTCGCCCGAGAGTCCGCAGGCCGCACCGCCGCCGGCGAAGAGGTTGGGCAGGGCCGTGCCGTCCGTCCGCATGACGCGTGCGCCTGGGTCGACGACGAGCCCGCCCTGCGTATGGAACAGCGCGCCGGTCACGCGCACCGCGCGATATGGCGGGACGAGTGGCGGCCTCCCGGTGAAGTCGCGGCCGAAGGGGTCGTGCTCCGCGCCCGCCGCGGCCTGTTCCGCCGCCCGCAGCGTCGCGGCCAGCGCATCGGCCGGGGCGCCGCAGATGCGTGCCAGCTCCGTCGCATCCGGCGCGATACGCACCGCACCGGCCTCGGCCGCGCGGCGGTAGTCCTCGAAGCCCATGGCCAGCTCGTGCAGGCGGCCGTCGTACACGTTCCAGGCGATGCCGCCCGGCTGGGCCAGGACATGGACCGCCTGCTCGGAATAGCCGCCATGCTCGTTCGAGAAGCGCCGGCCCAGGACGTTCACCTGGATGCCGCCCTCCATCATGATCGCCCAGGTGACGAGCGCCTCCTGCGGCACGGCGACCGACCCGTGCCCCTGATAGGCGCCCATGTGCCCGATCGCCGCCCCCAGCGCCGTGCCCCAGGCGACCGCGTCGCCGCGATTGCCGGCATGGCCGAAGTAGCGCGCACCCGCCATTTCCGGGATCCACCGCGCCACCATCTCGGGGTTGCCGCCGAAGCCGCTGCACGCCAGGACGACGGCGCCGCAGCCGATGCGCTCGGGCGTGCCGTCCGGGCGGCGGAAGCCGACGCCCTCGACCCTGCCGTCGGCGGTCGCGAACAGCTCGGTCGCGTGCGCGTCGGCCACGATCTCGACGCCGGCGCGCAGCACCGCCTCGGATAGGGCGTCCATGAGCTGCGCGCCGGTGCGGTCGGGCGGCCCGTGCATCCGCAGGACGGAGTGGCCCGGATAGAGGAAGCCTTCGACCAGCGAGAAGGGCACGGCATGGCGGTCGGCCAGCCAGTCGATCGCCGGGCCGGAAGCGGCGGCGACGGCGTCGACGATCGCCGGATCGTTGCGGCCATGGGCCTTTCGCTGGATGTCGGCGGCCATCAGGGCAGGGGTGTCGGCGATCCCGAGGTGGCGCTGGAAGCTGGTGCCGCAGGCCGGCACCAGGCCAGAGGAGAGTGCGGTCGATCCCCGCGGCAGGGGATCGCGCTCCAGCACCACCGCCTCGGCGCCCGCTTCGGACGCCGCCAGCGCCGCCACCATGCCGCAGGCGCCGCCGCCGATGACGACGACGGGGACCGTCGCCGGAAAGGCGACCCCGGCCGACGGCAGGACCGTCACGCCATCGCCTCGATCATCCCGGCCGCGTCGGCCACGGTGGCCACGTCGACGACGCTCGCCATCGAGGCAATGGCGGCCTCGTGGACGGCCGGGCTTCCGGCCGCGCAGCCGTCGGACAGCACAGTGCAATGCAGGTCGCGCACATGGGCGTCGCGCACGGTCGATTCGACGCCGCCGTTGGTCACGATTCCGGCGACCAGCAGGTCGGCGATGCCGAGCTTGCGCAGCACCCATTCCAGCCGGCTCTGGAAGAAGGCAGAGTAGGCGATCTTCTCGACCGCGACGTCCGACGGGCCGAGCTCGGCCATGAGCCCGTGGCCCCACCCGCCCGGCTGGAAGTCGCCCTTGCGCAGGAACGGGCGCAGCCGGAGCAGGTGGTCCGCGATCATCGGCTCGCCGCCGCGCCCGGCGACGAGGGTGAAATGGGTCGAGACGATCACGCCGCCCTTGCGGCGCATCGCGGCGCAGAGCGGCGCGAGACGTTCCGGCAGTGCCATCGCCGCCGCGCTGCGCGCCCCACCGCGGGCATAGGCGCCGTCGTCGTGGAGGAAGTCGTTCTGCAGGTCGACCAGCAGCAGGGCCGTGGTCGCCGTGGCGAGACGGTGCATCACGCCTCCTTGCGGCTGATGACGAGGTTGCCGAAGCGGTCGACGACCGCGGCGAGGCCCGGTTCCA
>JBFWXJ010000587.1:0-3061 GCA_050187535.1 Alphaproteobacteria bacterium | reverse complement strand
CGCCAGCCGAACGCGCCATCGGGGGCGATCGCCATCGCCTTGGGCGACGGCTCGCGCAGGTAGCGCTCCAGCGAAGGACGGTGGCGGACGCTGACGAACGGCACCAGTTCGGGATCGAAGCGCCCGTCGGGCCGGGTTGTGATCGCCCGCGCGGTGTTGCGGCTGGGCGAGACGACGCTGCGGTCCTGGGCGTAGAGCGAGCACGGTGCGCCCGTGTGGAACTCGCATCGCTGCAGCGCCCGACGCGACGCATCGTTCGGGTCAAGACTCGATAGGCCATCGAAAAAGAACGCCCGCCTGTCGCCGGAAAACGCCAGGGACTTGGGCGAGGGGGCTGCGTCATAGCTGTCGACGGCCGCATGATCGCGGGCGTCAACCATCGCCTTGGCCTGCAAAAGGTCGAACGGGCGCGTCGGCGGCTTCTCCACTGCCGGCGGCGGCAAGGCGGCGACCGCCGGCGCCGAGCGTCGGAACTGGAAGTCGCCGACGAGCGACGACGATTCCCAGGGCACCTGCCTGTCGGCCGTCGCGCCCGACACCTCGATCCGGACACTCTTGAACACGTCCTCGACCCGCAGACCCGGCACGTCCAGGGCCTTCAGGAGCGCGGCGGTATACAGCCCGTTGCTGCCGTCGCCATCCGCGGCCAGCTTTCCGGGCGCCGTCGCATAGGCGATGAGCATGCCCTTGGGCGCATCGACCTGGGCCAGCCCGCCGGAGGAGCTGCGGAAGCGCGATTCGAACGGATTGTTGCGGCAGGCGTCCAGGATGACGATTCCGACGTGGCCCGCAGCACCGGAGAACTGCTGGAGGATGCGGTCGACATCGACCGATTCGTTCATCGCCGACGATTCACTCGATATGTCGGCATCAACCGGGACGAGATAGTTCCGTCCGTTGATCTGGAATCCGTGGCCGGCGAAGTAGAAGAGAGCGGTCGATCGCGAGGCGGCGGCGCGGCGGCCGAACGAGGTGATCGCCCGGGTCATGTCGCGGAAGCCGGCGTCGTAGAGGCCGTCGACCTCAAAGCCGACCTCCCGCAGCTTGGCGCTCATTGCCCGTGCATCGTTCGTCGGGTTGCGTAGCGGCTGGATCGCATAGGCGGCGTTGCCGATCACGAGTGCGATCCGGGGCCCCTCACCTCGGGGTTGCACCGCCGCATGGCCGGCGGCGACCAGAACGAGCGACGCGAGCATGCCCGCGAACCAACGCCTTGCGATCATCGTCATCTCCCGACGACATTGTGGCCTGCGCCCGTCACCATCGCAACCTGGGCGGGCGCTTTGCGGCGACGGCGCCAATCGAGGCGCCCGCCCTTCGGGGAGGACCTTCGATGCTGCGCACACCATGGCCGGCGGCGCTCGGCCTGACCGTTTCCCTCGCGCTCGCCCTGCCCGCCCTCGGCTACGAGGGGATCGTCGAGAAGAAGACCTTCTCGATGCCGACCTACACCACCGCGAACGGCCGCACGCTGAAGGACGTGAAGGTCGGCTGGGAGAGCTACGGCACGCTCAACGCCGCACGCGACAATGTTGTGCTGGTCACGCATTTCTTCTCGGGCAACTCACACGCGGCGGGAAAGTACGCCGCCACCGACCCGGCTCCCGGTTATTGGGACGCGATCATCGGCGCCGGCAAGCCGATCGACACCGACCGCTACTTCGTTATCGCCTCCGACACGCTGGTCAACCTCAACGTCAAGGACCCGCGCACCGTCACGACCGGGCCGGCAACGATCGACCCCGACACCGGCAAGCCCTACGGACCGACCTTCCCGGTCGTCTCAATGCGCGACTTCGTCAACGTCCAGAAGGCCCTGGTCGAGTCGCTCGGCATCCGCAAGCTGCACGCGGTCGCCGGCGCCTCCATGGGTGCCCTGCAGGCGTTCGAGTGGGCGGCCGCCTATCCGGACATGGTCGAGCGCATCGTGCCGGTGATCGGCGGCGCCGAGGCGGATGCGTTCCTCGTGGGCTGGCTCGACATGTGGGCGGCACCCATCCGCATGGACCCGAACTGGAAGGGCGGCAACTACTACGGCGCCGCCGAGCCGACGGACGGGCTGGCGCTCGCGCTCGCCATGGTCACCCTGCATGCGCGCGCGCCCGGCTGGGCCGACCGCACCTTCGGCCGGCGCTGGGCCGATCCGGCGAAGGACCCCGCCCAGGCGATGGGCAACCGCTACGCCATCGAGGACACGGTGGAGAAGGCCGCCGCCGCGCGCGCCAAGGCGAGCGACGCCAATCACTTCCTCTACCTCGTCAAGGCCAACCAGCTGTTCTCCGCCGGTCATGCCGCCTCGCTCGAGGACGGGCTGAAGGCGGTCAAGGCGCGCACGCTGCTGGTGCCGGCCGTCTCCGACCACCTGCTGCCGCCCTACATGTCGGAGCGCGCCGCGGCGATCCTGCGCAAGAACGGAGTCCCGGTCGAGATCGTGCCCATCGAGGGCGACGGCGGGCATCTCGAGGGCGTGCTGGCCGTGGCCAAGGCCGGCGACGCCATCAAGGCGTTCCTGGCGAAATAGCGCTCAGATCGCCACCTGGGCGCCCAGCTCGACCACCCGATTGGAGGGGATGAGGAAGAAGTCCGTGGCGCTGACGGCGTTGCGCGCGAGGAGCAGGAAGAGCGCCTCGCGCCAGCGCCACATGCGCGCGCGGATGCTGGGCACCAGAGTCTCGCGGCCGACGAAGAACGAGGTGTCCATCATGTCGAAGGTCAGCCCCTGCCCGGCGCAGGCGGCGAGCGCTCGGGGCACGTCGGGCGTGTCGATGAAGCCGAAGCGCATGGTGATGCGGATGAAGCCGGTCGCCAGGTGCTCGATCGTGGCCCGGTCGGCCTGGGCCACCCGGGGCACGTCGGCGATCGTCACCGTCAGCAGGACGATGCGCTCGTGCAGCACCTTGTTGTGCTTGAGGTTGTGGAGGAAGGCATAGGGCACGACGGCACCGTTCCCGGTCATGTAGACGGCGGTCCCCGGGACCCGGTGGTAGGGCCGATGGGTCAGGCGCTGCAGGAAGATGTCGAGCGGCAGCGCACTTTCGGCCAGGCGCTCGCGCAGGATCGA
>JBFWXJ010000586.1:0-3063 GCA_050187535.1 Alphaproteobacteria bacterium | reverse complement strand
CCGGCCAGCGCCCGGGACAGGCTCCCCAGCTTCTCCGCGGCCAGCGCCTGTGCCGGGTCGGCGCGCAGCGCGCCGTCCCGCACCTGCGCGCGATAGGCGGCGAGCAGCGAGGTCGGCCCTGCGGACGTGGGGCGGGGGGAATCGGCGGCGTCGGGCATCGGGAGGCGGGCGATAGATAACGACCGTCGCGATGATTGCAATGGCGCCGCTGGCGCCGGCGAACATGGCGCGGCACTGGACAGGCTTCACGGGAAGGGCCATGCCGGTGTGGGGGGACGGTCCGATGGGGGTGGCGAGCGACATCGGCGCGGCATTGCGTGCCAAGGCGGCGGCGTTGGCCGGGCGAGATCCGCACCGGCTGGCAGCGCTGATCGACCCCGACTTCGTCTATGTCAACGCCATGGGGCGGCGGTTCGACCGCGCCGCCTATGTCGATACCTATGGCGGCGGTGGCCCCGTGCGCTTCCTGGCGCAGGAGGTCGAGGACCTGGAAGTCCGCGACCTCGACGGCTTCGCGATCGCCACCATGCGGCTGCGCGACCGGTTCGAGCACGAGGGCGGCACCTTCGCCGGCAGCTTCCGGTCCTTCTGCGTCTTCCGTCGCACGGCCGCTGGATGGCTCTGGTGCGGCGGCCAGACGATGGCGGCCGGCGCACGCGATCCCTGAGGCGACTCAGTCCCGGTATTCGACCTTGAGCCCGGACGCGGCATTCATCTCCGCGACGGGCACGTCGCGGAGATGCTGGGCGAAGGTCCAGTTGTGGCCTTCCGGGTCGGCAGCCCGGTAGGTTCGGTCGCCGTAGAACTGGTCGGCCGGCTCGGCCACGATGCAGGCGCCGGCCGCGCGCGCCCGGGCGCAGTGGGCATCCACGTCCGCGACGCCGACATAGACCGACTGGGTGTTGGCGCCGCCGACCATATCCGGGCTCTTCGCCCAATCGGACCAGCCGGCCGGCCCGAGCATCACCTGGGCGCCTTCGCAGAGCAGCTCCGCATGCTGGACCCTCCCGTCGCCGTCGCTGACCGCGAGGTGCACCCGGAAGCCGAAGGCCTTCTCCAGGAATGCCAGTGCAGCGTTCGTGTCGCGATAGAAGAGCGCGGGGATGATCGTCTGACGGGTCGTCGGCATGGGTCGTTCCGTCGCGTCGCCTATAGGCCGCCGGTCGCCCGCAGCGTCGCGCCGTGGCAATAGGCGGCCGCATCCGACAGCAGGAAGACGATCTGGCCCGCGATCTCCTCGGCCGAGGCGGCGCGGCCGAGCGGCACGAGGCTGGACATGCGGGCGACGCGGCCGGGCTCGCCGGCGGCCGCGTGCAGCTCGGTCTCGGTCAGGCCGGGAGCGATGCCGAGGACGCGGATGCCCTCGCCCGCCACCTCGCGCGCGAGGCCCAGCGTCATCGTGTCGATGGCGCCCTTGGAGGCGGCGTACCAGACGAACTCGTTGGCGCTGCCGCGGGTGGCTGCACCCGACGAGATGTTGACGATGACGCCGCCCGCCCCGCCGCGGGCGGTCGACATGCGCCGGATCGCCTCGCGCGCCACCAGGAAGGCGCCCAGCACGTTGACCCGGAACACCTGGTCCAGCGTCTCGGCCGAGACGTCGGCGACCTTGCCGATGCGGCCCGTGATGCCGGCGTTGTTGACGAGGCCGGCGGGCGAGCCGAGGCGGGCCGCGCATTCGTCGAAGAGCCGGATCACGTCCGCCTCGACGGAGACGTCTCCGGCGACCGACATCGCCCGGCCCCCCGCCGCCGCCACCCGCCCGACGACGGCCTCGGCCGCCTCATGGTTGCCGGCGAACCCGATGCAGACGTCCCAGCCGGCCCGCGCGGCGGCGACGGCGGTGGCGGCGCCGATGCCGCGGCCGCCGCCGGTGACGACCAGGATCTTGCGCGCGTCGCTCATTCGGCCGCTTCCTTGACCATGCCGGGTGCGAACATCGCTTCCATCTCGCGGCGGACCCTGACCGCCTCGGCCGTCTCGTCGACCGCGACATCGGCCCAGCCGACCGGCTGGCCCGCCGCGATCGGCCGCTTCAGCCGCACGCCGTGGGCAAGGCCGAGCGGCAGGCCGCCCATCGCGAGCGAGTCGCGCGCCGGCATCAGCCGGCCGTAGACGCGGTAGCCGCCCTCGCCGTCCAGCACCTCGCCCTCGGCCAGGTCGCGCTTGGCGGTCGCCACCACGTCGCCGCGGAAGCCGGTGGCCGCCCCCGTCGCCTCGCCGCGCAGGCCGGCCATGGCGACGGTGATGCCGAGCTCCAGCCCGATCAGATGATAGGGCTTGTACATGGCGGCGTAGCGGCCGCTCGGGTCGGTGACGAGGCCGTACTCGCGGAAGCAGCGGGCGACGTAGTCGTCCGGCGCCTCGAACACCGCGTAGACGCCCCAGCGCAGGTCGCGGAAGACCGGCCGCCCGTCGCGCTCCAGGCTGGAGACGACCTCGACGGTGCCGGAATGCGTCAGCGACCCGCCCTCCGCGGCCGCCCGCAGCACGCGCGGCAGGTCGTCGACGCCGCAGGGCGGGAACGACAGCCCGTGCGGCTGCGGCTCCAGGCCGGTCGCATTGGCGACGGCGGCCATCTCGATCGCCGACTTGGTGCCATCGAGGAAGGAGTTGAACATCTGCGGGTTCATGCCGCCCGCCGCCGCATCCTCCGGCGTCAGGCCGTAATGGCCCCACACCGTGTCCGGCGTCGAGGCATGGTAGGCCGGCAGGTACTTGGTGCCCTTGCCGGCGCACACCACGCGGAAGCCGATGGCGCGCGCCCACTCGACCATCTCGCAGATGAGCGCCGGCTGGTCGCCGTAGGCCAGCGAGTAGGCGACGCCGGCCGCCGCCGCGCGGCGTGCCAGCAGCGGCCCCGCCAGCACGTCGGCCTCGACATTGACCATGGTGACGTGCCGGCCATGGGCGAAGGCGGCCAGCGCATGGGCGATGCCGGCGGCCGGATGCCCGGTCGCCTCGACCACCACGTCGATGCCGTCGGCGGCGATCAGCGCCCGGGCATCCTCGGTCAGATGGGTGGTGCCGTCGCGCAGCGCCGCGCCGAAGGAGGTGGCGGCA
>JBFWXJ010000585.1:0-3071 GCA_050187535.1 Alphaproteobacteria bacterium | reverse complement strand
AGCTGCGTGACCATCTGGCCGACGGCCGTCGCGGCGAGAGGCTGCGCGACGGCTTTCGCGTCGCGATCGTCGGCCCGCCCAACGCCGGCAAGTCGAGCCTGCTGAATGCGCTGGCCGGCCGCGCGGCTGCCATCGTCCACCCGACCGCCGGCACGACGCGGGACGTGGTCGAGGTGGCGCTCGATCTGGGCGGGTGGCCGGTCGTCCTGGCGGACACTGCCGGTCTGCGCACCGCCGCGGAGCCGGTCGAGGCCGAGGGCATCCGCCGCGCTCACGCCGAGGCGGAGTCGGCCGACCTGAAGATGGTCGTCGTCGATGCGACCGTGCTTCCCACGGTAGATGCCGACACGGCAGGGATGATCGACGGCCGGGCGCTGGTGGTCGTCAACAAGATCGACCTCGCGGACGGGTTCGTCAGCGTTCCGCTGGCGGCTGGTTGCCTGCGGGTGTCGGCAGCGAGCGGAAGCGGTGTTGCGGAGGTCGCGTCCGCGCTGGCGCGAATGGCGGGGGAGCGGTTGGAAGGCGGCGCCGCGCCGACGCGGCTGCGCCATCGCCAGGCTGTCGACGAAGCGATTGGGCATCTCGAGCGGGCGAGCCGTGCCGACCTGCCTGAACTGATGGCCGAAGATTTGCGGCTGGCTGCGCGCGCGATCGGGCGCGCGACCGGGCGTATCGATGTCGAGGACGTGCTCGATGCGGTGTTCCGGGAGTTCTGCATCGGCAAGTGATGTTTCACGTGAAACGCCGTGAGCGTGCCTATAGAAGAGCGGCCATGGGAGAAGGCGGGAAGCGATTTGACGTCGTCGTGGTCGGCGGCGGCCACGCGGGCTGCGAGGCGGCCGCTGCGGCCGCGCGCATGGGGGCCGAGACCCTCCTGCTGACCCACCGGACCGAGACGATCGGCGAGATGTCCTGCAATCCCGCCATTGGCGGCCTCGCCAAGGGCCACCTGGTCCGCGAGATCGACGCGCTGGACGGGATCATGGGCCGCGCCATCGACAGGGCCGGGATCCAGTTCCGCATCCTCAACCGCAGCAAGGGTCCGGCTGTCCGCGGCCCGCGTGCGCAGGCCGATCGCGCACTCTATCGGCGCGCCATCCAGACACTGTTGGGTGAGCAACCGCATCTGACGACCCGGGCGGATGCGGTCGAGGACCTGCTCGTCGGGTCCGGCGGACGCATCAAGGGGGTTCTGACCGCGTCGGGAACGGAGATCGGGGCCGGCGCGGTGGTCCTGACGACCGGAACCTTCCTGCGGGGCATGATTCATGTGGGCGAGGAGACGGTGCCTGCCGGCCGCGTCGGCGAAGCCCCTTCCCTCGGCCTTTCGGGAACCTTGGCGCGTGCCGGCTTTCCGCTCGGGCGCCTGAAGACCGGGACGCCGCCGCGGATCGATGGGCGGACGATCGACTGGAGCGGGCTCGAAGAGCAGGCGGGGGACGATCCGCCGCCGCCCTTCTCGTTCCTGACCGATCGTATCTGCACGCCGCAGGTTTCCTGCCACGTCACCTGGACAACTCCGGCGGCCCACGCGCTGATCCGGGCGAACCTGCACCGCGCCCCCATGTATTCCGGGCAGATCGGCAGCGTCGGGCCGCGCTATTGCCCGTCGATCGAGGACAAGGTGGTGCGCTTCGCCGATCGCGATCGGCATCAGATCTTCCTGGAGCCGGAAGGCCTCGACGATCACACGGTCTACCCTAACGGAATCTCGACGTCGCTCCCGCGCGACGTCCAGGCGGCCGTGGTAGCGGCTATTCCCGGGCTCGAGCGCGCCCGGATCATGCGGCCCGGCTACGCGATCGAGTACGATTTCATCGACCCGCGGGAGCTCTCGGGCACGCTCGAGACGCGTCGTCTGCCCGGACTCTTCCTGGCGGGACAGATCAATGGAACGACGGGCTACGAGGAGGCGGCGGCGCAGGGAATCGTCGCGGGGATCAACGCGGCCATCGTAACGGGCGGCGGACCCGCCTTCGTCCCGGATCGGGCGGAGGCGTATATCGGTGTGCTGATCGACGACCTGATCACACGGGGCACCGCCGAGCCCTATCGGATGTTCACCTCGCGCGCGGAATACCGACTCGTGCTGCGGGCGGATAATGCCGACCAACGCCTCACGACGCGGGGCATCGCGGTCGGATGCGTCGGATCGGCACGCGCCGCGGCATTCGCCCGCAAGATGGCAGCGCTCGAAGCCGGCCGCGCGCTGGTCGCGGAGCTTCGCGCGACACCGCCGCAATTGTCTCGCGCCGGCTTCGCCGTCAACCAGGACGGCGTCGCGCGCTCGGCTGCCGACCTGCTGCGCCATCCGGGCGTGACCGTCGGGGGCATCGCACGCTTCTGGCCCGCCCTCGCGGATCTCGACCCGGCGGTCGTCGAGCAGATCGAGATCGACGCGCGCTATGCCGGATATCTCGGCCGCCAGGAGGCCGACATCGTCGCCTTCCGCCGGGATGAGGCATTGGCCCTGCCGGACGATCTCGACTACGGGTCGATCGGCAGCCTGTCGGCGGAGATGCGGGAGAAGCTCTCGCGGATCCGGCCGGAAACATTGGGCCAGGCGGGGCGGATCGCCGGCGTGACACCGGCGGCGCTGATCGCCCTGTTGCGCCACGTCCGGCGGGACGAGCGCCGCCGTGCCTGAGGCGCCGCCTCTCTCGGCGGAGAGGTTCGCGGAGATGACGGGCGTTTCACGTGAAACATTGCCCCGTCTTTCTGCCTATCTCGATCTCCTGACGCGCTGGAACCCGCGCATCAACCTCGTGGCCGCGCCGACGCTGCGCGACCCCTGGCGCCGCCATATCCTTGACAGCGCCCAGCTTCTGCCCGACGTCGCGCAACGACAGGGCGCGCTCGCCGATCTCGGGACCGGGGCCGGATTTCCCGGTCTCGTGCTCGCCATCCTCGGCCGCGCCGATGTCATCCTGATCGAATCGGACCAGCGGAAATGCGCCTTCATGCGGGTGGCGGCACGGCTGGCGAAGGTGGCGGTCGACATCCGGAACGGCCGGATGGAAACGATCCCTCCGGCAGGTGCCGCGATCGTCACCGCTCGCGCTTGCGCGCCG
>JBFWXJ010000584.1:0-3072 GCA_050187535.1 Alphaproteobacteria bacterium | reverse complement strand
TGATGCACCGCTTCATCCGCGCCTTCCGCTACGAGGAGATGCCGTGGCAGGAGGCGCAGGCGGCGGGCCTGTTGTGGGCGCCCTTGCGCAAGCCGCACGAGAACGCGCTCGACGAGCACTGGCTCGCACGCGGCACCTTCACCGACATCCATCACCCCGAGCTCGGCCGCTCCTTCCGCTACGTCACGAGCAAGTGGCTGAGCACGGCGACGGACTGGCAGGTCGGCCGCCGTGCGCCGCTGGCGGGCGAGCACACCGCCGAGGTGCTGGCGGAAACGCGCCCACCGGTCAGCGTGCCCGCGACCGCCCGGAACACGCCCGCGAAGTTGTCGCCCCGCAGCAAGCCCTTCGCACTCCAGGGTGTCCGCATCTTCGACTTCTCGTGGTTCCTTGCCTCGGCCGGCGGCACGCGCATCCTGGCCGCACTCGGCGCGGAATCGATCAAGGTCGAGTGGAAGGAGAACCCGGACACGCGGCTCGCCGCCATGGCGCCGATCGGCGGGCGCGAGGCGCGCGAGAAGGCGACGGCACCGCTCCCGGGGGTCAAGGACTCCGACATGGGCGGTCAGTTCAACAACAAGAACGCCGGCAAGCGCGGCCTTTCGCTGAACATCCGGCATCCACGCGGCCTGCAGATCGCCAAGGATCTGATCCGCGTCAGCGACGTCGTGGCCGAGGGCTTCTCGCCCGGTGTGCTCGACCGGCTCGGCCTCGGCTGGGACGTGCTGCGCTCGATCCGGCCGGACATCATCTACGTCCAGCAGTCGGGCATGGGGAGTAAGGGCCGCTACGGCCGGATGCGCACGGTCGGGCCGGTCGCCGCCTCCTTCGCCGGCACGTCGGACATGTCGGGTATGCCCGAGCCGGCGATGCCGGTCGGCTGGGGATATTCCTATCTCGACTGGATGGGCGCCTACAGCTTCGCGCTGGCCATCCTCGGTGCGCTGCATCATCGCGCGCGGACCGGCGAGGGGCAGTGGGTCGATGCCTCGCAGACCGAAACCGGCATCTTCCTCGCCGGCTCGACCATCCTGGACTGGTCGGCCAACGGCCGTGTCTGGTCGCGCTACGGCAACCGCTCGCCGTACAAGCCGGCGGCACCGCACGGCGCCTATCGCTGCGCCGGCGACGATCGGTGGGTCACGGTCGCCTGCTTCGATGAAACGGAATGGCGTGCCCTGGCGATTGCGGCCGGCCATCGGGAATGGCTGGGCGATCCGCGGTTCGCGACGCTGGAGGCGCGACTGGCCAACCAGGACGCCCTCGACAAGGTGGTCGAAGCCTGGACGGTGGAGCAGAACGACTACGACTGCATGCTGCGTCTCCAGGCGGCGGGCGTCGCCGCCGGCGTCTGCCAGAAGGCCGGGGACCGCTATGACAGCGACCCGCAGCTGGCCGCGCTCGGCTGGCTGACCGAGGTGACGGGCACCAAGATCGGGCGCTGGCCGGTCGGCGAGGTCTCGATGCGGCTCGCCGCGACGCCGCCCTATGCGGGCGGGCCGATCGACCGCGGCGCCCCCTGCTACGGCGAGGACAACGAGCGCATCCTCGGCGAATACCTCGGCATGTCGCCGGGCGAGGTCGCCCGGCTCGCCGAGGAAGGCATCATCTGAGGGGAGGGGGCTACCCCGATGGCGGATTTCCGCGCACTCAAGGACAAGATCGCCGTCGTCGGCGTCGGCAATACGAAGTACGGCAACTTCCCCGAGACCGACGACTATGGGCTGGGTGCGGACGCCTTCCGCATGGCGCTCGCCGATTGCGGGCTGAAGAAGGACCAGATCGACGGGCTGCTGGTCTGCCGCATCCCCTATTACGGCCGGATGGGCGAGATTCTCGGCATCTCGCCGCGCTGGACCATTCCGCTGCCGCCGCACGGCCGCATGTCGTCGATGGGGATCATCGAGGCGATGGCGGCACTCGAAGCCGGCCTCTGCGACTACGCCGCGCTGATCTACGCCAATATCGGCCGCTCGCGGCGGGTCAACTACGGCGGCGACGAGAGCCCGAACGTCTGGGACCCCTGGGGCTACACCTCGCCCGGTGCGGCCCATGCCATGATGTTCCGCCGCCACATGGCGCTCTACGGCACGACGACGCGGCAACTGGCGGAGGTCTCGGTCGCCTTCCGACGCCATGCCTGCCTCAACCCCGACGCGGTGATGAAGCAGCCCTTCACCATCGACGATCACGAGAACGCGCGGCCGATCGTGCTGCCGCTGCGGCTGCTCGACTACTGCCTCATCAACGATGGCGCGGTCTGCATCATCATGACGACGAAGGAGCGCGCCCGCGACCTGCGCAAGCCGCCCGTGATGATCTCCGGCATCGGCGCGCGCGAAGCGTTCGGCAGCGCGTCCTTGTCGAACTACGAGAAGGACTTCTGGTACCCGCAGCTCCAGGAGATCGCCCGCGACGCCTACGGCATGGCCGGGGTCGGGCCGGACGATGTCGATGCGCTGATGTGCTACGACAATTTCAGCCCGACGGTGCTGTTCAGCCTGGAGGGGCTGGGCTTCTGCCCGCGCGGGGAATCCGGCCGCTACGTCGAGGGCGGCACGCTGCAGGTCGGCGGCCGGCTGCCGACCAACACCGACGGAGGCCACCTCTCGAACTCCTACATGCAGGGCTGGGCGCTCAACGTCGAGGCGGTGCGCCAGCTTCGCGGCGAATGCGGCGAGCGGCAGGTGCCGGACTGCGAGGTGGTGCAGTTCGTGGCGGCCACACCCTGCTCGCGCTCGATCATCTACACCCGCGGCTGAGGGGAGGGATCGCCATGACCGCCTACGCCAAGCCGCTGCCCAAGCTGGACGCGCTGAACCGGCCGTTCTGGGAGCTCGCCCGCGACCACAAGCTGGCGGTGAAGACCTGCGACGCCTGCGGCCACCGGCATTTCCCGCCCGGCCCGGTCTGCCCCGCCTGCCTCGGCAAGGAGCAGTCGTGGGAAGTCGTGTCGGGGCGCGGCACGCTGCTTTCCTGGGTCACCTTCCATCGCGCCTATTGGGGCGGCTTCGCAGGCGACCTGCCCTACGACGTCTGCCTCGTCGAGCTCGACGAAGGCCCGGTCCTCGT
>JBFWXJ010000583.1:0-3090 GCA_050187535.1 Alphaproteobacteria bacterium | reverse complement strand
GTTGCGGCCCGCGAGGATCTGCAGGTACTGCGCGCAGCCGCGCCGCCACACCGCCTCCTGCAGGTATTCCGCGATCCGCTCACGCACCGCCGCGAACGGCAGTTCGCGGCCGTCGATCCGCCGGTCGAGACGCAGCACATGCACGCCGTAGCGGCTTTTCACCGGGACCGGGCAGAGCTGGCCCGGTTCCAGCGCGAAGAGGAAGGTCTCGAGCTCCGGCACCGTCTGGCCGCGGCCGACCTGGCCGAGGCTGCCGCCGACACCGGCCGACGGGCAGGCGGAATGGGTCCGGGCGAGATCGGCGAACCGCTCCGGCGCCTGCTGCAGCCGGGCGATCAGCACCTCAGCCGCCTCCACCGCCGTGGCATAGGCCGAGTGATCGTCGGGCGCGGCGGAGAACAGGATGTGGGCCGGTTCGAAGAGGTCGGGCGAGCGGAAGCGCGCGCGGTTCCGTTCGTAGTAGCGCCGGCAGGTGGCCTCGTCGGCGACGGGGAGCGCGACCTCCGCATCCAGCAGGCGGTCGATGATGGTGTCCTCGTCGGTCCGCTGTACGTCTGCGTCGGTGGCCGGCGGCGACTCCAGGCCGTGTCGCCGGGCCTCCTGGAGCAGAAGCTCGCGCACGGCGAGCGCGCGCGCCGCCTCGGCCCAGGCAGCTTCGGCGGATGCTGCCGGATGGTTCTGCATCTCGGCGGCGATGGCGGCGTCCGGGATGACGACGCCGTTGACGGTCGGCTGCACGTTCATGATCGCCTCACTCGGCCGGGGCCAGCGGCGGGCGGCGGCCACGCACCACCTGGTAGCCGGGCCGCCAGAGGTAGCGCACGGGCGCGCTCAGCATGTGGACGAGGCGGGTGAAGGGAAACACCAGCAGGATCGTCAGGCCGAGGAAGAGGTGCGCCTTGAAGATCGGATGGGTGTCCCGGACATGGGACGACGCCTGCAGGTCGAAGGTGAAGATACCCTGCGCCCAGGACATGAACTTGACCATCTCGTGCCCGTCCATGTGGCCGAGCGAGACCGGGATCGTGGCCAGCCCGATCAGCAGCTGGACATAGAGCAGCACCAGGATCGCGATGTCGCCGAAGGACGAGGTGCGGCGGATGCGCGGATCGGCGAGCCGGCGATGCAGCAGCATGGTCGCACCGACGAGGCAGGCGGCGCCGGCGACGCCGCCGACCGCAATCGCGAGCCCCTGCTTGAAGCCGTGGCTGATGCCGATCCGGTCGAACACCCCAATGGGAGTCAGCAGCCCCACGAGGTGGCCGAAGAAGACGATCAGGATGCCGACATGGAAGAGCACGGAGCCGAGCACGAGCTGGCGCCGGCGCAGCAGCTGGCTCGATCCCGAGCGCCAAGTGTAGGGCTCGCGGTCGTAGCGGACGATGCTGCCCAACGCCAGCACCGCCAGCGCGATGTAGGGATAGATGCCGAAGATCGCGGTGTCGAGATGGTCAGCCATGGCGAGGCCCTCCTCGGCGCGCGGCCGGCGCAGCCGGCGGGTCGGTCATCCGTTGCAGCATCCATTCGGCCTTGGGGCAGGCGCCGGCAGGGTCGGGATCGGGACCGAAGGTGACGGCCGTCTCGGCCCAGGCGCGGTCGAGCGCGGCCAGGTCGGACGGGTCGTCGTCCGGTTCGGCACGGGCGGCGGCCAGATCGTCCGGCGATGCGGCCGCGCCCGCCAGCGCTTCCAGGGCGGCGAAGGCGGCGGCATAGTCGCTCCGTCGCTTCTCCAGCCGCTCGCCCAGGGCGGTCAGGACATGCAGCGGCTGGCCCAACAGCTCCCGCGCCTCGGCCAGCGGCCGGGTGGCGAGGAACTCCAGGAAGAGCGGCAGATGGTCGGGCAGCTCGCGCGCCGCGACGAAGAGGCCCGCCTCGGCATACATGGTCTGGAGGTCGACCATCGCCTGCCCGCGGTCGCGGCTCTCGCCATGGACATGCTCGAAAAGGTGCAGCGACAGCGACCGCGTGCGGTCGAAGAGCAGCACATAGCCCTCCTGCTGCTCGTAGAGGTCGTCGCTGCCGAGGCGGTCGATCAGGCGATAGAGCGCCGGGTGGCGCCGTTGCGGCAGCAGGCCCTCCGCGACGAGCGCCGCGGCGAGGTCCGCGGCCGCCCGGCGCAGTTCCTCGGTCGGATAGGAGAGCAGCAGCGACAAAGCCTTGAAGGTGCGGATCATCGCATCAGCTCCTTCGGGGTGGTGACCGTCTTGCGCCGCGGCTGGGCGAAGAGGTTGCCGGCGGACGATCCGCCGGAGCAGCCGTTGCCGAAGCTGAACCCGCAGGAGCCGCGGACGTCGTAGGCGTCCTCGCCGATCTCGCGATGGGCCGTCGGGATGACGAAGCGGTCCTCGTAGTTGGCGATCGCCATGACGTGGTACATCGCCTCGATCCGGGCCGGCGACAGCCCGACACGGGCGGCGATCCCGGCGTCGACGACGCCATCGATGGTCTTGGCCCGCATGTAGGCGCGCATCGCCAGCATCCGTTCCAGCGCCAGGGCGACCGGCTCCTCCTTGCCCGCCGTCAGCAGGTTGGCGAGGTAGCGCAGCGGGATGCGCAGCGACCGCACGTCCGGCATGTCGCCGTCGACGCCGATGCGCCCCGCCTCGGCCGCCGACTGGATCGGCGAGAGGGGCGGCACGTACCAGACCATCGGCAGGGTCCGGTATTCCGGATGCAGCGGGAAGGCGACCCTCCAGTCCATCGCCATGCGATAGACCGGCGAGCGCCGGGCCGCCTCCAGCCACGCCTCCGGCACGCCGTCCCGGCGCGCCTGGGCGATCACCGCCGGATTGTCCGGATCGAGGAAGATCGAGAGCTGCGCCTCGTAGAGATCCTGCTCGTCGGCGGCCGAGGCGGCCTCGGCGATCCGGTCGGCGTCATAGAGCAGGACGCCGAGATAGCGGATGCGGCCGACGCAGGTCTCCGAGCAGACGGTCGGCTGGCCCACCTCGATCCGCGGGTAGCAGAAGATGCACTTCTCCGACTTCCCGCTCGACCAGTTGTAGTAGATTTTCTTGTACGGGCAGCCGGAGATGCACATGCGCCAGCCGCGGCACTTCTCCTGGTCGATCAGGACGATGCCGTCGTCCT
>JBFWXJ010000582.1:0-3145 GCA_050187535.1 Alphaproteobacteria bacterium | reverse complement strand
TTCTCCGGGGCGCCGCCACAGGGGAGGATTGACGGCGCCGAGGGAATGCGAATCATGCCGGTCGTCCCTCCCTTTCCGGTGCGGCTTGTATCCTGCCAACGCCTCGGCTCCCCGCCGACCCCGGTTCTCGGTCGTGGCGGTCCACTACGACGGCACCATCGACGACTACATCCTGCATCGCGGCCTCGGCTCGCTGCAGGCGCAGACATTCCGCGATTTCGAGGTGCTGCTCTACCACGACGGGCCGCCGTCGCGGCCGCTCGATGCCGCAACCCTGGCGCGGCGCTGCGACCGCATCGCCCGGGTGACGGCCACCGAGACGCGCCATGGCGACTGGGGCCACAGCCTGCGCGACCGCGGCATCCGCGAGGCGGCGGGCGACTACATCCTGCATTTCAACGTCGACAACCTGCTCTATCCCTTCGCGCTGGAGGAGATCGACCGCGAGCTGCGGACCCAGCGACCGATGTTCCTCGGCGACAACATGGTTCCGGTATTCGATGCGAACGACATCGTGATCTTTCCCATCCTGATGCGCGGCATGGGGACGAACGGCCAGCTCGTGTGGCGCAAGCAGCCGCAGCGCGGCCGTTGGGACCGGGTGCCCGAGGCGATGATCGCGACCGGCCTGCCGGTCAGGCGCTACAACATCGACTGCATGCAGCTCGTCATGCGCCGCACCACCTGGCTCGCCGAAGGCGGCTGGTACGACCGCGGCAAGGAGGGCGACGGCGTCATGTATCCACGCTTCGTCGCCCGCTACGGCGCCAAGCACGTCATCCGGATCCTGGGCGAGCACTGGTAGCGGCCGCGACCAGGCGGTCGGTCGCCGCCTCCGTCGCCGCCTCCAGCCGCGCCATGAACTCCCGCCGGCCGAGGCCGGGGGGAATCGCCGGCAGCAGCTCGACGACGATCGTCCCGGGGCGCTTGCGGAAGGCCCGCCGCCCCCAGAAGCATCCGGAGTTGAGGGCGACCGGCACGACCGGCAGCCCGAGATGGGCGTAGAGCGCGGCCACCCCCGGCTGGTAGGGCAGCGACACGCCCGGCGCCGCCCGCGTGCCTTGCGGATAGATGAGGATCGAGCGACCGCCGTCGGCCATCGCCTTGGCGTCCGCCAGCATTCGCCGCAGCGCCTTGCCGCCCGCTTCCCGGTCGACGGCGATCACGCCGTAGCGCCGGGCGAGCCAGCCATAGACCGGCAGCCACAGCAGCTCCCGCTTGATGACCACGGCGACATGGCCGAGGCGGGCCGGCATCTCGATCGTGTCCCAGGCGGACTGGTGCTTGGCGGCGAAGATGACCGGGCCGGAGGGCAGGCGATCGAGGCCGATCCACCGCTGCCCGATGCCGGCCGCGGCCCGCGTTATGACGGCGACCCCGCGCCGCCACAGGTCGTAGACGGCGACGACGGCCGGCCGCGGCAGCAGCGCCGCCGGCCAGGAGACGAGGCCCAGCGCTATCGTCCAGCCGAAGAAGAGGAGATTGAACAGGATCGACCGGGCGAGGGTCACGCGTGGCTCCACGGACGGACGAGGATCGAGAGATACTTGAGGTATTCCCCACCGATCAGCGCGGCCGACCGGGGCCACGCCCACCACTGGCGCCGGAGCTGCGGGGACACCACCGGATGGAGGACGATGGCGACGCCCGGCATCGCACGGCCCAGCTCCAGGGCGGCCCGGCGGATGTGGTAGTTGGCGGTGACGAGGCGCAGCGAGCGGAAGCCTTCGGCGGCCATCCAGCGCGCCGTCTCGCGGGCGTTGCCGCGGGTGTCCGGCGCGAAGTCGAGCGTGATGCGCGGGTCGGCGGCGGCGCCGACCATCTCGCGCATGAGCACCGTCGCGTCGATCGTCGGATTGACGCCCGACACCAGCAGCTTGCGGCCACGCCCCTCCTTCAGCAGTCCGACCGCGGCCGGGATGCGCTCGGCGCTGCCGGTCAGGACCACGATGGCGTCGGTCGGCTGCAGGTCGACCTCGGGCGTCCAGGCGATCGTCTCGGCGAACCACACGAAGCCCGCCAGCAGCAACGCGGCCGCCACGGCCGCCAGCCGCAGCGCGCGCCCGAGCCAGCGGCCCAGGCGCGTCATCCGCGGGCGAGAAGCGCCGTGACGGCGGCCGCGAGGTCGGCGTGGACGGCCACGGGAAGGAGGTGCGGGGCGATGCCCCGGGCCTGGGTGGCCGCGCCCTTGCCGGTGCGCACCAGCACCCGCCGGCACCCGGCGGCACGCGCCGCCTCGAGGTCGGTCGCGGCGTCGCCGATCATCGTCGCGTCGTCCGGGGCGACGCGAAAGCGCCGCAGCGCCTCGTGGAGCATGCCGGCGCCGGGCTTGCGCCGGTCGGTCGCGCGATCGGGCGCGTCAGGGCAGACGAACCAGGCGTCGATGCGCCCGCCCTCGCGGTGGAGCGCGTCGCGCACGCGATCGTGGATGCGCTCCAGCAGCTCGGGCGAGACGATGCCGCGGCCGATCACCGACTGGTTGGTCACCACCGCCACGGGGATGCCGGCGGCATTGACGCGGGCGACGGCGGCGGCGGCACCCGGGATCATTACCAGCGCGTCCGGCGAGCGCACGGAATCGGGCCGGTCCTCGTTGAGGACGCCGTCGCGGTCGAGGAGCAGCAGGCGCATGACGGTTACATCATCAGCCGCAGCGCGCGCATCACGACGAGGCGCGCGACCAGCAGGGCGATGGCCGCCGAGCCCAGCGGCAGGGCGGCGATGGCGGCCCATTCCCGCGCGCCCAGCGCCAGGGCCGGCAGCAGGCCCGGCTGCATGCCGGACCCGGACGAGCCGACGAAGAGGATGAGGAGGGTGGCGAGCACGGCGCCGACGAGGCCGCCGCGCAGGCCCATCCACAGGGCCTGGCGCTGGAACTGCCGGGCGATGTAGCGGTCCTGCGCGCCGATCATGTGCAGGATCTCGATGACGTCGCGGTGGATGGCGAGGGCCGCACGCGTCGCCAGCGCCACCGTCAGGACGATGCCGACCACGGCGCAGGCGAGCACCGCGAGCGCACCCAGGCGCACCGCGTCGACCCAGGCGAGCAGCCGGTCGAGCCACAGGCGGTGATCGTCGACGCTGATGTCCGGCCCGACCCGGGCCAGCGCCGTCGACAGGGCCCCCGGTGCGGGCGGCCGCGACG
>JBFWXJ010000581.1:0-3165 GCA_050187535.1 Alphaproteobacteria bacterium | reverse complement strand
CGTAGATCGAGCCACCCAGCGTCACCACAGCCTTCACCGGCAGCGTCGCCAGCGCATCGATCACCCGCTGGAGCGGGCCCAGGTGGTTCTGGAACGTGGTGCTGAAGGAGACCAGCACGAGCGGCCGTGCGTCGCCGGCGGCGAACGGCGATTGCCACGGCGCCGCCCAGGCGGGCTCCCCGAGCTGCGGGCCGACATAAGCGATATGCGGCGGCAGGGCGGCGGGAGCGAAATCGAAGGCGCGCGCGGTCGCCAGCATCAGGACGCGGGCGGCGCGATGCTGGTCCACCAGGCTCGTCAGCGCCGGGAGGCCGAGGGCCGCACGCGCCCGGTTCAACGCCGGCAGCGCACGCCCGTTCAGCAGCTCCATGGTGCCGCGGGTGATCGCCGCGTGAACCGCATGTTCCTCCGCGGTGCGGGCCGGCGCGAGGCCGGGACCCATCGGCGGGATGCCGGGGATCGGGAACAGACCGATATTGACCGCCAGCAGCGCCAGCTCCTGCCCGATCGCCTCGCAGGCGGCATGGACGCCGAACAGCATCTCGCTCGACACGACGAGGTCGGCCGGCTCGCGCCGCAGCTCGGCGATCACGTCCTCGGCGAAGGCGAGCGAGGGGCCGGTCAGGACCGAGTCCATCAGCATCATGAAGCCTTCGGCGGCATCGGCCGCGTCCCAGTCCGAGAAGGTGTCGCATTCCCGCATGCGCTCGGCCTTGCCGGGTGCGCGCGTCCACGGCACGAACGCCGCGCCTGCCGCCTCGCTTTCCGGACGGTTGCAGGGATCGCTCATCATCCGCACCCGGTGCCCGCGGCGCACGAGCTCGCGCACCACGGTCAGTGCCGGCGTCACCGAGCCGCCGCCCTCGAAGGTGGCGAACAGGAAGGACCTGGTATTGCGCACGGCGTTGCACTCCGTCGGCGGGCGATTGCCCTTGCGTCGCGCCGACGGGCCGACCGGTTCTGCTACCGCACTCCCTGTGCCGCCAGCCAGGCGCGAAGACGGCTCGCGTCCATGGCGCCTGCCGCCTGGGCGACGGGCTTGCCGTCGCGGAACAGCATGAGCGTCGGGATGCTGCGGATGGCGAACCTGGCGGCGAGCTCGCTTTCCGCATCGACATCGACCTTGAGGAATCGGGCGGCGGGTTCGCACTCGGCGGTGACGCGGGCATAGGCGGGCGCCATCGCCTTGCACGGCCCGCACCACGCCGCCCAGAAGTCCACCACCACCGGGATGCCGTCGCGCCCGACATGGCGATCGAAGGCTGCGGCGGTCGCCGCGTGCGGCTCGCCGTCGAACAGGGCGGAACGACAATGACCGCAGCGGCCGGCCGCGGCCGGTCGTCCCGGCGGAATGCGGTTCATGCCCCCGCAACGGGGGCATACGAGCTGGAGGGCGTGATCAGTCATGTCTTCAGTGCCGCCTCGCCATATTGGGTGCGGACGAGATTGGCGAAAGCCCCGTTCCTGGCGATCAGCTCGGCGTAGCCCCCCTGCTCCACGATATGGCCGTCCCCGAACACGAGGATGCGGTCGGCGTCGCGGATGGTGGAGAGGCGGTGGGCGATGAGGAATGTCGTGCGTCCGCGCGTCACCGCCTGGAGCGCCTGCTGCACCAGCCGCTCTGTCACCGAATCCAGCGCGCTCGTCGCCTCGTCGAGAACCAGGATCGGCGGGTCCTTGAGGATGGCGCGGGCGATGGCGAGGCGCTGGCGCTCGCCGCCGCTCAGCGTCACGCCCCGTTCGCCGATCGGCGTGTCGTAGCCATGGGGCTGACGCATGATGAAGTCGTGCGCCTGGGCCGCCATCGCGGCGGCTTCGACCTCGGCATCGGTCGCGTCGGGCCGGCCCACGCGCAGATTGTCGGCGATCGAGCGATAGAAGAGCGCGCTCTCCTGGAACACGACGCCGATGTTGCGGCGGAGCGATTCGAGCGTGAGGTTGCGAATATCGTGTCCGTCGATGGTGATCCGACCGGACTGCGGGTCCCACAGACGGAAGAGCAGGCCCAGCGTCGAGCTCTTGCCGGCGCCGGTCGGCCCGACGAGCGCCACCGTCTCGCCCGGCTCCGCATGGAACGAGATGCCGCGCACCGCCGGGCGGCCGGGGTCGTAGGCGAAGGTGACGTCCTCGAAGGTGACGGCACCCTGCGCGCGCTCGAGCGCGATGGCGTCGGGCCGCTCCATGACGATTGGCCGCGCATCGAGCACCCCGAAGAAGTCGGCGATCGCCGCCATCTGCAGGAATAGGCGGCTGACGAATCCCATCGCCTGCTCGAGCCGACCGATCAGCAGGGTCGCGAAGCCCATGAAGGTCACGATCTCGCCGACCGTCGCCTGGCCCTCCAGATGCAGCCAGGTGCCGAGCAGGAAGATCGCGATCACCGTGATGGTGCTGGCCGAGCGCGACAGGATCGTGGCGAACGCCCACCAGTTCAGCACCGGGAACTGGGCGGCCAGCACCTTCTCCATCACGTCGCCGAGCTGGCGCACCTCGGCCGCGAGCCGCACGAAGCTCTGGATCAGCAGCACGTTGGCCAGCGCGTCGCCGGTGCGCTCCGCCAGCGCGGAATGATGGGTCTCGACGTCGCGCTGGGCCGACTCCGCGCGGCGGACCACGAAGGCAGTCAGCCCGCAGAAGACGACCATGAGGATGACAAGCAGCAGGCCGAGCTGCCAATTGAGCCACAGCGAGACCGGCAGCAGCACGAAGAGCGAGACCAGCGTCGACAGATGCTCGCGGAAGAAGGCGAGCCACAGCCCGAAGAGGTGGTCGCTCCCCGCCAGCATGATCTTGAGCAGGCGCCCGGAATGGGTCGCCGTGTGGAAGGCGACGGAGAGCTGCAGGACGTGCTCGAAGAACTCGCGCATCGCCGCCAGCCGGTTGCGGTGCGCGAGCCGGTCGGCATAGAGGGCGACCGCCATGTTGGCGACGATGCCGGCGATGCCGATCACCGCCCAGATGGCGAGCAGCCGCAGCGCATCCGACCAGACATCGTCGGCCGGCCGGCCGCCGGCGGACGCCAGGGTGTCGACGACCCGGCCGAAGAGCAGCGGCTCCAGGAACGGCAACGTGGCGAGCGCCACGTTGGCGAGGCCCAGCATGGCCACGAGGCGCCGCTCCGGCCACAGCAGCCCCAGGACACGGCCGTATATGCGCAGGAAGCCC
>JBFWXJ010000580.1:0-3172 GCA_050187535.1 Alphaproteobacteria bacterium | reverse complement strand
ATGGGTCAGCTCCAAGACGGCACCTCCCGATATCCCCGACGGCAGGGGGCGATCTTGGGCCATGGTCCGCGGCCGATCAATCCGGGCGGCGCGCATCCGCCCGCCGCGATATCCTGCCGCGCAAGGAAGACTCCGGAGGGAAGGACGCCCGATGCCGCACGCGACGATGAGCGACGGGGTGAAGCTGCACTACCAGGAGACCGGGCGGGGCTTCCCGGTGCTCTTCGTCCACGAGTTCGCGGGCGACCATATGGCCTGGGAGCCGCAGGTACGCGCCCTTTCGCGACAGTATCGCTGCATCACCTACGACGCGCGCGGCTATCCGCCGTCCGACGTGCCCGAGGACCCGCGGATGTATTCGCAGGACCGCGCCGTCGCCGACGCGCACGACATGCTCGCGGCCCTCGGCATAGCGAAGGCGCATGTCGTCGGCCTGTCGATGGGCGGCTTCTGCACGGTGCATTTCGGTCTGCGCCATCCGGGCCTCGCCCGGTCGCTGGTCGTCGCAGGCTGCGGCCACGGGGCGGAGCGCGAGCGCCAGCCGCAGTTTCGCGCCGACGCCAACGCCATGGCCGAGAAGCTGCTGGCGATCGGCATGGCCGAGGGTGCGCGCGGCTATGCCCTGTCGCCGACCCGCGTGCAGTACCAGAACAAGGACCCCCGCGGCTGGCAGGAGTTCGCCCGCAACCTCGCCGGCCACTCCGCGATCGGCTCGGCCAACACGCTGAAGGGCGTGCAGGCCGGCCGCCCCTCGATCTACGAGTTCGAGGCCGACCTTCGGAAGATGACCGTGCCGGCCCTGATCGCGACCGGCGACGAGGACGAGCCGACCCTGCTGCCCGGCATCTTCCTCAAGCGCTGCATCCCCTCCTCGGGCCTGTGGATCGCGCCCAAGACCGGCCACGCCATCAACCTGGAGGAGCCCGATCTCTTCAACCAGGCGATCCTGCGCTTCTTCCACCAGGTCGAGAACGACGCCTGGGGCCTGCGCGACCCGCGCTCGCTCTCCAATCGGATGGCGGGGGAGGATCGGTAGCCCCCTCCCCACGGACGGGAGACATTCGATGCGGACCAGAGTGACGATCGACGACGCGATGCTCGCCACGGCAAAGGAGCTGACCGGCATCGAGGAAACGGGGGCGCTCGTCCGTGCCGGCCTTGAAGCGCTCGTCCAGCGAGAGGCTGCGCGTCGTCTGGCGCGTCTCGGTGGCAGCGAGGGAGGTGCCGCAGACATCCCGCGCCGTCGCCCCGCCCCCACCGTCGACGGCCCGCGCGGGAACAGCTAACGTCGCCGCCACATGCTGGCCTACATCATCAGGCGGTTGCTGCTGGTCATTCCGACGCTGCTCGGGATCATGGTGGTCAACTTCGTCATCATCCAGGCGGCACCGGGCGGGCCGGTCGAGCAGATGATCGCCCGCATCAAGGGCACGGCGGTCGACGCGACGGCACGGGTCGGCGGCACCGGCGGCAGCGAGACGGGGGCAGGCCAGCAGGGCGAGCGCGCGGCCCCGGGGGCATCCGGGGAGGCGTCGAAGTACCGCGGCGCCCGCGGCCTCGACCCGGCGCTGATCCGCGAGCTCGAGCGCATGTACGGCTTCGACAAGCCGCCGGTCGAGCGGTTCCTGATGATGCTGAAGAGCTACGTCGTCTTCGACTTCGGCAACAGCTTCTTCCGCGATCGGCGGGTCGTCGACCTCGTGCTCGACAAGATGCCGGTCTCGATCTCGCTCGGCCTATGGACGACGCTGCTGGTCTATCTCATCTCGATCCCGCTCGGCATATCCAAGGCGGTGCGCGACGGCAGCCGCTTCGACGTTTGGACGTCGGCCGTCATCATCGTCGGCTACGCCATCCCGAGCTTCCTCTTCGCCGTCCTGCTGGTTGTGCTGTTCGCGGGCGGCAGCTTCCTCGACTGGTTCCCGCTGCGCGGCCTCGTCTCCGACAACTGGAGCCAGCTTTCCTGGCCGGCGCGCATCCTCGACTATTTCTGGCACGTCACCCTGCCGGTGGTGGCCATGGTGATCGGCGGCTTCGCCGGCCTGACCATGCTGACCAAGAACTCCTTCCTCGAGGAGATCAACAAGCAGTACGTGCTGACCGCGCGCGCCAAGGGCCTGACCGAGCGCCGCGTCCTCTACGGCCACATCTTCCGCAATGCCATGCTGATCGTGGTGGCCGGGTTCCCGTCCGCCTTCGTCGGCATCCTGTTCACCGGATCGCTGCTGATCGAGGTCATCTTCTCGCTGGACGGGCTGGGGCTTCTGGGCTTCGAGGCGGCGATCAACCGCGACTACCCCGTGATGTTCGGCACGCTCTACTTCTTCACCCTGATCGGGCTGCTGCTCGGCATCGTCGGCGACCTCATGTACGTCGTCATCGACCCGCGCATCGACTTCGAGGCGCGCAGGGCCTGATGGCGGCGCCGCGCGCGACCTTCCTCGGCCGGCCGGTCACGCCGCTGACGCGGCGCCGGCTCGACAGTTTCCGCGCCAACCGGCGCGGCTTCTGGTCCTTCTGGTTCTTCCTGGCGCTGTTCGGCGTCTCCCTGGTCGCCGAGCTGGTCGCCAACGATCGGCCGCTTCTCGTGCGCTACGACGGCGCCTTCTACTTCCCGGTCCTCGTCGAGTACCCGGAGTCGACGTTCGGCGGCTTCCTGCCGGTGACCGACTACCGCGACCCCAACGTCCGGCAGGAGATCGAGGCCAAGGGCTGGATCCTTTGGCCGCTCGTCCCCTACAGCTACGACACCATCAACTTCGACCTGCAGGTGCCGGCCCCGGCACCGCCTTCGGCCGACAACTGGCTCGGCACCGACGACCAGGGCCGCGACGTCGTGGCACGCCTCGTCTACGGCTTCCGCATCAGCGTGCTGTTCGGCCTGACGCTGACCCTCGCGAGCTCGGTCGTCGGCATCGCGGCCGGCGCCGTCCAGGGCTATTTCGGCGGCCTCGTCGACCTCTTCTTCCAGCGATTCATCGAGGTCTGGTCGGGCCTGCCGGTCCTCTACCTCCTCATCATCCTCGCATCGATCGTCGAGCCCAATTTCTGGTGGCTCCTGATCCTGATGCTGCTGTTCTCGTGGATGTCGCTGGTCGGCGTCGTCCGGGCGGAGTTCCTGCGCGCCCGCAACTTCGACTACGTCCGCGCCGCCCGCGCGCTCGGCGTCGGC
>JBFWXJ010000579.1:0-3222 GCA_050187535.1 Alphaproteobacteria bacterium | reverse complement strand
CGTAGCCGTTGGCGACCACCTCGCGGCACTTCTCCACATAGACCGGGAAGCCGCCGATATAGGGCATGAAGACCCGCGGCTTGCCCGCGACGTTGGCGCCGACGTACCAGGAGCTGCAGGTCGAGCGAAGCGTCTTGCCCGCGACCTCGCCGACATGGCCGACCCAGGCGTCCTCGGCCTCGGCCGTCGCCTCGATGCGCGCGAGGCCATGGTCGCGCAGATGGCCGATGCAGTCGGCGATCCACTCCACATGCTGCTCGATGGTCGGCAGCATGTTCGTCAGCACCGACGGGCTGCCCGGCCCGGTCACCGTGAAGAGGTTGGGGAAGCCCACCATGGCGAGGCCGAGATAGCTGCGCGGGCCGTCCGCCCACTTGTCGGCGAGCCGCCGGCCGCCGGTCCCCCTGATGTCGATGCGCAGCAGGGCGCCGGTCATGGCATCGAAGCCGGTCGCCAGCACGATCGCGTCGACCGCGAAGAGCCGGCCCAGGGCGCGCACGCCCTCCGCCGTGACCTCCTCGATCGGCGACTTCGAGATGTCGACCAGCGTCACGTTCGGGCGGTTGAAGGTCGCCCAATAGCCGGTGTCGACGCAAAGCCGCTTGCAGCCGATGACGATCTCCGGCGTCAGCGCCGCGGCGGTCGCCGGGTCGTCGACGATCTCGCGGATCTTGCCGCGCACGAAGTCGGCCGCAGTGCGGTTCGATTCGGGATCGAGGAGAAGGTCGCGGAAGGCGCCCATGAAGGTCAGCCCGCCTTCCGCCCAGCGCGCCTCGTACTCGGCCGCCCGCTCCGCGTCGTCGACCTCGACCGCCGACTTGGGGTTGAAACGCATGTCGATGCCGGGCGGCAGCGCGCGGGCACGGGCGCGCATCTCGGGATAGGTCGCCTTCACCCGCTCTCGGTATTCCGGATCGAGCGGCCGGTTGTGCGCCGGCACGGTGTAGTGGGCGGTGCGCTGGAAGACATGGACATGCGCCGCCTCGGCGGCGATCACCGGGATCGACTGGATCGCCGACGACCCAGTGCCGATCACCGCGACCCGCTTGCCGCCGAAGTCCACGGGCTCGTGCGGCCAGTTGCCGGTGTGGTAGCGCGCACCCGCGAAGCGCTCGAGGCCGGGGATCGCCGGCGTGTTGACCGACGACAGGCAGCCCGTCGCCATGACGCACCACCGGCCACGGACCGTGTCTCCCGCCTCGGTCGTCAGCGTCCAGCTTCGGGCCGCTTCATCGAAATGCGCCGCCGTCACCCGGGTATCGAAGTCGATGTCGCGCCGGAGGTCGAAGCGGTCGGCGACGTGGTTGGCGTAGCGCAGGATCTCCGGCTGCGGCGCGTAGCGCTCGCTCCAGTCCCATTCCTGCTGCAGCGCGTCGTCGAACTGGTAGGAGTACTGGACGCTCTCCACGTCGCAGCGCGCACCCGGGTAGCGGTTCCAGTACCAGGTGCCGCCGACCCCGCCGCCGGCCTCCAGCACGCGCACGCGGAAGCCCTGCCCGCGCAGGCGGTGCAGCAGGTACATGCCGGCGAACCCGGCTCCGACCACGACGACGTCGTATTCCCGCTCGGCCACCTTGCACCCACCCTCACGCTGTCGGCGCGGCCGAACATACCAGAGAGAATGTCGCCGCGGACACCGCGGCTGCTATGGTGGCGGCGACCGACCCCGTCCGCGCCCACACCCTCGTCCTCTCCCGGAAGATGACTCCGCCCGACCAGCCCGCTGGCGGCAGCAGCCTCGGCGTGTTCCGCCATCGCGGCTTCGCCATCTACTGGTCGGCGCGGTTCCTCGCGACCTTCGCGACCCATTTCATCAGCGTCGCCGTCGGCTGGCACGTCTACGAGACGACGCGCGATCCGCTCGACCTCGGCCTCGTCGGCCTCTTCCAGTTCCTGCCTTTCCCGGTGCTGCTGCTGGTGACGGGCGCGGTCGCCGACCGCTTCGACCGCCGCCGCATCATGGCCTGCTGCCTCGCCGCCCAGCTCGGCTGCGTCGCCCTGCTGCTGGCCCTGGTGCTGGGCGGCGAGGCGCGGGTCTGGCCGATCTTCGTCGTGCTGACGGCCTTCGGCTCGGCGCGCGCCTTCCTCGGGCCCGCCTCGCAGTCGATGATCCCGAACCTGTTGCCCTCGGCCGAGCTGGCGACCGCGATCGCCTGGAGCACGTCCTCCTGGCAGATCGCCACCATCCTCGGCCCGGTGATCGGCGGCCTGCTTTACGGGGTGGCGCCGGTCGCACCCTTCCTCGCCGCCGCCGTCATGCTGGCGGGCGCGGCGGCACTGACCATGACGCTGCCGCGCATGCCCCGCGCCGCGGGCGGCGAGGGTGCCGGCTGGCAGGCGCTCTCGGCCGGGTTCCGATACATCTGGCGCGAGAAGGTGGTGCTGGGCGCCATCTCGCTCGACCTCTTCGCGGTGCTGCTGGGCGGCGCGGTGGCGCTCCTGCCGGCCTTCGCCGCCGACGTGCTGGCGGTGGGGCCGGTCGGTCTCGGCCTGCTGCGGGCGGCACCCGGCATCGGCGCGATCCTGATGGCGCTCCATCTCGCCCGCCGGCCGATCACCGACCGGGCCGGCGTGATCATGCTGGCGGCGGTCGCCGGCTTCGGTGCGGCGACCTGCGTCTTCGCGCTGTCGACGACGGCGTGGCTGTCGATCGCCGCCCTAGTCGCGGTCGGCGCCTTCGACATGGTCAGCGTCTACATCCGCGAGACGCTGATCCAGCTCTGGACCCCGGACCGGGTGCGGGGGCGGGTCAACGCCGTCAACATGGTGTTCATCGGCGCCTCCAACGAGCTCGGCGCCTTCCGCGCCGGCGTGTCGGCCGCCCTCCTCGGGCTCGTGCCGGCAGCCGTCATCGGCGGGGTGGGCACGCTCGCGATCGCCGGGCTGTGGGCGCACTGGTTCCCCCGCCTGCGCCGCATCCGCCGCGTCGACCGCATCGAGCGCGAGCCGGAGGACGCGAAGAACGCCACGTGAGCGCGGCCGCCGATCGTCGTAGGATCGCCCGCACGCACCCGAACGCAGGAGAGGCGACGATGGGCATCACGGCCATGAACCACTTCACCGTGCTGACCGACGACCTGGAGGCGACGACGCGCTTCTACGGGCTGTTCGGCCTGAAGCCCGGCTGGCGGCCGCCCTTCAAGTTTCCGGGCGCCTGGCTCTACGCGACCGACACGCCGATCCTGCACGTCATCGCGCGCGAGCAGGTCACCCATGACGACG
>JBFWXJ010000578.1:0-3234 GCA_050187535.1 Alphaproteobacteria bacterium | reverse complement strand
GCGCCCTCCGGGCGGGTGCGGCGGTGCCACCCGGCGGGACAGGCTGCCCTCCGGGGGAGGACACCGCCGGTGGCGCGTACTGCGGCGAACGGGAGCGCGAACCAGGAGGAACCGCGAGGCGGCTGGCTGAGCCGGGCGCGGGCCGCGGCGCGCCGGCACCCTGTCGCCATGCGCGAGCTCGGTCTGATCGGCGCGGTCGCCGCAGTCCTCGCCTATATCGCCTTCGCCGTCGACATCTTCGTGCTGGAAGGCTCCCACGCACCCTCCGAGATCGAGATCGACGAGGCCCTGCTGCTCGGCACCGTGGTCACCCTCGGCCTGCTGGGCTTCGCGACGCGCCGGCACTACGAGCACAAGCGCGAGCTGGCCCGGCGCATCGCCGCGGAGCGCAGCGCCCGGGAGCTCGCCTACCAGGATCCGCTGACCGGACTGGCGAACCGACGCCAGTTCGACGAGGCGCCGCGGGCCGCCGCCGCATCGCCGCCACGGGCGGGCGCGGCCCACGCGGTCTTCCTGCTCGACCTCAACGGCTTCAAGCGCATCAACGACGTCTACGGCCACTCCGTCGGCGACGAGATCCTGACCATGGTCGCGCAGCGCTGCGCCGGACGGTGCGCGACGGCGACCTGGTGGCCCGCCTGGGTGGCGACGAGTTCGTGGTTCTGGCACAGCACCTGCTGAGCCCGGAAGCCGCGACCAGCATCGCGCTGCGCATCATCAACGCATTCGTCGACCCGTTCGTGATGGGCGCCATCCGCCACGAGCTCGGAACGGTTATCGGCATCGCCTTGTTGCCGAGCGACGCCACCACGGCGGTCGAGGCGATCCGCAAGGCCGACGTGGCGCTCTATCGCGCGAAGGGCGAGAGGCGGTCCGCCTTCCGCTTCTTCGAGGAGGCGATTGACGACGTCGTGCGGCAGCGCGAGCAGCTCGAGCGGGAGCTGCGGGCTGCGGTCGAGGCCGATGCGGTCGGTGTGCGCTTCCGCCCCTCGCACGACCTGCGGAGCGGCGCCGTGGTCAGTCTCGAGGCGGTGCCGGCCTCGGTTGCGGCGGACGGCACCGAAATCCCGGCCGAGCGGTTCCTGCCCGTCGCCGAGGAGACCGGCCTCATCCACCGGCTGGCGGCGACGGTGCTGCGCAAGGCATGCGAAGCGGCGGCCGGCTGGCCCCGCAGCGTCACGCTGTCGATCGACCTCTTCCCCGGGCAGCTCTCCGACCGCGACGTCGGCCGCACCGTCCTCTCCATCCTGGGCGAGATCGGCATCGATCCGCGGCGCCTGGAGATCGAGATCGGCGAGAGCATGCTGGTCCGTGATCTGGAAGCCGCGCGCACCGTGCTGGGGTCGCTGCGCGCCGCCGGCGTGCGCGTCGCCGTCGACAATTTCGGGACGGGCTACTCCAGCCTCTACCACATGCAGGAGCTTCGCCTGGATCGGGTCAAGATCGACCGCCGCCTCGTCCAGGGCATGGGCGACGCGGAGGCGGAAAGGGTCGTGCGCGCGCTGGCCGGCCTCGGCCACGGCCTCGGCCTGGCGGTCGCCGCGGACGGCATCGCGTCGGCCGACGGCGCCCTGCTGGTCAGCTCCGGCATCGACGAGGGCCAGTCGACCGACGAGCTGATCAGCGCCGAAGGCATTGCCCGACTGTTCGGCGCCTCGTAGGGGCGGCGGCGAGCGCCGGAGGCGATGCGCGCACGCGCATCATGGCCGCGGCGGCAGCAGCGTCTCCACCTGCACGAGGAAGCGCGGGAGGTCCCTTTCGACCATCAGCCAGACTGCGTCGAGGTCTACGCTGTCGTATCCGTGGATCAGGCGGTCCCGGGTACCGGCGATCGCTCGCCACGCGATCTTGGGATCGCGATCGCGCGTCGACGAGGACACGCGCTTCACTGCTTCGCCGATGACCAGCAGCTTGTGCTGGACCGCCGCCTGTGTCTTGCGGTCGCGGAGGAACGTTGCGCGATCCATGTCGCCGACGAATTCCAGGGCGTCCCGCGCTGCTTCGGCCGCATCCAGCAATGCCGCCAGGTCGCGATCCTGGTCAGCGGGCATAGATCGTCCTCGCCGATCCGAGGATGGCGTCCCGACGCATCCAATTGCGGCTCGTCTCGATCGCGCGGCGCGTCTGAAGATCGACCCGCCGGCCGACGAGGCCGCCGAGCTCCTCCTCCATCCGTGCGAGGTCCCATAGGCTCCAAGCGGCATGGGGCAGGAAAGTAACGAGGACATCGACATCGCTGTCGGGACGAAAGTCCGCGCGGAGAGCCGAGCCGAAGACCGACAGTTCCTGAATCCCCCATCGCCGACAGAACGCGTCCAGCGGCGCGGCGGGCAACAGGGTTGCGAGGCGGTCGGGCATTGCGGCTATTGTAGCCGACCCGGCCGGCCGCCGTCGCCTTCCACGGCCCCTGCCGCCCCTGCCCCGCCGCTCCGCGAAAGCCCGCCATGCCGTCCGCCCCCTCGGGAACTGCCAGCCCGCGTATCGCCATCCTCGGCATCCATCACGAGGGCAGCCGCTTCGCGCCGCCGTTGACCGAGAAGGACACGGGCGAGTGGCAGCGGCTCGACGGCGACGCGATGTGGGCCGACGCGACGGCGAAGAAGCCGCGGTCGATCGGCGGCCTCTGGGGCTTCGTGCGGGCGATGAACGTGACCGGCCCGTGGACGCCGGTGCCCATCACCTATCTCGACTGCGGTGCGGCCGGCGCCATCGACCACGACTGGTACGTGCGCGTGCGCGAGGCGATGCGCGAAGGGCTGAAGCGGGCGATGCCGCTGGACGGCGTCTACTTCCCGCAGCACGGCGCCTCGATCACCACGGAAGAGCTGGACCCCGACGGCGAGCAGTTCCAGATGGCGCGCGACATCGTCGGCCCCGACGTGCCGATCGTCGCCACGCTCGACCTGCACGCCAACGTGTCGGAGCGCATGGTCGAGGCGACCGACCTGCTGTGCGTCTATCGCACCAATCCGCACACCGACCAGTCGGCGCGCGGGCGCGAGGCGGCGATGGCGATGCGCGAGCTGCTGGCGGGGCTCAAGACCGAGAAGGCGTTCATCCGCCTGCCGCTGATGGCGCCGCAGGTCTCGCAGCTCACCGCCGCCGGGCCCTATGCGGAGATCATCGCCTACGGCCAGACCAAGGTGGAGGAGACGGTCATGAACGTCTCCGTCTGCGGCGGCTTCACCTATGGCGACACGCCGGACAACGGCATGGCCTTCATCGTCACCACGC
>JBFWXJ010000577.1:0-3236 GCA_050187535.1 Alphaproteobacteria bacterium | reverse complement strand
GTTGACTCCGGGCGCGCCCTGACTATTATGCCGCGCTCCCGGGCGGCCCGTCGGTGCCGCCCGCATTCATTGTCGGGAACGAGCCCCTCAGGCCATGTACGCAGTCATCCGCACCGGCGGCAAGCAATACAAGGTCGCCAAGGACGACGTCATCGTCGTCGAGAAGCTGGACGCCGAGGCGGGCGCCGCGGTCACCCTGTCCGATGTCCTGATGGTCGGCGGCGAGGCGGGCGTCACGGTCGGCAGCCCGACCGTCGCCGGCGCCGCGGTGACGGCGGAGGTCGTGAGCCAGGGCAAGGGCGAGAAGGTGCTGATCTTCAAGAAGCGCCGCCGCCAGAACTATCGCCGCAAGCGGGGCCATCGCCAGCCGCAGACCGTCCTCAAGATCACCGGCATCGCGGCCGGCTGACGGGAGCCAGAAACCAATGGCACACAAGAAAGCAGGCGGCTCTTCGCGCAACGGGCGCGACTCCGCCGGTCGGCGCCTCGGCGTCAAGCGGTTCGGCGGCCAGCACGTGCTCGCCGGCAACATCCTCGTCCGGCAGCGCGGGACCAAGTTCCACGCCGGCGAGCATGTCGGCATGGGCCGCGACCACACCCTTTTCGCGCTGGTCGACGGCCACGTCGCCTTCGGCATTCATCACGGCAAGACGCTGATCTCGGTGGTCCCGGTGGCCTGACGGCCGCCCCACCCGGCCCGGCACAAGGGGGGAACGGCGTCGCCGTTCCCCCCTTTTCGTTGCAGGAAGCACGGCCATGAAGTTCCTCGACGAGTGCAAGATCTACCTGAAGAGAGGCGACGGCGGTCGCGGCGCGCCGAGCTTCCGGCGCGAGAAGTTCATCGAGTTCGGCGGCCCGGACGGCGGTGACGGCGGCCGCGGCGGCGACGTGGTGATCGAGGCGGTGGCCAACCTCAACACCCTCATCGACTACCGCTACCAGCAGCATTTCCGCGCCCAGAACGGCCGCCCCGGCGCCGGGCGCAACCGCACCGGCGCCGACGGCGAGACCAC
The DNA here is from genome assembly GCA_050187535.1 of Alphaproteobacteria bacterium. GTDB lineage: Bacteria > Pseudomonadota > Alphaproteobacteria > ATCC43930 > Allostellaceae > Allostella. The sequence goes on along the minus strand of JBFWXJ010000577.1, from coordinate 2,223 downwards.
GACCCTGAAGGTGCCGGCCGGCACGCAGGTGATCGACGAGGACCGCGAGACGGTGCTGGCCGACCTGGTGCAGCCCGGCCAGCGCATCCGCCTGCTCAAGGGCGGCGACGGCGGATTCGGCAACACCCACTACAAGTCCTCGACCAACCAGGCGCCGCGCCGCGCCGACCCGGGCTGGCCCGGCGAGGAGCGTTGGGTGTGGCTGCGCCTCAAGCTGATCGCCGATGTCGGTCTCGTCGGCCTGCCCAACGCCGGCAAGTCGACCTTTCTCGCCGCCGCGACCTCGGCCAGGCCGCGCATCGCCGACTATCCCTTCACGACCCTGAAGCCGCAGCTGGGCGTGGCGCGCGTCGACGAGCAGGAGTTGGTCATCGCCGACCTGCCCGGCCTGATCGAGGGCGCCCATGAGGGTGTCGGCCTCGGCGACCGCTTCCTCGGCCATGTCGAGCGCTGCAGCGTCGTGCTGCACCTGATCGACGGCACCGCCGACGATCCGGCCGCCGCGTACCGCACCATCCGGCGCGAGCTCAAGGCATACGGCGCCGGGCTGGCCGGCAAGATCGAGGTGCTGGCGCTCAACAAGGTCGACGCGCTTTCGCCGGAGGAGCTGAAGAAGAAGCGCCAGGCGCTGGCCCGCGTCGCGCACCGGCCCGTCATGCCCTTGTCCGGTGCGACCGGCCAGGGCGTGCGGGAGGTGCTGCGCGTGGTCGCGGCCGCGGTCGCCGCCGCCCGGGCGAAGGCGACGGAGGAGGCCGCGTGACCGATGCTCCCGCGCTGGGCGATGCGCGCCGGATCATCGTCAAGATCGGCTCCGCCCTGCTGGTCGACGACGCGACGGGCGAGGTGCGGCGCGGCTGGCTCGACGCGCTGGCCGACGATGTGGCCCGGTTGCGCGCGGCCGGTCGGGAGGTGGCGATCGTCACGTCCGGCGCCATCTCGCTCGGCCGCCGCCATCTCGGCCTGACGCGCCGCCGCATCCGGCTGGAGGAGAAGCAGGCGGCCGCCGCCACCGGGCAGATTCGTCTCGCACGCGCCTACGCCGAGACCTTCGCCCGCCACGGCATCTCGGTCGCCCAGATCCTGCTGACGCCGGAAGACACCGAGGAGCGTCGCCGCCACCTCAATGCGCGCGCCACGCTGGAGACGCTGCTGGCGCTCGGCGCCATCCCCGTGGTCAACGAGAACGACACGGTGGCGACCGCCGAGATCCGCTTCGGCGACAACGACCGGCTGGCCGCGCGCGTCGCCCAGATGATCGCCGCCGACACGCTGGTCCTGCTGTCCGATATCGACGGGCTCTACACCGCCGATCCCCGGCGCGACCCGGCCGCCGCGCATATCCCGCTGGTCGCCGCGCTCACGCCCGAGATCGAGGCGATGGCCGGCGAGGCGCCGCCCGGCTACAGCTCTGGCGGCATGGTGACCAAGCTGGCGGCGGCCCGCATCGCGCTCGGCGCCGGCTGCCGCATGGTCATCGCCGAGGGCAAGCGGGCGAACCCGCTCGCCGCCGTGGCGGAGGGCGCGCGCTGCACCTGGTTCGTCCCCGGATCGGGCCCGCGCGCGGCGCGCAAGCGCTGGATCGCCGGCACGGTCGAGCCCGCGGGCACGCTGGTCGTCGATGCGGGTGCCGCCCGCGCGCTGCGCCAGGGCCGCAGCCTGCTGCCGGCCGGCGTCGCTGCCGTCGAAGGCCGCTTCGGGCGCGGCGACCCGGTCGTCGTGCGCGACGCGGCGGGCCGCGAGATCGCCCGCGGGCTGGCGGCCTACGACGCCGCGGACGCCGCCCGCATCCGCGGCCACAAGAGCGATGAGATCGCCGCCATCCTCGGCTATCGTGGCCGCGAGGAGATGATCCACCGCGACGACCTGGCGCTGGCCGAGGAGCTGTCGTGAACGACCTTTCCCATCCCGCCGAGACCACGGGCACGCTCGCCGACCGCATGGCCACCATGGGTGCCGCCGCGCGCGCCGCCGCCGCGACGCTCGCCACCGCCTCGACCGCGACGAAGAACGCGGCCCTCGCCGAGGCCGCGGCCGCGATCCGTGCCGCCGCGCCGGCGATCCTCGCCGCCAATGCCGAGGACGTGGCGGACGGGCGCGCCGCGGGATTGTCGCCGGCCATGCTCGACCGGCTGGCGCTGAACGAGGCGCGCATCGCCGCCATGGCGCGCGGGCTGGAGGAGGTGGCGGCCCTGCCGGACCCGATCGGCGACACGATCGCCCGCT
>JBFWXJ010000576.1:0-3248 GCA_050187535.1 Alphaproteobacteria bacterium | reverse complement strand
GCCGTAGCGGTCGATCCACGGCCCCAGCGCGAGATTGCCGAAGAGCGCCGCCACGGGGAACGCCGCCAGCACCCAGCCCGCCTGCCGCGTCGGCAGGCCGAGCGACGCCTGCACGAAAGGCAGGAGCGGGATCATCAGGGCGATGTTGAAATTGATGAGGAAGAAGGCGGTCCACAGCACCGCGACGACGAACATCGACCGCCCCCGATCGTTGGCCCGATGCTACCACGCCTCGTGCGGGGTTGACCCGCGGCGGCAAAGCCGCCATCGGAGACGGCGGAGGACACGCCTGCAGGAATGAAGCCGCTCGAAGGAATCCGGGTGCTGACGCTGGAGCAGTTCGGCGCCGCACCGTACGGGACGATGCACCTGGCCGATCTCGGCGCCGATGTCATCAAGATCGAGAACCCGGCGACGGGCGGCGACCCCTCGCGCCGCGTCGGCCCGCACTACCTCGGCGAAGGCGACAGCCAGTATTTCCAGGCCTGGGCGATCAACAAGCGCAGCGTGGCGCTCGACCTCAAGACCGCCGACGGGCGCGCCGGGTTCGAGCGGCTGGTGGCGGAAGCGGACGCCGTCGTCAACAACCTGCGCGGCGACCAGCCGGGCAAGCTCGGCCTCGACTATCCGGCGCTGAAGGCGGTCAACCCGCGCATCGTCTGCCTGCACATCTCGGCCTATGGGCGTGCCAACGGCCGCGCGGCGTGGCCCGGCTACGACTACCTGATGCAGGCCGAGGCCGGGCTCATGAGCATGACGGGCGAGCCGGACGGGCCGCCGGCGCGGTTCGGGCTGTCCGTCATCGACTTCATGACGGGCATGGTCGGCGTGACCGGGCTGCTCGCCGCCGTGATGCGGGCGCGGACGACGGGGATCGGCTGCGACGTCGACACCTGCCTCTTCGACGTGGCGCTGCACCAGCTCTCCTACAACGCGATCTGGTACCTGAACGGCGCGCCGACGCCGACCCGGCTGCCGCGCGGCTCGCACCCGGCGCTGACGCCGGTGCAGACGCAGCGCACCGCCGACGGCTGGATCTACGTCATGTGCATGACCGACCGCTTCTGGTCGCTGCTGACCGAGAAGCTGGAACGGCCGGATCTGGCGGCCGACCCGCGCTTCGCCGACCAGGCGGCCCGTCGCGACAACCGCGCCGCCGTCACGGCCGCGCTCGACGCCGTCTTCTCGAAGCGCACGACCGCCCAATGGCTGGAGCGGCTGACCGGGGTCGTTCCCGTGGCGCCCGTGTTCGACGTGGCGGAGGCGCTGGCGAACCCGTTCGTGGCGGAGACCGGCATGGTCGCCGCCGTGCCGCACCCGGCGCGCCCGGACTTCCGGGTGCCGGCGAGCCCGCTCCGGATCGACGGCGAGCGGCCGGCGCAGCGCGTCGGCAGCCGGCTCGGCGCGGACAACGAGGACTTGCTGGGCCGGCCCTTCCCGCCGCCCGCGGGAGAGAAGGCATGAAGCTCCAGGGCATCCGCGTCGTCGACCTGTCGGTCTTCCTGCCGGGGCCGTACCTGACCATGGCGATGGCCGACCACGGCGCGGAGGTCATCAAGGTCGAGCCTCCGGGGGAGGGCGACCCCGGGCGGCATATCGGCCTCGCCGACGGGCCGGTCAGCGTCTTCTTCCGCAACGTCAACCGCGGCAAGCGCTGCCTGACGCTGGACCTCAAGTCGGCCGAAGGACGCGAGGCACTGCTCGCCCTGACGGATACGGCCGACGTCTTCGTCGAATCCTTCCGCCCGGGCGTCATGGACCGGCTCGGCATCGGACAGGCGACCCTGCGCGCGCGCAACCCGCGCCTCGTCTATTGCTCGATCAGCGCCTTCGGCCAGGACGGACCCTACCGCGACCGTCCCGCCCACGACCTCGCGGTCGAGGCGCTGGCGGGCTCGCTCAGCATCAATCTCGGCCAGGACGGCAAGCCGGCGATCCCGGCGGTGGCCATCGCCGACATCATCGCCTCGCTCCAGGCGCTGTCGGGCGTGCTGATGGCGCTGCTCAGGCGCGAGCGGACGGGCCGGGGCGACTTCATCGACGCGGCGATGCTGGACAGCATGATCGCCGCCTGCCCGAACATCGTGGGGCCGGTCTTCGCCGAGGGGCGCGAGCCGGTCGCCGCCCATGAGCGGACCAGCGGCGGGTCGGCCTTCTACCGCATCTACGAGACGGCCGACGGCGGCCATGTCGTGCTGGGCGGCCAGGAGATGAAGTTCGTCCGCAACCTGCTGACGCATCTGGGCCGTCCCGACCTCATCGCGCTCTGCGAACCGGGCCCGGGGCCGCATCAGCAGCCGGTGGTCGACTTCCTGGCCGCCACGTTCCGCACCGCGACGCGCGCCGAGTGGGACCAGCGCCTGTCGGGAATGGACATCTGCTTCGCGCCGGTGAAGCCCTTCATGGAGGCCTTCGAGGATCCTCAGGTAGCCGCTCGCGGCACCATCGTCACGGACGAGGCGGGCCGGCGCCACATCGCGCCCGCCGCGCGCTTCGCCGACGAGCCCGCCCGGCCCGACTGGACGGCGGGCGCGCCGTGGGAACCGGATCGCAGATCGAGCCGCTGACTCGCGCGCTCGGGAACATGGGATTGGCGTCGTTGCGTCCCTCGACGATGCGCGGGATGAGGCGCTTCTTTCTGCCATCAAAGAGGTTCCTCGCCCCGAGCCACCCAGGTTGCGGGCGCGCACCACGATGAAAGAAAGGCGCTCCTGTGACGCCACTTTCCTCATGGTGAGCCTGTCGAACCATGAGGCTCCCAGGCCGGAGAGCCTCGTCCTTCGACAGGCTCAGGACGAGGAAACACTCCTTTTCGCGACGGAGCGGGAGAGCTTCCGTCCACTTTCAAGGCAGCATCGTCGAGGGGCGCGACGACGGCCATGCAATTCCCTGGGTCAGTGCCGGTGGATCGGGTCGATCCAGCGTACCGCCTCCGGCTTCTCGACCGGGTCGATGTCGAGGTTGACGACGACGGATTCGTTGTCGCTGCGCACCAGCACGCATTCCAGCGGCTCGTCCGACGAGGCGTTGATCTCCTGGTGGGGAACGTAGGGCGGGACGTAGATGAAGTCGCCGGGGCCGGCCTCGGCCGTAAATTCCAGATGCTCGCCCCAGCGCATGCGTGCGCGGCCGCGCACGACATAGATCACGCTCTCCAGCGCGCCGTGATGGTGCGCGCCGGTCTTGGCGGTGGGGAAGATCTTGACAGTGCCGGCCCAGATTTTCTGCGCGCCGACACGCGCGAGGTT
>JBFWXJ010000575.1:0-3265 GCA_050187535.1 Alphaproteobacteria bacterium | reverse complement strand
AACACGACGGGCGTGGTCATCGGCCTCGTCCATGTCTTCTGCCCGTTCATGATCCTCGCCATCCTCGCGGTCTTCCTGCAGCTGGAGCGCAGCCAGGAGGAGGCGAGCATGAGCCTCGGCGCCGGGCCGGTGGAGACCTTCTGGCGGGTCGTGCTGCCCCTCTCGCTGCCGGGCGTCATCTCGGGCGTGATGCTGGTCTACCTCATGGCGACCGGCGCCATCGTCACGCCCTTGCTGCTGGGCGGCCTGCGCGACCGCATGCTGGGCACCCAGATCTACCAGGAGATGTTCCAGCTCTTCGACTTCCCGAAGGCGGCGACGCTGGCAGTCATCCTGACCGCCACGGCGCTGCTCGTGGTGCTGCCGCTGCAGTGGCTGGAGCGGCGCGTGTCGCGCAACCTCGCGGGTGCCGCATGACCGGCTGGGGCGCGGCCCAGCGCCTCGTCGTGGCGGCGGTGCTGCTCTTCCTGCCGGCGCCGATCGTGATCGTCGTGCTGTCGTCCTTCACCGCGGCCGGCTACATGAGCTTCCCGCCGGGGCCGTTCTCCTTGCGCTGGTATGCGGAGTTCCTCGGCAGCGCCGACTGGCTGCGCACGCTGTGGGTCAGTGCGGTGCTGGCCGCCGCCGCGGCGCTGCTGTCGACGACGGTCACCTTCCTCGGCGCGCTGGCCGCGACGCGGCGCCGGCTGCCGATGGCCCACGGGCTGGAGACCCTGGTCCTGCTGCCGCTGATCTTCCCGCACGCGGCACTCGGCGTGATCATGCTGGGGCTGGTCGGCATCTTCGGCTGGACGGGCGAGTTCCTGGGCCTGCTGCTCGCCCATTTCATCCTGACCATCCCCTATGCATGGCGCCCGATCGTCTCGGCCATGCGCAAGCACGACCTGGCGATGGAGGAGGCGGCGATGTCGCTGGGCGCGCCGCCCTTCTACACCTTCCGCAAGGTGACGCTGCCGCTGCTGCGTCCCGGCCTCGTCACGGCGCTGCTCTTCACCTTCATCATCTCGTTCGACGAAGTGACGGTCAGCCTGTTCCTGGTCGGCCCCGACCTCTCGACGCTGCCGGTCAAGATATTCTCCACCATCCAGGACAGCGGCAGCCCGGTGATCGCCGCCATCTCGGCCGTCCTGGTCGGGTTCACGATCCTCGTCGTCTTCCTGCTCGACCGTGCGATCGGCCTAGAGCTCTTCGTGGCCGCCGAGCAGCGCCGGCGGCCCGCGGGATAGGCGCCGTCACACGATCGGATCGAACGTGAAGAGCCCCTCGGTCAGGGCCGCCGGGGCGATGCCGACGAGGAAGAGGGCGTTGTCGCCGCCGAGGGGGATCAGCGTGCCGGCGACGCCTTCGACCACCGTCAGGGTGGCGGCGGCCTTCACCTCGGCGAAGGTGTCGATCCCCGACTGGTTGATGTCCGGCCTGATGAGAATCTTGTCGTCGGTCAGCGAGAAGTCGGCGATCACGTCTGCGTCGCCGTCTTCCTCGATGGAGAACAGGTCCTGGCCGGCGCCGCCGAACAAGACGTCGTTGCCCGGGTCTCCGCGGACCGCGTCCGCACCGTCGCCGCCGTCGATGACGTCGTCGCCGTTGCCGCCGAAAGCTATGTCGTTGCCGCCGCCGCCGAGGACAGTGTCGTTGTCGGCGTCGCCGCTGATGGTGTCGTCGTCGAGGTCGCCGTAGATCAGGTCGTTGCCTTGCGCACCGAAGATGAAGTCGTTGCCCTGGCCGCCGAACGCGGTGTCGTTGCCGGTGCCGGGCAGCACGAAGTCGTCGCCGATGTTGCCGTTGACGTGCCAGTCGCTGTCGGAATCGCCCGTCACGAAGTCGTTGCCCTGGCCGCCGCGGACGAAGTCGGCGCCAGATCCGCCGCTCACGGTATCGCGACCGGTATTCCCGTTGACCTCGTCGTCGCCGCCCTCGCCGGCGACGCTGTCGTTGCCGTCGCCGCCGAGGATGAGGTCGTTGCCGTCGCCGCCGGTGATCTCGTCGTTGCCGCTGTCGGTATTGCTGAGGTTCGTGCCGCCGAACAGTGAATCCGGCCCTCCGGCGCCGCGGATGGTGTCGTTGCCGGCGGCGCCGACGACGAAGTCGGCGCCGTCGCCGCCGTCGGCACTGTCGGCGCCCGCGCCGAGGTCGAGGAAGTCGTTGCCCGCCAGGCCCGATACGCTGTCCGCGCCGTCGAGCGCGAAGTACTCGTCGTTGCCGTTCGTCCCGACAAACAGGTCCGGACCGTTCGTGCCGACCGCCATTGGCTGCCCCCCGTCGCCGGCGGGCAGCGGATGCTGCGAGACGCGCGGCTCCTTCAGTATGAACGTGAAGCCGCCCGACGAGCCAGGGGCGTGATGCGGGGGAGCTACTCGGCCGCCAGCCGCTCCACCAGCCCATGCCGGAGGTCGCGTGCGGCGCCGACGGCGTCGCGCGCGGCGGGATCACCCCAGCCGCCGCCGCCGCCGGTCTGCAGCACCAGCAGGTCGCCCGCCTTCAGCGGGAAGTTGTCCTTCGACTTCAGCGGGAAGACCTCGTTCCCTCGATAGACCTTGCAGCTCCCCGTGGCGCCCGGCCGGCCGCCGGCGAGCCCGCCCGCGGGGATGCGGAAGCGGTCGGCGTAGATCGAGAAGCGCACGCCGTCCTTGAGCACGCGGTAGGATCGCTCCGAGCCGTGGCCGCCGCGATGGGCGCCCTCGCCGCCGGTGCCGGGGCGCAGCGCATAGTGCTCGATGCGGAAGAAGTCGAAGTCCATGTCGAGGGATTCGACCGGGACGTTGGTGCAGTTGGAGAGTGGCCCCGCCACCGCATCGCAGCCGTCGCCGCGGGACGAGGCGCCGTAGCCGCCGTTGTGGATCTCCAGGTAGACGCGGTAGCGACCCTGGTCGAGGAAGGAGAGGCAGGTGGCGACCGTCGAATCGAAGCCGGGCGCGATCACCCGGTCGGGCACCGCCTGGCCGAGCGCGCGCACCACAGCGTCGTAGGCGCGATAGATCGCCTCCATCCGCGCCCGCACCGGGGCGGGGAAGCGTGGATTGAGCAGCGAGCCGAGCGGCGCGGTGATCTTGACCGCGCGCCGGGCGCCCTCGTTGAAGGGCACGTCGGGGCCGGTCAGCACGCCCTTGAGGCAGCCGAGCGTCGACGAGATGGTGGACGCGAAGGGCGCGTTCAGCGCGGTCGCCACCTGGTCGGCGGTGCCGGAGTAGTCGACTTCCAGGCTGTCGCCCTTGATCCGCACGGTGGCGCGCACGCGCAAGGGCGTGTCCGAGATGCCGTCGTCGTC
>JBFWXJ010000574.1:0-3280 GCA_050187535.1 Alphaproteobacteria bacterium | reverse complement strand
ACGAAGCTGCGTCATGGCGAGCAGGCGCGCATCTTCCGCACCATCCCCGGGCTCGAGAAGGCGGAGTTCGCGCGGCTGGGCGGCCTGCACCGCAACACGTTCCTCAACAGCCCGCGCCTCCTCGACCCGACGCTGCGCCTGAAGGCGATGCCGCGCCTGCGCTTCGCCGGGCAGGTGACCGGCGTCGAGGGCTACGTCGAGAGCGCGGCGATCGGCCTGCTCGCCGGCCGCTTCGCCGCGGCCGAGCGCCGGGGCGAGACGATCATGCCGCCGCCCGCCACCACCGCATTCGGCGCCTTGCTCGCCCACATCACCGGCGGCGCCGAGGCGGCGACGTTCCAGCCGATGAACGTCAACTTCGGCCTGTTCCCGCCGCTGGAGGAGAGCGCCAGGCGAATCGAGCGCAAGCCGGCGATGTCGCGCCGGGCGCTGGCCGACCTCGACCGCTGGCTCGGCCGCGACTTGGGGGCCGCCGCCTGACCCGCGACAGCGACGGCATTGCGCGGCGAGGCTTCCGCGGCGAATATCCCCCATGGTCTACCTTGAGGTCACCGTCATCCTCGTGCTGACGGTGATGAACGGGCTTCTCGCCATGTCCGAGATGGCCCTCGTCTCCTCCCGCCGCAGCCGGCTGGAGACGCTCGCCGCGAACGGCAGCCGCGGTGCCCGCGCGGCGCTGCGGCTGCTCGACGACGAGGGCGCGTTCCTCTCGACCGTCCAGATCGGCATCACCCTCATCGGCATTCTCGCCGGCGCCTTCGGCGGCGCCACGCTGGCGCTGCGGCTGGGTGCCGCACTGGACGACATCCCGGCGGTAGCGCCCAACGGTCATACCATCGCCATACCGCTGGTCGTCGTCGCCATCACCTATCTCTCGTTGGTCGTGGGCGAGCTCGTGCCCAAGCGGATCGCGCTGGCCGACCCCGAGCGGGCCGCATCCCTCGTCGCGCGCCCGATGCTCACGCTGTCGCACTTCGCCGCCCCCGCGGTCTGGCTGCTCAAGCGCTCGACCGAAGGGATGCTGACGCTACTCGGCATGAAGCGCGAGCGCGGGTCGACGGTGACCGAGGAAGAGGTCAAGTCGCTGGTCGCCGAGGGTACCCAGGCCGGCATCTTCGCACCGCAGGAAAAAGCGATGATCGAGGGCGTGCTGCGGCTGGCCGACCGGCCGGTGCGCGCCGTCATGACGCCCCGGCCCGACGTGGTGTGGATCGATGTCGACGCCTCGCCGGAGACGGCCGCTCGCATCCTCCAGGAGGCGACGGTCTCGCGCCTGCTCGTCTGCCAGGGTGCCGTCGACAACGCGGTCGGCGTCGTCCACACCAAGACCCTGCTGCCGAAGGCGCTGCGCGGCGAGGCAATGCGCATCGCCGACGCGATGACCCCTGCTCTGGTCCTTCCGGAATCGGCGCCCGTGCTCACCCTGCTGGAGCGCTTCCGCCGCGGCGGGACGCATATGGCCGTAGTCGTCGACGAGTACGGGCTGACGCAGGGCATCGTCACCCCCACCGACATCCTGGAAGCGATCTCCGGCACGCTGTCCGAGCTGGGCGAGGACGGGGAGAGCCCGCTCGTGCGCCGGGCCGACGGCTCTTTCCTGGTGGACGGGCTGATGCCGATCGACGCCTTCGAGGACGGCACGGGCCTGCGCGGCTTCGCCGGCGAGGGCGACTTCCATACGGTCGGCGGCTTCGTGCTGCACCGCCTCGGCCACCTGCCGACCATCGGCGAGACCTTCGCCGACAACGGGGTGCGCTTCGAGGTCGTGGACATGGACGGAAGACGCATCGACAAGGTGCTGGTCCAGCTGCCGCCCGAGGACTGACCGTCGATGCCTCAGAGTGTCTTGCGCAGCCAGAGAGAGGTCGAGGTGCGGCGATAGCCGAGCCGCTCGTAGAACGCATGCGCCCCGGTACGCGCCACGTTCGACGAGAGGGCGATGGACGGCAGCGAGCGCTCGGCCGCCCATCTCTCGGCGCGCGCCATCAGCGCGCGGCCGACCCCACCCGTCCGGCAGGCCTCGTCCACCACGACGGACTGCACGATCGCTTCCGTCCCCTTGTCGAGCGTGCTGCGCCGGTACATGTGCAGCAGACCGACGACGCGCCCGTCCAGCTCGGCGACCCAGGTGGCGTGACCATCGACCGTAACGGCGGCGAGCCGCCGCGCCAACTCGCCCACCGCCATGTCGTAGCCGAGCTGCCCCAGCAGCCGTCGCGCCGGTTCCAGGTCGTCATCCGTCATCGTGCGGATATGGATCATCGGTCGTCCTCAGAACCTGCCGGTCCACGAACCCCAGGCGACGCGCAGCGCGCGCCATCCGTCCTGGGCCTGGAAACGAGGGTCGAAGGGATCGCCGCCGGCCCGCGCGAGGCGGCGCAGATGGGCCCGCGCCAGCCGAGCCGGCAATAACGTGGGAAGGATGGACCGTGGCGGGCCCAGCGAGCGGGCGTGATCGAGCGCGGCCATGGCGGCCGCCGCGATCTCCGTCACGATCGGCCGCAATGCATCCCGGCGCGACGGGGCCGCGACATCATGGCGTGTCAGGCCGGCGCGCCCCAGTGCATCGGCCGGCAGCGGCGTGCGGTTCGCATGGGCCAGATGCGGGACCGCGCGCAACATCCCGACGAGTGCCCAGGCGGTGCCCACGGACCGCGCCGCGCCGGTGGCGGCACCGCCGCGCGCTCCCAGCGCCTCGGCCATGGCGACCGAAACGGCGCCGCCGGTCTCCGCGGCGTAGGCCCGAAGGGCCGCGAGGTCGGCCGGCGGCTCGTCGTCGAGATCGCGTCGCCGCGCCTCGACCAGGCCCGCCAGCCCTGCGGGATCGACGCCGGCCGCAATCGCCGCCGCCAGGGCCGGCAGGATCTCGTGCGCCGGTCCGGGCCGGCCGGCAGCGACCTCCTCGATCGCGTCCAGCCACCACTGTAGCCGCATCTCCCCCAGCATCGGCTCGGACACGACGGATCGCGTCCGGGCGACCTCGAATTCCAGCGCCAGGACGGCGAAGAGATGCTCGCGCGCCGCGGGCGGCGCCGTCAGCGCCGCCAGGAATCGTTCGGGATCGTTGCGGCGCGCGATCTCCGCGGCAGGGCTGGCGCGGCGTGTGGAAGCCATGGGCGAGAGGATGCGGTTTGTCGGGGATGGCGTGGCGGTCTAAGCTACCCTGGAAGACGCGAGGCCGCGCGCCCAGATCCTGCCGGACAGCCCCGACACCTCATGCGCCAAGACACACCACTGCTGACGACGAGCACGGAACGACGGCGCGGCGCGGTCGCGTTCG
>JBFWXJ010000573.1:0-3289 GCA_050187535.1 Alphaproteobacteria bacterium | reverse complement strand
GACCTGGAGGCGCATTGGCGGACGGTGCGGCCGCCGGCGCCCCTCGTGCCGGAATGGGACGGCGGCGCGGTGGACGGCCGGCTCCTGATCTGGAGCGACCAGGCGCTCGGCGTCGAGCTTCTGGCCTGCGGCCTGCTGGAAGCCGCGGCGGCGCGGGCCGGGTCGGCGGTCGTCGAATGCGATCCGCGCATGGTGCCCCTCCTGCGGCGATCGGTGCCCGGGATCACGGCGGTCTCGCGCGGGCCCGCGCCCTCGGCCCGTGCAGCAGCCACGGCGCATGTGCCGATGACCGGGCTGCCGCGGCTGCTGCGGCGATCGGCCGGCTCGTTCCCTGCCCACCGCGGCTATCTCCGGGCCGATCCGGCCCGCACCGCCGCGCTCCGCGCCCGCTACCGCGCCGCCGGCGATGGGCCGCTGGTCGGCCTCTCCTGGCGCAGCGCCAACCCGATCGTGGGGGCCCGGAAATCGCTGGGGCTGCCCGCCTGGGCGCCGATCCTGGCGAACCCGTCGGCGACCTTCGTCAGCTTGCAGTATGGCGCGGACGCCGCGGAGGCCGCGTCGGCCGGCCCGGCTGTGCTCCACGACCCGGAGATCAACGCGCTCGCCGATCTCGACGGCTTCGCCGCCCAGGTGGCGGCGATGGACCTCGTCGTGACGATCAGCAACTCGACCGCGCATTTCGCCGGAGCGCTGGGAAAGCCGTGCTGGCTCCTGCTGCCGGCGGGAAACGCCTTGCTCTGGTGCTGGTACCTGTGCCACGGAGACCGTTGCCCGTGGTATCCATCGATTCGCGTGTTCCCCTGGGAACGCGACGGCGGCTGGACGGGCACGGTCATGCGGGCCGCGGAGGCCCTCCGGCAACATCTTGCCGGTTCGAGCGGTGCGGCGGAATTGCTGTCGAACGACGCAGCGCAACTATAGTATTTAGGCCGCGGGGCGGCGCCTCGGCAGATTGAAGGTTCGATGAGCGTACAGCTGAACTCGGTGCGAGCCCTGGTGCGCGCGTGCCGGCCGGAGCTGATCACGGTCGCCGTGATCACGTTCTTCATCAACATGCTGATGCTGACGCTGCCGCTCTACACGCTGCAGATGTTCAACCGCGTGTTCGCCAGCGGCAGCATGTCGACGCTCATATTGCTGACGGTGATCGCCATGTTCGCCATGGTGGTCATGGGCGTCCTCTACTTCGTGCGCGCCCGCGTCACCAACGAGATGAGCAACAAGATCGACGCGATGCTGGGCGAAAGCCTGCTGCGTCTGTCGATCAAGAACGGCCTTCTCAACAACACCTCGCGCGACGCGCAGGGCCTGCGCGACCTGGCGCAGGTGCGCAACTTCCTGGCCGGCGGCGAACTGCCGAACCTGTTCGATACGCCGTGGGTCCCGATGTACCTTTTCCTCATCTGGATCTTCGACCCGCTGCTGGGCTACGTCGCCATCGCCGGCGCCGTCGTCATGATCAGCTTCGCGGTGGCCAACGAGGTGCTCTCGCGGCGTCCCTTGCGCATCTACAACACGGCGAGCGTGCTCGCGACCCAGGAAGCCGAGGCGATGGTCAAGAACGCCGAGGCCATCGAGTCGATGGGCATGATGCAGGGCGTCGTGAAGCAGTGGCGCAAGATGCAGAGTGTCGTGCTGTCCTCGAACAGCCGGTCGAACAAGGTCGGCACCTTCATCAGCACCACCTCGCGCACGGTCCGGCTGCTCGTGCAGATCACGGTGACCGCGGTCGGCGCCTACCAGGTCGTCAACCATGCGATCAATCCGGGCGCCTTCGTCGTCGCCAACATCCTGATGGCCCGCGCGCTGGCGCCGGTGGACGCGGCGATCGGCACCTGGCGCAGCGTCGTCTCCTTCATGTCGGCCGCCCGCCGTCTCGACGCGCTGATGGTCGACCTGCCGAAGATGCACGCCAAGTTCATGCCGCTGCCGGCACCCGTGGGGAAGCTGGCGGTCGACCGCGTCGTCTTCCGCCACCGCACGGCGGGCGGCATCGCCCCGGCGATCCTCAAGGGCGTGAGCTTCGCGATCGACGCGGGCGAGGCGCTCGGCATCGTCGGCCCCAGCGGGTCGGGAAAGTCGACGATGGTGAAATGCATCGTCGGCGTCTGGCGACCGTTCAGCGGCACGGTGCGCCTCGACGGAGCCGACGTCGCGCAGTGGGATTCGGAGGATCTGGGCAAGTACATCGGCTACCTGCCGCAGGACGTGGAGCTGTTCAACGCGTCGATCCGCGAGAACATCTCCCGTTTCCAGGAAGCCGACCCGAACGACATCGTCGAGGCGGCCAAGCTCGCCGGCGTCCATGACCTCATCCTGCGGCTGCCGAACGGCTACGAGACCAAGATCGGCACCAGCAACTACATCCTCTCCGGCGGCCAGCGGCAGCGCATCGGGCTCGCCCGTGCGCTGTTCGGCAACCCGCGCGTCCTTGTCCTGGACGAGCCGAACGCCAATCTCGATACCGAAGGCGAGGCGGCGCTGCGCCAGGCCCTCGTCCACTGCAAGGAGAAGGGCGTGACGGTGATCGTCATCGCCCATCGGCCGAGCATCCTTTCCAACGTCGACAAGATGCTGTTCATGCGTGACGGTCAGGTTGAGCTCTTCGGGCCTCCGGCGGAGGTCATGGCGCGGCTGTCGCCGCCCGGTGGAGGTGCTCGTCCCCGCGTCGTGAGCGCGCAACAGGCGGCCGGCGGGCGTCCCGCGGCCGGAACCGAGGTGGCCACGCCATGAGCGACGTCAACGCCAATGCCGGGGGGGCCGGCCAAGTCCCGGCCAAGCGCAGTCAAGCCGCGATCGCCGAGGCGGTCATGGCCGACGGTGCGGTCGACGCGGAGGAGGAACAGCAACTTTACGACATCCAATCCATCCGGCGGTCGATCCGCCGCTGGACGATCGTCGGCATTTCCACCGTGCTCATGTTCTTCGGCGGCTTCGTCGGCTGGGCGGCGGTCGCCGATCTCGACAGCGCGTCGGTCGCCACGGGTCAGGTGGCCGTCTACAACAACCGCCAGGCGGTGCAGCACCTCGAAGGCGGCATCGTGCGCGAGATAAAGGCGCGCGACGGCGACGTGGTGAAGGCGGGCGACGTCCTGCTGCTTCTCGACGACACCTCGGCGCGCGCGAACCTCCAGATCAATGAGAAGCGCAATCGCGGCCTGCTCGCGATGGAAGCGCGCCTCGTCGCCGAGCGCGACCAACTCCAGGCGATCCGCTTTCCCTCTCAACTGCTCGACGACGCGACGAAGGACGAGGAGACGCGCGACATCCTGCAGGCGCAGATCACCGT
>JBFWXJ010000572.1:0-3317 GCA_050187535.1 Alphaproteobacteria bacterium | reverse complement strand
CGAATCCGTCGACCTCGTCATTCCGGCGCGCCACGCCGACCTCGGCGGCTTCCAGGTCGGCCGGGTGCTGCCGTTCATGCGCCGGCGCATGGTCGGCCCCTTCATCTTCCTCGACCATATGGGGCCGGTGGATGTCGCCGCCGGCGCGCCGCGCTCGATGGACGTGCGGCCGCATCCGCATATCGGGCTGGCGACCGTCACCTACCTGTTCGCGGGCGAGATCACCCACCGCGATTCACTGGGCGTCGAGCAGGTGATCCGCCCCGCCGAGGTCAACTGGATGACCGCCGGACGCGGCATCAGCCATTCCGAGCGCTTCGAGGGGCTGCGCGCCCATGGCGGCGCAATGCACGGCGTCCAGGCCTGGGTTGCGCTGCCCGACGCCGAGGAGGAGACGGCACCGGCCTTCGAGCACTACGGCGCCGCCGACATGCCTACGGTCGCCGAAGGCGGCCTGCAGGCGCGGATCATCGCCGGGGCTGCACTGGGCGCGGCCAGCCGCGTGGCCACCCGCTCGCCGCTCTTTTACGTACATGCCGAGTTGGCGCCGGGGGCGCGGGTCGACATTCCGGCGGGCTATGCGGAGCGCGCCGCGTTCATCGTCCGCGGCGCGGTCGAGGTGGCGGGGCGTCGCCAGGAGGCGGGCAACATGCTCGTCTTCCGGCCGGGGCCGTCGCCCGTCCTGACGGCACTCGAAACAGCGACCGTGATGCTGCTGGGGGGAGAGCCGGTGGGCGAGCGGCACATCTGGTGGAACTTCGTCTCGTCGCGCAAGGAGCGCATCGAGCAGGCGAAGGCCGACTGGAAGGCAGGCCGCATCCTCTTGCCGAAGAGCGACAATGCGGAGTTCATCCCGCTTCCTTCCTGAGATCAGGAATTGTTTATTTATAACGATTTAGGGAACATTGCTCTCGAGGGGAGAGAAGATGGTTACGGCTCCGGGAATGACCCGGAATTTTGCGGGCGTGCGCGCGGCGATTTCGCCGTCCGCATTGACGGGCATGGAGCGGCGGGTCCGCACCGTGCACCCGGCCGTCCGCCACGTGGCGACGTCGTCCCAGACGCCCTGGGTGCCGGCGCGCAGATAGGGCAACAGCCCGAGCAGCCGCCACCAGCGGTCGGTCTCCAGGCTGTAGACGTCGAGCATGCCGTCGTCCGGGCGCGCGTTGCTCTCGACCGTCATGCCACCGCCGTAGTGGCGGCCGTTGCCGACCGAGATCTGGATGCCACGCGTCCGGTCGGTGCGCCCGTCGTGATCGATCCACGCGGTGAACGGGCGCATGCGGTGCAGCAGCCGCGCGGCCGCGACCGCATAACCCAACACGCCCCAGCGCCGCTTCGATTCGGCCGACATCTCGCGCGGCAGGGCCGCGCTGAAGCCGATGCTGGCGACATTGAAGAAGTAGCGGCCGTTGACCTCGCCCAGGTCGATCGGCCGGCGGTGGCCGGCTGCGACGATCGCGGCCGCGGCGGCGGGATCGGGCGGGATCGCCAGCGATCGCGCCAGGTCGTTGGCGGTGCCGAGCGGCAGGATGCCGAGCGGCAGCCCGGTGTCGACGAGGCCGGGAGCGGCGGCATTCATCGTCCCGTCGCCGCCGCCGACCAGCACGCAGTCGAACCCCTCATGGGCGCGCGCGCGGATCACGTCGTCGATGCGGTCGTGCGCCGTGGCGGGATGGCGCGTGACCTCGATGCCGGCCTCCGCCAGCACGCCCAGCGGCGCGTCCAGCGCCGCGTCGCCGCTGCGGGCGCGGGCGTTCACCACCAGGAGCGCGCGGCGCGGCCTGCTCGTATTGTCGGGCATCCTGCCCTTGTCGTCCGTCATGCCAGCGTCCTTCAATCGCCCGAGCCGATCAATTGCCATGGGCGGTCGCGCGTTCCGACCGCCGGAGACAACTGATGCTCGAGACCCTGCGCCGCTTCGATGAGTGGATTCTCCTCGCACTGCGCGATCCGGCCGATCCCGCGGATCCGATCGGGCCCGTGTGGCTGGAGATCGCGATGGCCGACCTGACCGCACTCGGCAGCCACGCGGTGCTGCTGTTGGCGACGCTTCTGACGCTCGTCTACTTCGCGATCGAGCGCCGGCCGCGCTCCGCATTCCTCGTCATCGTGTCGATCGGTGGAGCGATCCTCCTGGCCACCCTGCTGAAGGAGGGGTTCGACCGGGCTCGACCGGGTCTCGTAGCGCATCTTGTGGACACGCACACCGCGAGTTTCCCGAGCGGCCATGCCATGCTTTCGGCGGTCGCCTGGCTCACCCTCGGCACGTTGCTGGCGGGTGCCCAGGAATCGCGTGCCCTCAAAGTCTTCTTCGTCGCGGCTGCGATCGCCCTGACGCTCATCGTCGGCTTCAGCCGGATCTATCTCGGTGTCCATTGGCCCTCCGACGTGGTCGGCGGCTGGCTGATCGGGGCCATGTGGGCCACGCTCTGCCGGCGGGCGGTTCTTCGCATGCGACGCGAACAGGGCGCGGCTTCACGCTCACGCGGTTGACTTCACCAAAGCTGCGCGGCTAACTCTTTGACGTGGGCCGCAGTCCGGGGGGAACGGCGGCCGGATCGGACGCGATAGGTCCGTTTTGGCGACGTCGCCGGGGGGCGACGGAAAGGGGGGCTTCGTGCCGGACATGTCCAGCCGAAGGACGGGGTTTGGTTTCATTCGCGCTGCTGTCGCATCGGCGGTGCTCCTGGCGGTCGCCGCATGCGCCACCGAGGGTGGGCCGACGGCGGGTGCCCAGACGGGCGCCGTCGGCGGTTCGCGGCCGGCCCCGTCCGTGTCCGCGCCGACATTCTCCGAGCGCACGCCCGACGAGGTCGACGAAATCCTGCGCGCCTCCGCGGCGACCGCGAGCCTGCCGCCGATCGCCGTCAATCCGAACATCCTTCCCGGCTGGTCGAGCGACCATCAGGCCGAGGCGCTGCCGGCGCTGCTGCATTCCTGCGGGGTGCTGACCTTCCAGCGGATGATCGCCATCGGCGTCGAGGCGACCCCCGACGACTGGTTCGACGTGTGCCTCGCCGCGGCGTCGGTCTCGCCCGACGACGATGTCGCCGCGCGCCGGTTCTTCGAGCAGTGGTTCACGCCGGTCAAGGTGGAGACGGAGAACGGCGGGAACGGGCGTTTCACCGGCTACTACGAGGCGCAGCTGCGCGGCTCCTGGAAGAAGACGCAGCGCTACGACGTGCCGATCTACGCCTATCCGGGGCGCCCGTCGGGCGGCAAGCTCCCGGCCCGCGCGCAGATCGCCAAGGGTGCCCTCGGTAAGCGCGCCAAGGTGCTGCTCTGGGTCGACAGCGAATTCGATGCCTATGTGC
>JBFWXJ010000571.1:0-3333 GCA_050187535.1 Alphaproteobacteria bacterium | reverse complement strand
CCGCCTGGCGGCGCATGTCGTCGGGTTCTCCGGCGTCGACCCTGTCGGCCTGCAGGGTGTCGAGCGCACGCTGGAGGACCGCATCCGCGGCCAGCGCAAGCCGGTCGAGCTGTCGCTCGACCTGCGCGTCCAGCACGTGCTGCGCGAGGAGCTGCTGCGCTCCATGACCGAGTTCAAGGCTCTGGGTGCCGCCGGGGTCGTCATGGACGCGCACACGGCCGAGATCATCGCGCTGGTGTCGCTGCCCGACTACGACGCCAACACGCCGGGCACGGCCACCCCCGAGACGCTGTTCAACCGGGTGACGCTCGGCACCTACGAGATGGGCTCGGTCTTCAAGATCTTCACGACGGCCATGGCCCTGGAGAGCGGGAAGACCAGCCTCACGGGCGGATACGACGCGACGCGGCCGATCCAGATCTCGCGCTTCACCATCGACGACTACAAGGGCAAGCATCGCTGGCTGACGGTGCCCGAGATCTTCAAGTACTCGTCCAACATCGGCTCGGCCAAGATGGCGCTCGACGTCGGCATCCCCGGGCAGCGCGCCTTCCTCGACCGCCTCGGCCTGCTGAAGCAGATGGCCATCGAAGTGCCCGAAAACGGCCATCCGCTGGTGCCGAATCCCTGGCGAGAAATCAACGCCATGACGATCGCCTTCGGCCATGGCCTGTCGGTCACCCCCATGCAGATGGTGGGTGCCACGGCAGCGGTCGTGAACGGCGGCATCATGCGCCGGCCGACCCTCATCAAGCAGCCCTACGGCACGCATCCCGACGGTATCCGGGTGATCCGGCCGCGGGTATCGGACGACATGCGCAAGCTGATGCGCCTCGTCGTGGTCGACGGCACCGGCAAGAAGGCGAACGCCCCCGGCTACCTGGTCGGCGGCAAGACCGGCAGCGCCGAGAAGGCGGCCGGCCGCTCCTACCGCAAGAAGGCGCTGCTCTCGTCCTTCGTCGGCGCCTTCCCGATGAACGACCCGCAATACGTCGTCCTCGTGATGGTCGACGAGCCGCAGGGCACCGTCCAGTCGCAGGGCTACGCGACAGGCGGCTGGGTGGCGGCACCCCTGATGGCCCGCGTCGTCGAGCGCATCGCCCCCATCGTCGGCGTCAAGCCGGTCGACGAGGAGAGCCCGCAGATCCGTCGCGATCTCGTGCTGCAGGCGAGCGTCCCGGCCCGCAACGCGAATGCGCCTCGCTGAGCTGATGGCCCGGACGGACGCGCGCGCCGCCGCTCCCGATATCGAGATACGCGGCCTCGCCGCGGATTCCCGGCAGGTCGCGCCGGGCTACCTCTTCGCCGCCCTCCCCGGCGCCCGCGACGACGGCCGCCGCTTCATCGCCGACGCGGTCGCCCGCGGCGCCGTGGCGGTGCTGGCACCCGAGGGCACCACGCTGCCGCCCGAGGCGGCCGACGCCGCACTAGTCACCGACGCCAACCCGCGCCGGCGGCTCGCCCTCATGGCGGCGGCCTTCCATGGCCGCCAGCCCGAGCACGTGGTCGCGGTCACCGGCACCAACGGCAAGACGTCCACGGCCGACTTCGCCCGGCAGCTCTGGGCCGCGTCCGGGATGGCCGCTGCCAGCCTCGGCACGCTCGGCATTCGCGCACCGGGGTTCATGCGCGCGGGCGCGCTCACCACGCCCGATCCCGTCGTCCTCCACGCCGCGCTCGCGGACCTGGCCGACCGCGGCGTGACGCGCCTCGCCATCGAGGCGTCGAGCCACGGGCTCGATCAGTACCGCCTGGACGGCATCCGCATCGCCGCCGCCGCCTTCACCAACCTCACCCGCGACCACCTCGACTATCACGGCTCCATGGAGGCCTACCGCGCCGCCAAGGCCCGCCTCTTCGCCGAGGTGGTCGCGCCGGGCGGCACGGCGGTGCTGAACGCCGACTCGCCGGAGTGCGCGGCGATGGAAGCGGCCGCCGAGGGACGTCTCGCCGTGGTGACCTATGGCCATGCGGGTGCCGACATCCGGCTCGAGCGCCAGCGGCTGCACCCCGAGGGGCAGGAGCTGACGGTCGCTGTCGCCGGCCGGCGCCATGCGGTGGCGCTGCCGCTCGCCGGCGACTTCCAGGCCATGAACGCGCTCGCGGCACTCGGCCTCGTCATCGCCGACGGCCTCGACGCGGACGCCGCGACGGCGGGCCTCGCCCGCCTGGAGGGCGTACCGGGCCGCATGCAGCGCGTCGCGCGGCTGGCGAACGGCGCCGCCGTCTATGTCGACTACGCCCACACGCCGGACGCGCTGACGACGGTGCTGGGCGCCTTGCGCGCCCACACGGCCGGCCGGCTCGTCTGCGTCTTCGGCTGCGGCGGCGACCGCGACGCCGGCAAGCGGCCCCAGATGGGCGACGCCGTCGGCCGCGCCGCCGACCGCGTCATCGTGACCGACGACAATCCGCGCAGCGAGGACCCGGCGGCGATCCGCGCGCCCGCCGTCGCCGCCGCCCGCCGGGTCGCGGCCGACGTGGCGGAGATCGGCGACCGGCGGCAGGCGATCTTCGCCGCCGTCGAGGGCCTGGCGGCGGGCGACGTCCTCGTCGTCGCCGGCAAGGGGCATGAGCCGGGCCAGACGATCGGCGCCACCGTGTTCCCGTTCGACGATGCCGAGGTCGCGCGCGAGGCGGCGGGCGGTGGCGCATGACGGCCGCGCTGTGGACTTCGGCCGAAGTGGCGACCGCTACCGGCGGCGCGGCGATCGGCCCGGCCTGGACGGCGGGCGGCATCTCGATCGACAGCCGCACGGTGGCGTCGGGCGACCTGTTCGTAGCCCTGCACGGGCCCAGCTTCGACGGCCATGACTTCGTGGCGACGGCGCTGGCGCAGGGTGCGGCCGCCGCGCTCGTCGACCGCATTCCGGACGGCCTGCCCGCCGGCGCGGCGCTCGTCCGGGTCCCCGACACGCTGGCGGCGCTGACCGCGCTCGGCCGCACCGGCCGCGACCGGTCGCGGGCGTGCGTCGTGGCGGTCACCGGCAGCGTCGGCAAGACCGGGACGAAGGAGGCGCTGCGCCTCGGCCTGTCGGCCCAGGGCGAGACCGCGGCCAGCGCCGCCAGCCTCAACAACCACTGGGGGCTGCCACTCAGCCTCGCCCGCGTGCCGCGATCCGCCCGCTGGGTGGTGCAGGAGATCGGCATGAACCACGCGGGCGAGATCGCCGCGCTGGCGCCGATCGCGCGGCCCGACGTCGCGGTCATCACCACGGTCGAGCCCGTCCATATCGAGTTCTTCCCCTCCGAGGAGGCGATCGCCGACGCCAAGGCGGAGATCTTCCTCGGCATGACGGCGGACGGCACCGCCATCCTCAATCGCGACAACCG
>JBFWXJ010000570.1:0-3345 GCA_050187535.1 Alphaproteobacteria bacterium | reverse complement strand
TGCTGGCCCATCAGATCCAGCCAGGCGCCGCGCACCCGGTCGAGCAGCATGCCGAGGCCCTGCCGCTCCTCCGCCTCGCCGCCGAGCAGCGCGATGCTCTCGCCGTTCTCACGCAGGCGCACGGCGGCGTAGCGCAGGTCCGCCTCGCGGCCGTTCTTGTGCTCGGCCACGGCGACGAACCGGCGCGCCACGGTCAGTGTCGCCAGCGTCGAGAGGCTCGCATAGACGACCGCGGTCAGCACCAGGAAGCCCGGGATCTCGATGCCCTGGACGGTGATGCTGCCGCCGACCCGCCACAGCACGGCGATGAAGGTGACGGAGGTGACGGCGGCCGTCAGGATGCCGACCGCGAAGTCGATCGGCGCCTCGGTCGCGACGCGGGCGTCCTCCGCGATGCGCATCTCCGCGTTGTCGTGGTCGCCTGCCATGAGGTTGAGCTGGAAGTAGCGGCCGTTCCACAGCCAGTGCTCCAGCAATCCGGCGGAGAGGTGGCGGCGCCAGCGGATCTGGGTCAGCATCCGTCCGCCGACGGCCGCCACCGCCAGCGCCACCGCGGCAGCCGACAAGGGCAGCAGCAGCAGCGCCTGCGACCACAGGGAGCTGCCGTCGCGGCGCTCCAGCGCGTCGAAGAAGTCGCGGTTCCAGACGGTGATCCGATACTGCACCGCGATCTGCACGAAGACGAGGACGACGAGCCCTATGCAGAGCGCCCAGGTCCAGCCTGAGCCGGGCCCGCGCCAGTAGCCCAGCGCCGATTCCCAGAAGCGCAGCACGACCTGCCGCCGCTGCTCCTCGCCGGCCGGTGCCGATAGCGCCTTCGCCATGACCTGAAGCCTCCACGAAGCCGCATCGCCGCGAAGCCGCTCCGGTTCCGCGCATCGAGGGCGAGCCGTCAACGTCGCAAACGCCATCTGGTTGCGTCGCAACACGCGCGCCCGCTTGCCTCGCGCCGGGCCAGCGGGCAAGGTCCGGCCCTTCGATCGAGCCGAGGCCCACCATGGACGAAGCCCCGCTATCCGCCGCCGCCGCGCTCGACGCGGCCGCCAATCCCGTGCTGGTCGAGGTGACCCGCGGCACCGCCGTCGAGAGCCGCCACCGCGGGTCGGTCGCGGTCGTCGATGGCGAGGGCAATGTGGTCCATGCGGTGGGCGACATCGCGCGCGCGGTCTATCCGCGATCGGCGATCAAGCCGCTGCAGGCGCTGGCGCTCGTGGAATCGGGGGCGGCCGACCGCTTCGGCCTCGGCGACACGGAGATCGCCCTCGCCTGCGCCTCCCATCGCGGCGAGCCCGTCCATACCGAGACGGTGACGGCGTGGCTCGGTCGGGTCGGGCTGTCGGCGGCCGACCTCGAATGCGGCGCCCATCTGCCCTACGACCCCAGGACCATGGAGGCGCTGCTGCGCGCCGGCGGCACGGCGAGCCCGATCCACAACAACTGCTCGGGCAAGCATTCGGGCTTCCTGACGGCCGCCCTCCATCTCGGCCTGCCGACCAGGGGCTATATCCAGCCTGAGCATCCGCTGCAGCAGCGCCTGTTCCGCACGGTCGAGGAGATGGGCGGGGAGAAGCTGGACGCGACCGGCCGCGGTTCGGACGGCTGCGGCATCCCCGTCTTCGGCGTGCCGCTGCGCGCGCTTGCCCGCGCCTTCGCCCGCCTCGACGACACGCGCGGGCTGGCGCCGGAGCGCGCGGCGGCGGCCGCCCGCATCCTGGCCGCCATGGCTGCCAGGCCGGTGATGGTGAGCGGCCACGGGAACTTCGTCACCCGCGTCATGGAGGTCGCCGGCGCCACCGTGCGCCTGAAGAGCGGCGCGGAGGGGGTCTACTGCGCCGTCCTGCCGGGCCGCGGGCTCGGCATCGCGCTCAAGATCGACGACGGCGCCGGCCGCGCGGCGGAGATGGCGATGGCCGCCACGCTCGACCGCCTCGGTGCCTTCGACGCAGCCCAGCGCGCGGCACTCGCCGACTTCCTGGAAGCGCCGATCCGCAACGTCGCCGGCAAGCTGGTCGGCACCGTGCGGCCGGTCGCCGCCTGGCCGTTCTGAGGGCCACGATGCGCGCCGTCCGTTGCCATGCCTATGGCGACCTCGCCCATCTCGCGGTGGACGAGGTGCCGACCCCGGAACCCGGTCCCGGGCAGGTCCGCGTCGCGATCCATGCGGCCGGCGTCAACTTCGCCGACGGGCTGATGGTGCTGGGGCAGTACCAGGAGAAGCCGCCGCTGCCCTTCGTCCCCGGCCTCGAGGCAGCGGGGGTGGTCGAGGCCTGCGGCGAGGGCGTGACACGCGTCGCGCCCGGCGACCGGGTGATCGCCCTGGTCGATACCGGCGCCTATGCCGAGGCGGTGGTGGCGCCCGAGGATCGGCTCTTCCCGGTTCCCGACGGCATGGACCTGGAGATCGCGGCCGCGTTTCCCGTGACCTACGGCACGTCGCATGTCGGCCTGGGGCGCCGTGTCGGGCTGAAGGCGGGCGAGACGCTGCTGGTCCACGGCGCGGCGGGCGGCGTCGGGCTGACCGCGGTCGAGATCGGCAAGGCGATGGGGGCGACGGTGATCGCCACCGCTTCCAGCCCCGAGAAGCTGGCGGTGGCGGCCATGCACGGCGCCGACCACCTGATCGACTACACGACCGAGGACATCCGCGAGCGGGTGCGCAGGATCACCGACGGCCGCGGGGCCGACGTCATCTACGACCCGGTCGGGGGCGACGTCTTCGACACCTCGCTGCGCTGCATCGCGTGGGAAGGGCGCATCCTCGTCGTCGGCTTCGCGTCGGGCCGCATCCCGCAGGCGCCGGCCAACATCCTGCTGGTGAAGAATGCCGCCGTCGTCGGCGTCTTCTGGGGCGCCTACCGCCAGCGCGATCCCCAGGTCATCCGCGACAGCCTGGCCGAGCTGTTCGCCTGGCACGCCGCGGGCCGGCTGCGGCCCCACGTCTCGCATCGCCTCGACCTCGCCGAGGCGGCAGCCGCGATCGAGCTGCTGCGCAAGCGCAAGTCGACCGGCAAGGTGGTGCTGACGACCGGCCTCGCGTCGTGACCGGTTTCGCGTCGTGACCGACCCCGCGGCATGAGCGACCCGGTCGCCGCGCAGTACGAGGCCTATCCCTATCCGGCCCGCGACCCGCGCGACGAAGCGAGGCGGCTGGTCACCGGCTCGCCCAGCCACCTCCTGGAGATCGGGCACTACCTCCATGCCGGGCGCCGCGATCCGCGCCGGCCGTTCCGGGCGCTGGCGGCCGGCGGCGGCACGGGCGACGGCGCGATCATGCTGGCGCAGCAGCTGGCGGACGCGGGCGCCGACGCGGAGGTCGTCCAACTCGACCTGTCGACCGCGTCCCGG
>JBFWXJ010000569.1:0-3346 GCA_050187535.1 Alphaproteobacteria bacterium | reverse complement strand
GCGGCATCGTCCACGGAGCGGTGCTTATCGCCCGCGAAATACCGGATGTCCACCGGCTGCAAGGCCCAGATGCCGGCCTCCAGCGCCTTGCCCGCCAGCGACTGGCCGAGCGGCCCCGGGAACATCTCGGGGAAGATCGTCAGCACGCGGGCCGTCCATGCGGGAGTCGTCATGGCGCGACCCCCCGTTCTTCCCCGTCGTCCGATTCCGCCGGCCCGACGAGGCCGGCCGGCGGGTCGACGACGACACGCCCGCCCGCGATATCGACCACCGGCACCGCCGCGCGCGTGAACGGCAGCACGACCGGCGGGCCGACGGCTAGCTGGACCTCCAACACGTCGCCGGCGCCGTGGTTGGCGACGGCGACGACACGGCCGTAGGGGCGTCCGTCCGCGGTCTCCGCGGCCAGCCCGATCAGGTCCGCGTGGTAGAACTCCTCCTCGTCCGGCGGCGGCAGCGCCGAGCGTGGCACGAAGATCCGGGTGCCGCGCATCGCCTCGACGGCGTTCCGGTCGGCGACCCCCTTGATCGTCGCGATGAGGGCGTCCTTCACCTGGCCGACGACGCGCAGCTCCAGCCGGCGGCCCGCCCCGTCGAGGAGCGGCCGGTACCGGCCGATCGCTGCCGGATCCTCGGTGAAGCTCTTGATGCGCACGCCGCCTCGCACCCCATGCGCGCCCACGACGACGCCGACGAGCACCATCGGCTCCGCTCCCGCGGAATCCGTGAGGCCCGTCATGGCGTCGCCTTAGGACGCCGCTCCCGCGGCGGCGGCGGCCTTGGCACGCTCCTGGGCCTTGGCCTTGGGCGCGCTCTTCTTCGGCGACTCGTTGTAGGACGGCGCCGGACGCACGCCCTGCAGGCCGAGGAAGCGGGCGACGCGGTCGGACGGCTGCGCGCCGACCTTCAGCCAGTGCTCGATGCGCTCGGTGACCAGCTTCAGCCGGTCGGCATGGTCGCGCGGCAGCATCGGGTTGTAGGTCCCGACCCGCTCGAGAAAGCGGCCGTCGCGCGGGCTGCGCGAGTCCGTGACGACGATCGAGTAGAACGGGCGCTTCTTGGCGCCGCCGCGCGCGAGCCGGATTCTGAGCATCTCTGGTATCGCTCCTGTGGTGTCCTGGTTGGTCCTGCGGGCCGGCGCCGTCAGCGCCGCCCGAAACGGGAAGGATCGAAGCCCTTGGGGGGCATCATGCCGGGGCCGAGGCCCATGCCGGGCAGGCCGCCGCGCATCATGCCCTTGGCGCCGAGCTTGCTGACCTGCTTCATCATGGTCCGCATCTGGTCGTACTGCTTCAGCAGGCGGTTGACGTCCTGCACCGAGGTGCCGGAGCCGGCCGCGATGCGCTGCTTGCGCGACGCCTTGATGATGTCGGGCTTGCGCCGCTCGCCCCTGGTCATCGACAGGATGATCGCCTCCTGCCGCTTCACCATGGACTCGTCGATCTTGGCGTCGGCCATCTGCTGCTTGACCTTGGCGACGCCGGGCAAGAGGCCGAGCAGCCCCGACATGCCGCCCATCTTCTTGAGTTGGCGGAGCTGCGACAGCAGGTCGTCGAGGTCGAACTCGCCCTTCTGGACCTTGGCGGCGAGCTTCTCGGCCTCCTCGCGCTCGATCGTCTCGGCCGCCTTCTCGACGAGGCTGACGACGTCGCCCATGCCGAGGATGCGGCCGGCGATGCGCTCGGGGTGGAAGGGCTCGATCGCGTCCAGCTTCTCGCCGGTGCCGATCAGCTTGATCGGCTGGCCGGTGACCTGGCGCATGGAGAGTGCGGCACCGCCGCGCGCGTCGCCGTCGACGCGGGTCAGCACGATGCCGGTGATGCCGACGCGCTCGGCGAAGCTCTTGCCGACATTGACCGCGTCCTGGCCGGTCATCGCGTCGACGACCAGCAGGGTCTCGGTCGGCGCCGTCGCGTCGCGCACGGCCGCGACCTCGGCCATCAGCGCGTCGTCGATGTGCAGCCGGCCGGCGGTGTCCAGCATCAGCACGTCGTAGCCTTCGAGCCGCGCCGTCTGCAGCGCGCGCTTCGCGATGGCCAGCGGCGGCTCGCCCGGCACGATCGGCAGCGTCGGCACGGCGGCCTGCTCGCCCAGGATGGCGAGCTGGCGCTGGGCGGCCGGCCGCGCCACGTCGAGCGAGGCCATCAGAACGCGCTTCCTCTCGCGGGTCTTCAGGCGCAGCGCGATCTTGCCGGTCGACGTCGTCTTGCCCGAGCCCTGCAGGCCGACCATCAGCACCACGACCGGTGCCGTCGCCTCCAGGTTGATCTCCGCGGTGGCGGCACCCAGCGTCTCGACCAGGTGGTCGTGGACGATCTTGACGACCATCTGGCCGGGGGTGACGCTGCGCACCACCTCCTGGCCGACCGCCTTCTCGCGCACCTTCTCGATGAAGTCGCGCACCACCGGCAGGGCGACATCGGCCTCCAGCAGCGCCACGCGAATCTCGCGCAGCGCCTCGCCGACGTCGGACTCCGAGAGCGCGCCGCGCCGCTTCAGGCGGTCGAAGACGCTGCCCAGCCGATTTGCGAGACTTTCGAACATCGCCCTATCCCAACACCGTCCCAAACGGTAACGGGCCGGTGCGCGACACTCGCGGACCGGCCTGTCCCCTCGGGGACGTATCGTTCTCGAAGATCGAGAGCGGGCCGGGAAACTAGTCGGGCCCGGCCGGCCGGTCAAGCATCGCCGCCACGACGAAAGGAGAGCCCATGCTGTTCATGGTCATCGAGCGGTTCCGCGACGACGACATGGTGCCGATCTACCAGCGCCTGCGCGCCGCCGGCCGCAGCCTCCCGGACGGGCTGGAATACGTGGATAGCTGGATCGAGGCCAACTTCTCCCGCTGCTTCCAGCTCATGCGCTGCGACGACCCGCGGCTCTTCCAGGAATGGGTCCTCTCCTGGCGCGGCCTCGGCGTCACCTTCGAGATCGTGCCGGTGGTGCCGAGCAAGGACACACGGGCGGTGGTGGAAGGGTATCTGCATCGGACGCCTTAGCCATCCGGCCCTCTCCACCCATCGGGGGGAGAGGGAGGGGACCCATTGCGCCAGCAATGGGGAGGGTGAGGTGGGCGTCCGCCGGAGAATCCTCACCTCACCCCGACCCTCTCCGCCCCCACGGGGCGGAGAGGGAGGGACGCCCTGTCACACCTTGAAGATCTCCGTGTATTTCCGGCGGATCTCCTCGAGCTGGGCCAGCATCTGGGCGGGGTCGGCGCGCCAGAGCCTGATGTCGGCGATCGGGCGGCGGCCGGGCTTCTCGGTGATCTGGGGATGGAAGGAGCGGGTGTTGCCGACGTCGATCAGCATCTGCTGCGTCTCGCGCGTGTAGAGGAAGCTGCGGA
>JBFWXJ010000568.1:0-3351 GCA_050187535.1 Alphaproteobacteria bacterium | reverse complement strand
CGCAGGCTAGGCGCGGCCGGCGGCGCGCTCCTCGGCCAGCGTGCGCTCGGCCGCGGCGGCGCGGGCGCCTGCGGACACGCGCTGGTGCAGCGCGATGATCGTGCGGCTGCCCGTGCGCTCGAAGAGGAAGGGGAAGATGCCGTGCAGGATGCAGGCACAGCCCGCCAGGATCATCCGGCCGCCGACCCCGGACGCGAAGCCGAGATGCTCGACATAGGTCTCTCCGACGGAGGCGGGATGGCTCGTGAAGCGGTCCAGCATGGTCATGGCCGAGGTTCCGACGTTGAAGTCCCTGTTGATTGCAAGGCTATCGGGCCGGGCCGGGAATGTGCTTGCGAAGTTTCGCCGAAATTTGCCGGTCTCGACAATCCTCCTCCCCATGGCGGTTCACGGAGAGTAAAATCTTTCAATGGACGAGATCGATATGAAGATCCTGGCCCTTCTGCAGGAGGATTGCGCGCTCTCCAATGCGGAGATCGCCGAACGGGTCGGGCTCTCGGCGACGCCGTGCTGGCGGCGCATCCGGGCTTTGGAGGAAGCGGGCGTGATTCGCGGCCGGGTGGCGCTGCTCGACCGCGACAAGCTCGGTGTCGGGGTCACCGTCTTCGTCAGCGTGCGCACCAACCAGCACAACCCGGAATGGCTGGCGCGCTTCGCCGCCGCCGTCGAGCGCATCCCCGAGGTGGTCGAGTTCTACCGGATGGCGGGCGAGGTCGATTACCTGCTGCGGATCGTGGTGCCCGACATCGCCGCCTATGACGGCGTCTACAAGCGCCTGATCGCCGCGATCGACCTCTACGACGTCAGCTCCGCCTTCGCCATGGAGGAGATCAAGTGGACGACCGCCCTGCCGCTCGCCTATGCGCGGGCGGCGGAGCGCGGCTGATCAGGGCGCCAGCAACCGGAACCGCTCCAGGAAGCGTTGCCGCGCCTCCTCGGCGGGCCAGGCGGTCAGGGCGCCGTCGCGGCGCTTCCGGCGGAAACCGAGCACGCGCCGGGCCTCGGCTTCGGTGAAGCCGGCCAGCTCGATCGCCTCGAAGAAGGCAGCCTCGCCGTCGGCGCGCTTGATCGCCGCCGTCCATTCGGCGGGCAGGCGGGCCGGCAGGCCGAAGCGCAGATGGACCGCCTCCTGCACGCGGCTCTCGACCGCCTTGTAGGCGTCGCCGATCACCCGCTTGAACGGCGTGATGAGGTCGGCGGTGACGAACTCGCTCGCGTCGTGCAGCAGCGCCGCGCGGGCGAGCTCGCGGGCGCCCCTCTCGAGCGACGCCTCGACGATGTCGACGACGATGAGCGAGTGCTGCGCCACCGACAGGCCGTGCTCGCCCGACGTCTGGCCGTTCCAGCGTGCGACCCGTGCCAGGCCCAGCGCGATGTCCTCGATCTCGATGTCGAGCGGCGACGGGTCGAGCAGGTCGAGCCGCCGGCCCGACAGCATCCGCTGCCACGCCCTGGCGGGGGGCACCGGCGAGCTCAGCCGCGGAAGTCGATCAGCAGCGCGGACCCGTCCTCGCCGCCGGCCAGGAGCTGATCGCCGGACGGCGACCAGGCGAGCGCGGTCGCGGCCGCGCCGCCGAGCGGCTCCAGCACGGTCGTCCGCGGATGACCGGGGCGGCCGAGGCGCAGCGTGCCGTCGGCGTAGCCGGCGGCCGCGATCGGCACCTTGGGGTGCATGGCGACGACCGAGACCAGCGCGCCCTCGCCGGGGCAGATCTCCGCCGGCGGACGGCCCATCGGCCCCTTGCCGGAGAAGTCCCAGCAGGTCACCACCTCCGAACCGCTGTTGGCGAGCCAGCGCGAATCCGCCGACCACGACAGCGACTTGGCCTTGGCCGCCAGCCCCGCCATCCGCATCGCGGCGGAATCGGCGATGCGCCAGCCATGCAGCTCGTTCTCCTGCATCGCCGTCATGAGGTACTTGCCGTTGGGACCCCACGAGAGCCCGATATGCGAGCCCTTCCACGCGAGCCGGAGCGGCGTCTGCTGCTTGGCCGCCGTCCACCACAGGCTGACGCCGTTGTAGTGGGCCGTCGCGATCCGCTTGCCGGTCGGGTTGATGGCGATGCCGGTCAGGGTCGACGGGTGATCCTCCCAGCGGCCCTGGACCGTGCCGGCGAGATCGATCGCGACGGCCGCCTTGCCGGCGGCCGCGACGATGGTGCGGGTGCCCGCATGGACGGCGACATGGGCGACCCAGCGCCGCGGCTCGCGGAAGAGCTCGCGCACGCCGCCCGCCTCGGCCAGCATGACCCGCCCGTCGTCGCCGCCGGAGACAAAGCCGCCGGCCGGGCCTGCGGCCAGCGCCAGGATCGCGCCGTCATGGACGGCGACCGCCTCGGGTGCCGCCTCCGAGCCGATCGCGGCGCGGCGCAGGCTGCCGTCGCCGAGCGCCCAGGCGGCCGTGCCACCATCGCCGGCGACCGCGGCCGCCACGACCGGCGACGGGAACGCGAAGCGCAGGGTGCGGCGGCGGATGCCGCTCTCGGCTGCGTCAGGCGCGGCAGGCATCGAAGCCCTTCTTCAGCGTGTCGGCGTCGAGCTCGCGGCCGATGAAGACGAGGCGGCTCCAGCGCCGCTCGTCCGGCTTCCAGGGACGCTGGAAGGCGCCGTCCTTGATCATGTGGACGGCCTGCAGGACGAAGCGCTTGTCGCGGCCGGCGAGATCGATGATGCCCTTGGCGCGCAGGATGCTGGGCCCCTGCTCGGCCAGCACGCCACTGATCCAGCGGTCGAACTTGGTCTCGTCGAGCGGCCGGTCGGCGTCCAGGCAGACGCTCGCCATCTCCTCGTCGTGATAGTGCTTGCCGTGCCCGTGGCCATGACCGTGATGGTGGTCGTGATCATGATCGTGGTCATGGTGGTGATGACCGTGATCCTCATCTTCGAGAAAGTGCGGCTCGATCGTCAGCACGCGCTGCAGGTCGAAGGCGCCGCGGTCGAGGACGCGGTCGAGGCCGATGCCGCAGCGTTCCGTGCGGTGGATCGGCGCGTACTCGTTGATCGCGCGGATGCGGCCCTCGACCTCGGCCAGCTCCTCGGGGCTGACCAGGTCGGTCTTGTTCAACAGAACGACGTCGGCGAAGGCGATCTGGTCCTTGGCCTCGCGCGTGTCGGCGAGGCGCGCCAGCACGTGGCGGGCGTCGACCACCGTCACCACGGCATCCAGGCGGGTCTTGGCGCGGACGTCCTCGTCGACGAAGAAGGTCTGCGCGACGGGTGCCGGATCGGCCAGGCCCGTCGTCTCGACGATGATCGCGTCGAACTTGTCCCGGCGCTTCATCAGCCCGTCGATGATGCGGATGAGGTCGCCGCGCACGGTGCAGCAGATGCAGCCGTTGTTCATCTCGAAGA
>JBFWXJ010000567.1:0-3372 GCA_050187535.1 Alphaproteobacteria bacterium | reverse complement strand
CAGGTAGTAGACGCCGTCGAGCAGGCCGTTCAGGACCTGCTGGACGATGAGCATTGACGACATGGGTGGGTGTCCGCCGACGGAGGGAACGGCAGGGGCGGGCCGGGCCCACCCCCGCCGATCTGGTCACGAGGCCATCGTGCAGGCGTTCTCTTCCTTGGTGGCGGCGATCGCCTCCAGGCTCTCGTTCGGGCCGGGGACGGGCGCGCTCGGCTTGTAGATGTCCCACTGGTTTTTGAGGTCCTTCGCCTTCAGCGCCTCGACCGCGTACATCTCGTGCATGAGCTGGTGGTCGTAGGCGCGGAAGTAGCCCTCGCGCGTCTTCAGCACGTCGAACTTGGCACCCTTCTCCCAATGCTCGATCAGCTTCGGCGCCTCGGCGGATTTGAGCTCGTTCATCGACTTCGCGATGATCTGGATCGCCATGTAGTCGCCCCAGGCCTGGTTCTCGGGCGGCTTGCCGTATTTCTTGGTGAAGGCGGCGACGAACGCCTTGGAGCCGGGCGTGTCGATGAGGTGGTGCCACACGAGCGGCCACAGACCGAAGAAATTGCCCTTGCCGGCACCCCAGGCGACCGCCGTGTCGAAGCCGAAGCCGGCGACCGGGTAGTCGAGCCCGAACTCCGAATACTGCTTCAGGAAGTTGGTGATCTGCACGCCAGCGAGGTTGGAGACGACCATGTCCGGCTTGGCATTGCGGATCTTGATGAGGAAGGCCGAGAAGTCGGCCGCGTCGGTCGGCACCAGCTCGTCGGCCGCGAACTGGCCGCCATTGGACTCCATGAACCGCTTGGCGACCTTCAGCAGGTCGTGGCCGAAGGCATAGTCGGCGGTGAGCGAATACCAGCGCTTGCCCTTGACCATGTTCTGGGCGAGCAGCGACCGACCGACCGTCTTCACGTACATCGAGTTCTGGGACTCGACGTGGAACATGTACCGGTTGCAGTTGGAGCCGCGCAGCGCGTCGGAGTTGCCGCCGGTGTTGACGAAGAGGTTCTTCGTGCGCTGCGCCACCTGGGCGATCGTCAGGCACGACGCCGACGAGATCTCGCCGACCAGGGCGGCGACCTTGTCGCGCTCGACCAGCCGCTCGGCCTTGGTCGAGGCGGTCTGCGGATTGACGGAATCCTCCTTGATGACCTCGAGCTTGCGGCCCATCACGCCACCCTTGGCGTTGATCTCCTCGACCGCGAGGTCGACGGCCATCACGGCATAGTCGCCGAGGGTGCCGAGGAAGCCGGTGCGCGGTGTCAGGTGGCCGAGGCGGATCGCCGTCTCGCCCTGGGCCTGCACGATGGCGGGAAAGCCGGTCACCGCGAGCGCGGCGGTGCCGGCCGCGCCCTTCATCACGCTGCGGCGCGTGAGCGCCCTGCTGGACGACATGGGATTTCCTCCGTGGAACGATCTTCGTCCCCGGCTGACGCGGGGTTGGGCACACCGTAGCGCCGTCCGGCCGCGACCGACAAGGCGAGGGAACGTCGTGCCGGCGGCGGAGTTGGACAATTTCGCCCGGATCGCGCATGCGCGATGCCGGCGCCCGGCGCTAAAGTGTGGCGCCATGCCGATCATAAGGAGCCGACGATGACGAAGCAGACGCGTTTCCACGTCTGGTACTGGGTCGCGGCGTTCTTCGGCTTCATGCTGCTGCAGTATTTCATCTCCTCGGCGCAGCAGGTGGCGCAGATCCCCTACAGCGAGTTCGAGCGCTACCTGCGCGAGGGCAAGGTCGAGGAGATCGCCGTCTCCGACCGCTTCATCCAGGGTTCGCTCAAGGAGGCGCTGCCCGGCGGGCAGACGCGCTTCGTCGCGACCCGCGTCGAGCCCGAGCTGGCCGAGCAGCTGCAGAAATACAACGTGCGTTTCGCCGGCCGGGTGGAGAGCACGTTCCTGCGCGACCTGCTGTCCTGGATCGTCCCGGTGCTGCTCTTCGTCGGCGTGTGGATGTTCCTGATGCGTCGGGTGGCGGGCGGCGGCCTCGGCGGCGGGCTGATGCAGATCGGCAAGAGCAAGGCCAAGGTCTATGTCGAGGCCGATACCAAGGTCACGTTCGACGATGTGGCCGGGGTCGACGAGGCCAAGGACGAGCTGCGCGAGATCGTCGCCTTCCTGAAGTCGCCGCAGGAGTACGGCCGGCTCGGCGGGCGCATGCCCAAGGGCGTGCTGCTGGTCGGGCCGCCCGGCACCGGCAAGACGCTCCTCGCCAAGGCGGTGGCGGGCGAGGCCAAGGTGCCATTCTTCTCGATCTCCGGCTCGGAGTTCGTCGAGATGTTCGTGGGCGTGGGTGCGGCCAGGGTGCGCGATCTCTTCGAGCAGGCGCGCAAGCAGGCGCCCGCCATCATCTTCATCGACGAGCTGGATGCGCTGGGCCGCGCACGGGGGGCGGGCATCTACGGCGGCGGCCACGACGAGAAGGAGCAGACGCTGAACCAGCTCCTGGTCGAGCTGGACGGCTTCGATTCCTCGATCGGGGTCGTGCTCCTGGCCGCCACCAATCGGCCCGAGATCCTCGATCCGGCACTGCTGCGCGCCGGCCGCTTCGACCGGCAGGTGCTGGTCGACCGGCCCGACAAGGCGGGGCGCATCCAGATCCTCCACGTCCATATGCGCAAGGCGAAGCTGGGCAAGGACGTCGATGCGGAGAAGGTGGCCGCCCTGACGCCGGGCTTCACCGGGGCCGATCTGGCCAATCTCGTCAACGAGGCGACGCTGCTGGCGACGAGAAGAGGCGCGGACGCCGTCACCATGGACGACTTCAACAACGCGGTGGAGCGCATCGTCGCCGGCCTGGAGAAGCGCAACCGCCTGCTGAACCCGCGTGAGCGCGAGGTGGTGGCGTTCCACGAGATGGGCCATGCCCTGGTGGCGATGGCGCTGCCGGGGGTCGATCCGGTCCACAAGGTGTCGATCATCCCGCGCGGCGTCGGCGCGCTCGGCTACACGATCCAGCGGCCGACCGAGGACCGATTCCTCATGACGCGGGAGGAGCTCGAGAACAAGATGTGCGTGCTTCTGGGCGGCCGTGCATCGGAGCATGTGGTGTTCGGCCATCTCTCGACCGGTGCGGCCGACGACCTCGCCAAGGTCACGGACATCGCGCGCGCCATGGTGACCCGCTACGGCATGAGCGAGCGCCTCGGTCATATCGCGCTCGAGCGCGACCAGCGCAGCTATCTCTCGCCCAACCCACTCGCCGACGGGGCGCGCGAGCGCAGCTATTCCGACGAGACGGCGGCGGCGATCGACGAGGAGGTCAAGGAGATCGTCGACGCCGCGTTCACCCGGACCGTGGCCATTCTCCAGGCGCGCCGCGCGATCCTGGAGCGCACCGCCCGCCGGCTGCTGGAGAAGGAGACGCTGGACGAGGCCGAGCTG
>JBFWXJ010000566.1:0-3404 GCA_050187535.1 Alphaproteobacteria bacterium | reverse complement strand
CCGCAGCACCCTGCGGCCCACGGGGTGCTGCGCCTCGTGCTGGAGATGGACGGCGAGGTGGTCGAGCGCGCCGACCCGCATATCGGCCTGCTGCACCGCGGCACGGAAAAGCTGATCGAGTACAAGACGTACCTGCAGGCTGTGCCCTATTTCGACCGGCTCGACTACGTCGCGCCGATGTCGCAGGAGCATGCATTCGCACTCGCGGTCGAGAAGCTGCTGGGCCTCCAGGCGCCGCCGCGGGCGCAGTACATCCGCGTGCTCTACGCCGAGATCAGCCGGATCCTCAACCATCTGCTCAACGTCACCTCGATGGCGCTCGACGTCGGTGCGCTCACGCCCTTCCTGTGGGGCTTCGAGGAGCGCGAGAAGCTGATGGAGTTCTACGAGCGGGTGTGCGGCGCGCGCCTGCACGCCGCCTATTTCCGGCCGGGGGGTGTCGCGATCGACATGCCGGCGGGTCTGGCCGAGGACATCCTCGCCTACCTGCCGCGCATCTCCAAAGTCATCGACGACATGGACAACCTGCTGACCGAGAACCGCATCTTCAAGCAGCGGACCGTCGACATCGGGGTCGTCACCGAGGAGCAGGCCTGCGACTGGGGCTTCTCGGGGCCGATGTTGCGCGGCTCGCGCGTCGCCTGGGATCTGCGCAAGGCGCAGCCCTACGACGCGTATGCGGCGATGGACTTCGACATTCCCGTCGGCCGCCACGGCGACTGCTACGATCGCTACCTCGTGCGCATGGAAGAGATGCGCCAGAGCGTCGGCATCATGCGCCAGGCGATCGAGAAGATGCCGTCGGGCCCGGTGAAGGTCGACGACCGC
This sequence comes from Alphaproteobacteria bacterium, assembly GCA_050187535.1. Taxonomy (GTDB): domain Bacteria; phylum Pseudomonadota; class Alphaproteobacteria; order ATCC43930; family Allostellaceae; genus Allostella. Next base: position 2,576 of record JBFWXJ010000566.1, on the reverse strand, counting down.
AAGATCGCGCCGCCGCCGCGCAGCGAGATGAAGCGCTCGATGGAAGCGCTCATCCACCACTTCAAGCTCTACACCGAGGGCTACCACGTGCCGCCGGGCGAGACATATACGGCGGTCGAGGCCCCCAAGGGCGAGTTCGGTGTCTACGTCGTCTCGGACGGCACCAACCGGCCTTACCGTTGCAAGATCCGGGCGCCCGGCTTCGCCTTCCTGCAGGCGCTGGAGTTCATGTCGAAGGGACACATGCTGGCCGACGTCGTGTCGATCATCGGCTCGATGGACATCGTCTTCGGCGAGATCGACCGATGAGCGACGCTGCCGAACCCACCGTCTTCGCCTTCACGCCGGAATACGACGCGAAGGCGGACGCGATCATCGCGCGCTATCCGGAAGGCCGGCAGCAGAGTGCTGTCCTGCCGCTGCTGGACCTGGCGCAGCGCCAGCACGGCTGGCTGCCGCGGGCCGCGATGGATCATGTCGCCGCCAAGCTCAGGATGGCGCCGATCCGGGTCTATGAAGTCGCGACCTTCTACACGATGTTCAACCTGAAGCCGGTCGGTAAGTACTTCCTGCAGGCCTGCACGACGACGCCCTGCTGGCTGCGCGGCTCGGACGCGGTGGTCGGTGCCTGCCGCAAGGTGCTCGGCATCGGTGTCGGCGAGACGACGGCGGACGGCAAGTTCTCGCTGGTCGAGGTCGAGTGCCTCGGCGCCTGCGTCAACGCGCCCATCCTCCAGGTCGGCGACGACTTCTACGAGGACCTCGACGGCCCCGCGACCGAGCGCCTGCTGGAGGCCTTGTCCCGCGACGAGGTGCCGCCGATGGGCACCGTGCTCGACCGCCAGACCTCGGCCCCGATCGGCGGCCCGACGACACTGACGACCCTCTCGTTCGACGCGGCTCCGGCCGGCCAAGGCGGTTGACGATGCTGAGCGACAAGGACCGCATCTTCACCAACCTCTACGGGGCGCATCCCTGGGGGTTGGAGGCGGCGCGCCGCCGCGGCGACTGGGACGGCACGCGCGAGCTGGTCCTCAAGGGCCGGGATTGGATCATCGCGGAAATGAAGGCATCGGGCCTGCGCGGCCGCGGCGGTGCCGGCTTCCCGACGGGCCTCAAATGGTCGTTCATGCCCAAGGCCTCGCCGGACGGCCGGCCGAGCTACCTCGTCGTCAACGCCGACGAGAGCGAGCCCGGCACCTGCAAGGACCGCGACATCCTGCGCCACGACCCGCACAAGCTGGTCGAGGGCTGCCTTCTCGCCGGCGTGGCGATGGGCGCATCGGCCGGCTACGTCTATGTCCGCGGCGAGTTCTACAACGAGGCCCAGCGCCTCCAGGCCGCCGTCGACGAGGCCTATGCCGCGGGCCTCGTCGGCAAGAACGCCTGCGGCTCGGGCTATGACTTCGAGCTCTACGTCCACCGCGGTGCCGGCGCCTATATCTGCGGCGAGGAGACGGCGCTGCTCGAGAGCTTGGAGGGCAACAAGGGCCAGCCGCGCCTGAAGCCGCCCTTCCCGGCGCAGTGCGGCCTCTACGGCTGCCCGACCACGGTCAACAACGTCGAGACGATCGCGGTCGCGCCGACCATCCTGCGCCGCGGCGGCGCGTGGTTCGCCGGCATCGGCCGGCCGAATAACTTCGGCACGAAGGTCTTCTGCATCTCGGGCCATGTCGAGCGGCCGTGCAACGTCGAGGAGGCCATGGGCATCCCGCTGCGCGAGCTGATCGAGAAGCATTGCGGCGGCGTGCGCGGCGGCTGGGACAATCTGCTGGCGGTGATCCCCGGCGGTTCGTCGGTTCCGGTCATCCCGAAGTCGATCTGCGACGAGGTCCTGATGGATTTCGACTCGCTGCGCGAGGTCCGCTCGGGCCTCGGCACCGCGGCGGTCATCGTCATGGACAAGTCCACCGACATCATCAAGGCGATCGCCCGCCTGTCGCGCTTCTATAAGCATGAGAGCTGCGGCCAGTGCACGCCGTGCCGCGAGGGCACGGGCTGGATGTGGCGCGTGATGGAGCGGATGGTGAAGGGGCAGGCGGAGATCGAGGAGATCGACATGCTCCTCGACGTCGCCGGCGAGATCGAGGGCCACACCATCTGCGCGCTGGGCGATGCCGCCGCGTGGCCGGTGCAGGGCCTCATCCGACATTTCCGACCCGTGATGGAAGAGCGGATCCTGGCCTACAGGACCCAGCTCCAGGCACGCGCGGCCTGAAGGCGGGGGCAGGGGAGCGATGCCGAAGCTCAAGATCGACGGGATCGAGATCGAGGTGCCCGCGGGCACCACGGTGCTCCAGGCGTGCGAGATGCTCGGCGTCGAGGTGCCGCGCTTCTGCTTCCACGAGCGGCTGGAGATCGCCGGCAACTGCCGGATGTGCCTGGTCGAGCAGGAGAAGGCGCCCAAGCCGATCGCGTCCTGCGCGATGCCGGCCGCCGACAACATGGTCATCCACACCAACTCGCCGCGCGCCCGCAAGGCGCGCCAGGGGGTGATGGAGTTCCTGCTGATCAACCATCCGCTCGACTGCCCGATCTGCGACCAGGGCGGCGAATGCGACCTGCAGGACCAGGCG
>JBFWXJ010000565.1:0-3406 GCA_050187535.1 Alphaproteobacteria bacterium | reverse complement strand
CCGGTCGCCCAGCAGGTTCTCCCAGAACAGGTCCATGGTGCCGTTGAGGGCGACCGACGACGAGGTGCCGAGCACGGGCGAGGTGACCGAGCGGCCGAAGATCGCCGTCGCCCGCTCGAACAGGTCCATCCCGCCGACCTCTTCGGTCTGCAGCTCGCCGTAGCCGAATGGGCCGAGCCCGGTGTGGAAGTCGATGACGACGACGAAGGCGCGGTCAGCCAGGCGGTGGTCGGCGGCGATCTGCTCCAGCGTGCGCCGGGGGCCGGACGGTGCCGTGCCGCCGAAGAAGACGCCGGTCGGATGGCGGTATTGGCCGCTCTTGCGGGCGATCTGGAACGCGTGCTCGCCATGGGTGCGGCGGAAGGCGGCGATCGCCGCCTCGGCCGCCTCGAACACCGGGCCGTCGAGGGCCGCGGGCACCAGGTAGGGCGCGAGCTCATCGTAGTGCGGGTTATCCGGCGCGCCGGCGGAGAAGTCGACGAAGTTGCGGTTGAGGTCGCAGCCTTCCTCCGTCACCCGGCGGTCCCAGGCGTAGCCGTAGGGATTGATCGCGTGGACGACGAGGCAGGCCTCGTCACCGCGTAGCCGCTCCGGCCCGCCGCCGGCGATCCAGTCGAGCTGGCAGGCCGACCCGCAATGGCCCTCGGCCCCGTGCGTCGCAGAGATGGTGACGAGCACCTTCTTGGCCGCGGGGTCGCCGAACCAGGCGGCTTCGGTGAACAGCTTCTCGCCGGCCGGCCCGACCGCGGGCGACGGGTAGGCCCGCGCCGCCGGCGCCAGACGGCGCAGGCGATCGCGGGCGTCGAAGTACCCGGTCGAGAAGGCGGCCTGGGCAGCGTGCGGCAGGTCGTCGGTCACTGGCTTCAGTCCTTGACGAGGAGCGCCCGCGGCGCCGAGGTCAGCGGCTGGTGCCCGGTGTCGGTCACGTAGAAGGCCTGGGTGATGGTGACGCCGGTCTCCTTCTGCCAGATGCCGCTCATCATGTGGAAGGCCATGCCCGCCTCCAGCACCGTCAGGTCGCCGGGCCGCAGGCTGGCAGTGCGCTCGCCCCAGGTCGGCGGGAAGCCGATGCCGATCGAGTAGCCGAGGCGCGCCTCCTTTTCGATGCCGCGCCTGGCGATGGTGCGCCGCCACACCGCTTCGATCGTCTCGCAGGTGACGCCGGGCTTCACCGCATCGAGGGCGGCGTTCATGCCCTCGACGACGCCGTCGGCGAGGTCGCGATAGGTCTGCGGCGGCTTGCCGACGTAGATCGTGCGGCTCATCGGGCCGTGATAGCGCAGCCGGCAGCCGGCGATCTCGATGTTGACCGGCGTGTTGGCCGCGATCGGGTCATCGTTCCACACGGGATGCGGCTCGTTGATGTGGCGGCCGACGCCTAGGAAGGGCGGGCTCGTCGTGTGGATGCCGCCGAACGCCTCGGTGCCGCGCATCTGCGCCTCGTAGAGAGCGCCCGCGAGGTCGCACTCGCGCAGGCCCGGGCGGATCACTTCGAAGGCGCGGTCCATCATCCGCTCGACGATCTGGCCGGCCTCGCGCAGGTAGGTCAGCTCCTGCGGGCTCTTCACCACGCGCACCCAGGCGACCATCAGGCCAGCGTCCACGAGCTTGGCGTTCGGCAGGGCACCCGCCAGCCATTCATGGGCGTGGGCAGTGTAGTAGTAGGCATCCATCTCGATGCCGATGGTCTTCCGGGACCAGCCTTCCTTCTCGATGATGCCGGCCACGATCTGCATGGGGTGGCGGTCGGACGCCTGGACGTAGCTGTCGGGATAGGGCCGGATGGCGTCGGCCGGCAGGTAGGTGGTGCGATGGGCCGATGTCGCGTCCATGAAGCGGCCGCACCAGATCGGCGTCTCGGAATCGAGCGAAACCAGCAGCGCCTGCGGCGTGTAGAAGCTCCAGGCGTTGTAGCCCGTCAGGTAGTACATGTTGGACGGGTCGGCGACGACGAGCACGTCCATGCCGCGTTCCTGCATGCGCGTCTGCACCGCGCGGATACGGCCCGCGAATTCTTCGCGGCTGAAGGGATGGTCCATCGGGGCGTCTCTCTTCTTCGTGTTCTCAGGGAAGCAGTCGGACGTGGGCGGAGTCGAACGCGATTCCGGCCTGCGCGCCGGGCGGGAAGCTACGGCCGGCCGCACTCGGCACGTCCGCCAGGATCTCGATGCCGTTCGCGTCGAGATGCAGATGCGTGACGGCACCGTGGTAGACGGCCCGCGTGACGCGGCCGACCAGCGCCGCCCCGGCCGGTGGCGACAGGCTCACATGCTCCGGGCGGACCATGGCGAGGCGGTCGGCCGGGCCGGCTCCGGCCAGCGATGCCGGCAGCAGGTTGCAGCGGCCGATGAACTCGGCCACGAAGCGGGTGGCCGGCGTCTCGTAGATGGCCTCGGGCGTGCCGACCTGCTCGACGCGGCCCTGGTTCATGACGACGACACGGTCGGCCATGGCCAGCGCCTCCTCCTGGTCGTGGGTGACCAGGAGCGTCGTCGTGCCGAGGCGCGAGACGAGGCCGCGCAGCTCGTCGCGCATCTGCAGGCGCAGGCGCGCATCGAGGTTCGAGAGCGGCTCGTCCAGCAGCAGCACGGCCGGCCGCAGCGCCAGGGCACGGGCGAGGGCCACGCGCTGCTGCTGGCCACCCGAAAGCTCGGACGGGTAGCGCTGCGCCAGCCCCGGAAGCTGCACGAGGTCCAGCAGCTCGGCGACCCGCGCGCGGATGTCGTCGCGCTTCATGCCGACGTTGCGCGGCGCGAAGGCGACGTTCTCTGCGACCGTCAGGTGCGGGAAGAGGGCGTAGTTCTGGAATACCATCCCCGTGTCGCGGCGGTGCGGCGGCACGCGTGTCACGTCGGCGCCGTCGATGCGGATGCTGCCGCCGGTCGGTGCCTCGAAGCCGGCGATCATCTTCAGCGTCGTCGTCTTGCCGCAGCCGGAAGGGCCCAGCAGGCAGAGCAGCTCGCCGCGCGGCACGGCCAGCGACATCTCGGCCACGGCGGCGACGGCGCCGTAGTCCTTGCGCAGGCGGTCGAGGGCGACGATCGGGGGGGCGGTCATGGAAGCGGGCCGTCCTAGACGATGCGCTGCAGGCCGACCATCCGTTCCACCAGGAAGATGACCGCGAGCGTGATGAGGATGACGATCGTCGATACGGCCGCGACCATCGGGTCGAGCGACTGGTCGACATAGGCGAAGATCTGCACCGGCAGCGTGGTGTTGCGCGGGCCGCCGAGAAAGATCGAGACGGTGAGGTTGCCGAACGAGGTGACGAAGGCGAATACCGCCGAGGAGAGCACGCTCGGCAGCATCACCGGCAGCGTCACCCGGCGGATGACCTGCCAGGGGGTAGCCCTGAGGTTGCGCGCCGCCTGCTCCAGCGACGGGTCGAACAGGACGAATGCCGCCG
>JBFWXJ010000564.1:0-3410 GCA_050187535.1 Alphaproteobacteria bacterium | reverse complement strand
ACGTCGTACTCCGCGCCGCCGTAGAGCGTGTCCTCGCCGACGCCGCCCTAGACCGTGTCCTGGCCGCGGTTGCCGTTGATGAAGTCGTCGCCGAGGTCGCCGCGCAGCGAATCGTCACCGTTGTCGCCGTACATCTGGTCGGCGCCGTTGCCGCCATAGGCCTGGTCGTTGCCCTGGCCCGAATAGATGAAGTCGTTCCCGGCCGAGCCGTAGAGGATGTCGGAGCCCTGGCCGCCGAACAGCACGTCGTTGCCGGCGACGCCCAGCATCGTGTCGTTCCCGCCGCCGCCCGAGACGGTGTCGTTGCCGCCGCCGGCGTTCACGTAGTCGTCGCCGCCCAGCGCCGATATGAAGTCGGCGGCGTCGGTGCCGGTGAAGGTGTCGGGCCCGTCCGTCAGCACGAAATCCGCCATTCCGCTTCCTCCTGGTAGGCGTCGTCCCGCTGCCCGGTCCCGACGCGAAAAATGGACCACGGGTTGTATAGCATCGCCGCCGAGCCGCAGCATATGGGTGCGTTCGGCCGCGGCGATCGCGCGCGGCGGCCGTGTTGACAGGCCGGCGGAGGCGACGCCAATGTGCGCGGCCGCCGACCCCCTCCCGGCCCCATTTCCCGGAAAGACCCGCGCCCATGGAACTCGCCCGCCTGCAGCCCGTCGTTGACGCCGCCTGGGAGGCGCGCGGCGACCTTTCGACCGCCACGCGGGGCGAGGTGCGCGACGCCGTCGAGGCGGCCCTGGAAGCGCTCGACGGCGGCCAGGCGCGGGTCGCCGAGAAGGCCGGCGGCAAGTGGCAGGTCCACCAGTGGCTGAAGAAGGCGGTGCTGCTCTCCTTCCGCCTCAACGACATGGTGCCGGTGCCGGGCGGCCCGACCGATCCCGAGCGCGGGCCGTCGCCCTGGTTCGACAAGGTGCCGTCGAAGTTCGCCGGCTGGGGCGAGAACCGCTTCCGCGACGCCGGCTTCCGCGCGGTGCCGAACTGCGTCGTCCGCCGCTCGGCCTACATCGCGCCCGGCGCGGTGCTGATGCCGAGCTTCGTCAATGTCGGCGCCCATGTCGGCGCCAACACCATGGTCGACACCTGGGCGACCGTCGGCTCCTGCGCCCAGATCGGCAAGAATTGCCATCTTTCGGGCGGTGTCGGCATCGGCGGCGTGCTGGAGCCCCTCCAGGCCGATCCGGTCATCATCGAGGACAACTGCTTCATCGGCGCGCGCAGCGAGATCGTCGAGGGCGTGATCGTCGAGGAGGGCTCGGTCCTCTCCATGGGCTGCTTCATCAGCGCCACCACGCGCATCGTAGACCGGGCGACCGGCGAGGTCTTCTACGGCCGCGTGCCGGCCTATTCGGTGGTGGTGCCGGGCTCGATGCCGGGCAAGGCGCTGCCGGACGGCAGCCCCGGCCCCAGCCTCTACTGTGTCGTCATCGTCAAGCGCGTCGACGAGCGCACCCGCGCCAAGACCTCGATCAACGACCTGCTGCGCGACTGAGGCCGGCATGGCCGCCCTCGCCAATGCAGCGGTGCCCGATCCCGTCGAGTTGACGCGGTCGCTGATCCGGTGCCCCAGCGTCACGCCCGTCGAGGCGGGGGTGCTCGGGCGGCTGGAGGCGGCCCTGGGCGATCTCGGCTTCCACTGCCGGCGCATGCCGTTCTCGGAGCCGGGCACGCCCGACGTCGACAATCTCTGGGCGCGCTTCGGCACGGGACGGCCGCATCTCTGCTTCGCCGGCCACACCGACGTGGTGCCGCCCGGCAAGGGCGACCTCTGGCGCTTCGACCCGTTCGCGGGCGAGGTGCGCGACGGCCAGGTCTGGGGCCGCGGTGCGGCCGACATGAAATGCGCGATCGCCGCCTTCACGACCGCGGCCGGGCGCTTCCTGGCGGCGCGCGGGGCGGGGTTCACGGGGTCGATCAGCCTGCTGGTGACGGGCGACGAGGAGGGGCCGTCGATCAACGGCACCAGGAAGATGTTGGCCGCACTCGCCGAGGCGGGCGAGGTGCCGGACGCCTGCATCGTCGGCGAGCCGACCAACCCGCGGGCGCTGGGCGACATGATGAAGATCGGCCGCCGCGGCAGCCTCAACGCCTACCTGACGGTGCACGGGACCCAGGGCCACATCGCCTACCCGCACCTGGCCGACAACCCGATCCATCGCCTCGTGCGGATGCTGGCGGCACTGACCGGCGAGCCGCTCGACGACGGCACGGCGCATTTCGAGCCCTCGACCCTGCAGGTCGCGACGGTCGACGTCGGCAATCCGGCGACCAACGTCATCCCCGCCGAGGCGAAGGCGGTCTTCAACATCCGCTTCAACGATGCCCACACCAGCCGCTCGCTGATCGCCCGCATCGAGGAGAAGCTGGCCGCGGTCGGCGGCCGCTACGATCTCGACGTCAAGGTCAGCGGCGAGTCCTTCGTGTTCGAGCCGGGCCTGCTGAGCGGGCTGGTGCAGGACGCCTGCGAGGCGGTCACCGGCCGCCGGCCGGAGCTGAGCACGACGGGCGGCACGTCCGACGCCCGCTTCATCCAGGCCTATTGCCCGGTCGTCGAGTTCGGCGGCGTCGGCGACACCATGCACCAGGTCAACGAGCGCCAGCGGGTGGACGACATCGCCAAGCTGGCCGAGATCTACCTGCGCGTGCTCGAAGGCTACTTCCCGCAGGCCGCGTAGGGATGGCCGCCCCCGGCACCGCCGAGATCGCCTACGCCCTCGACGGCGCATGGCGGCTGGCCTGCCGCGACCCGGCCGGCCTCGGGCGTTTCGCCGGCACGGCGCAATCCTTCTGGCGCTCGTTCTGGGCGGCGGTCCTAGCGGCGCCGCTGTTCGTCCTGCTGCTGGCCCTGCGCGACCTGCCGGACGAGCCGCGGGGCGGCATGGGCGTGCTGCTGGCAGCCGAGGGGATCGCCTATGTGGCGAACTGGGCGGCCTTCCCGCTGGCGATGGTCTATGTCGCCCGCCTGCTCAGGCGCGAGCGGCGGTACTTCCTGACGATCGAGGCGTACAACTGGTCGGCCGTCATCCAGGTCGCCCTGTTCGCCGCCGCCACGGCCATCGCCGCACTCGACTTCCTCCCGGAGGCGCTCTCCCAGGGGATCGCCTTCGGCATCACGCTGCTGGTGCTGGTCTACGAGTGGTTCGTGATCCGCGTCGGGCTGGCGGTCGGCGGCTGGACGGCCGCCGGCGTCGTCGTGCTCGACCTCGCCATCGGCGTCTTCCTCAACGGCATGGCCCAGTCGATCTATACTTAGCGGGCTGATTTGCACCGGCGCGACCGAAGGACGATCGCCCGAGCGAGGCAGGATTGCACGACCGTCGATGCGCCCCTCGACGATGCTGCCTTGAAAGTGGACGGAAGCTCTCCCGCTCCGTCGCGAAAAGGAGTGTTTCCTCGTCCTGAGCCTGTCGAAGGAC
>JBFWXJ010000563.1:0-3416 GCA_050187535.1 Alphaproteobacteria bacterium | reverse complement strand
CGACACCGCGGGAGCAGCCGCGGCGGCGGCGGCCTTCGGCGAGCACGGCGCTGCCTGACGGGCCTCCGGCACCGCCGGCCGACCTCGCCCGGCGCCGGCTGCCGATCGAACGGCTCGATCCCGGGGCACGGCTATTCCGCATCCACCGCGCGGAGCTCGCGGCACTCCATTTCGGCACCTCGGCCACCAACCGCTTCGACGACCCGGCAGGCGTCTTCGGCGTGTGCTACGCCGCGCGCTCGCCGGAGGGCGCCTTCGCCGAGACGTGCCTGCGCGCCGTCGGCGAGCAGTTCGTGACGCGCGGCTTCCTGGCGGCGCGCCGGCTCTGCGAGATCGCCGTCGTCGGGACGCTGCGCCTCGCGGCCCTGCACGGGCCCGGGCTGGCGCCATTGGGCGCCACGGCCGCGATCGCCGCCGGCGACTACCGCACGGCGCAGTGCTGGTCGGCCGCCATCCATGCCCATCCGGCCGAGGTCGACGGCATCGCCTACCGCGCCAACCACGACAATGGCGAGCTGTCGGCAGCCCTCTTCGACCGCTGCCGGTCGAGCCTCCAGGCGGGCGCGTCGGCCGACCTGCTGGCCGATCCGGCGCGCCTCGCCCAGCTCCTCGACCGCTACGCCGTCGGGCTCGGCTGAGGCTTCACCCGGTCCGGCCAGAAGCGGACGTTCGGCCGGGCGAGGCCGCCGGCGACGCCGACCGGGGTGCCGTCGGCGCGCCAGCAGGCGGCCCCCGTCAGGGTGCCGTCGGCGCCGAACGCGATGGCATTCATGCCGCCCGCGACATGCGGCATCGCCACGACCTCGTGCCCGCGCGACGCGAGCTGCGCCCGCACCGCCTCGGGAACGCCGGATTCGACTTCGACGGTCGCACCCTGTGTCCACAGGCGCGGCGCCTCGACCGCCTCCTGCGGCGACATGCCGTGGTCGATCAGGTTGACCACCGCCTGCATGGCCGACCCGAAGATGCGCAGGCCCCCGGGCAATCCCAGTGCGAAGGCGGGCCTGCCGTCCTTCAGCACGATCAGGGGCGACATCGAGCTGGTGACGCGCTTGCCGGGCGCGATCGACTGGGTGAAGCCCGGATGCGGGTCGAAGAGATGCATGTAGTTGTTGGGGATCATCCCCGTGCCCGGCACGACGAAGCGGGCGCCGAAGGTGCTGTTGATCGTCTGCGTCGTGGCGACGACGTTGCCCATACCGTCGGCCGTGGTCACGTGGGTGGTATTGGCCGATTCCGGCAGCGCCACCTCCGCGGTCCACGCCTGGGCGCGGGCCATGTCGATGCGCGCGCGGCGCTCGGCCGCGTAGGCCTTGTCGATCAGCCGGTCCACGGGCACCGCGGCGAAGGCGGGGTCCGCGGTCGCGGCCTTGCGGTCGGCGAAGGCGATCTTCAGGACCTCGGCCAGCAGGTGCAGCGTGTCGGCCGTGCCGAAGCCGAGGGCCGCGACGTCGAAGCCCTCCAGGATGTTGAGCATCTGCAGGATATGGACGCCGCCCGAGGACGGCGGCGGCGGCCCCACCACCTCATAGCCACGATAGGGCCCGCGCACGGGCTGGCGCTCGATGGTGCGGTAGCCGACGAGGTCCTCGATCGCGATATACCCGCCGGCACGCGCCATGTGCTCGGCCACGGCCTTGCCGAGCCAGCCGCCGTAGAGCACGTCCGGCCCGTCCCTGGCGATCGAGCGCAGCGTCTCGGCATAGTCGCCCATGACGAGGCGCGTGCCCGCGGGAATGGCGGCACCGTCCTTCAGGAAGAGCCGCGCGATCTCCGGGTCGCGGGCGAGGTCGCCGGCGGCATCCGACGCGCATTCCCAGAGATAGGCGGTGGTGCGGAAGCCGCGCGCGGCGTGGCGGATCGCGGGCTCCATCACGTCGGCGAGCGGCATCGTGCCGAAGCGCGCCAGCGTCTCGCACCAGGCCTTGAGGTTGCCCGGCACGCAGACGGACTTGGTGCCGGTCGCGTTTTCGCGGCCCTCGGTCTCCAGGTAGTCCGGCAGCGTGTCGGAGACGGGGCGGTACATGTCCGCCCGGCCGGCGGCCGGCACATGCGCCTGGCCGTCGATGACCCGGTGGCTGCCGTCGGCGAGGCGGACATGGGCCATGCCACCGCCGAAGATGCCGACCATCATCGGCTCGACCACGGTCAGCGTGAACAGCGTGGCGATCGCCGCATCCACCGCATTGCCGCCGGCCGCCAGCATCTCCGCGCCGGCCGCCGACGCGAGCGGGCTGTTGGAGACGACCATGCCGCGTGCCGCCGTCGCCGGCCGCTTCTCGCAGACGAACGGCGCCCCTGCGCGGGCGCGCCAGTCAATCGTCATCGCTCGGGACCTCCTGAAGGGCGTGGCCGCCGTCAGGCGGGCAGGCGGAAATGGAAGGATTTCGGGCGGGTGAGCTGCTCGAAGCCGATGACCGAGAGCGTGCAGCCGCGGCCGGAGTTCTTGACGCCGGTCCAGGCGAGTGCCGGGTCGAGGTAGTCGCAGCGGTTCATGAAGACGGTGCCGGTCTCGATGCGAGCGCCGAGTGCCGCGGCGGCATCGACGTCGCGGGTGAAGACGGCCGCCGTCAGCCCGTAGGCGCTGTCGTTCATCAGCCGCAGCGCCTCTTCGTCACCCGCCACCTTCATGATGCCGACGACGGGGCCGAAGGTCTCCTCGGTCATGACGCGCATGGAATGGTCGACCTGCGTCAGGATCTGCGGCGCCAGGTAGGGCGTGCCCGCCGCATCGGCCGCGAACAGCTTCGGGTTGACCAGCGCCCGCGCGCCCTGGGCGACCGCCTCGGCGGTCTGCGCCCGCACGAAGTCGGCCGCCGCCGTGCGCACCATGGGGCCGAGATTGGTCGCGGCCTCGGTCGGGTTGCCCAGCACGTACTTCTCGGTCAGCGCCACGGCGGCGTCGACGAAGCGGTCATGGACGGCAGCGTCGACGTAGATGCGCTCGATGCCGCAGCAGGACTGACCCGAATTGAAGAAGGCGCCGTCCACCAACGTCTCCACCGCATGGTCGAGGTCGGCGTCGGCGCGGACATAGCCCGGGTCCTTGCCGCCCAGCTCCAGCCCGGCGCCGACGAAGCGGTCAGCGAGCGCGCGCTGTACCGCCGCCCCGCCCGCGACCGAGCCGGTGAAGCAGACGAAGGCGACGCGCGGGTCGCGGATCGCCCGCTCGGTGTCGGCATGGGAGAGGTGGAGATGGCGGAAGACGCCGTCGGGCAGGCCGGCCGCCGCCATCGCCGCCGCGTAGCGCTCGGCGACCAGCGGCGTCTGGTGGGAATGCTTGAGGACGACGACGTTGCCCGCGAGCAGCGCGGGGATAACGGCGGTGACCGACGTCAGGTAGGGATAGTTCCAGGGGGCGACGACCAGCACGACGCCGAGCGGGTCACGCGCGATCCAGCGGCGGAACCCGGCCT
>JBFWXJ010000562.1:0-3424 GCA_050187535.1 Alphaproteobacteria bacterium | reverse complement strand
TTTAGGGAGGAATCGCCATCAGGCGACAATCGGGCGGCGCAGGCCGCTCGATTGCGTTTATAGATGGCGCCAAAACCGCCCATGCGCAAGGGCGAAGTGCTCTACACCTCCGTTTTCTTCATAAAAATCAACAGCTTGAACACCGTTTCGGCAATTGCTCGCGAAGGGGGCAGGTTTCCGCCCAATCCTGCGGCGTCCGGGGCTGTCTTCCGGTCGTCGCCGACCCGAGGCGAATCATGACGCTGGCACCGCTGAACGCCGCTCCGCTCGTGATCCAACTGCATGCCTGGGCGGCGATGGGCGCTTTCGCGCTCGGCCTCGTGCAGCTCGTCGCACCCAAGGGGACCCTGCCGCATCGCACGCTCGGCTGGATCTGGGTCGTGCTGATGGCGGTGGTCGCCGTCAGCGCATTCTTCATCCACCAGATCCGCCTGATCGGGCCGTGGAGCCCGATCCATCTCTTTGCGATCCTCGTGCTCGTGCTGCTGCCGCTCGGCATCCTGCGCGCCCGCCGGCACCGCGTGCCCGCGCATGCGAAGACGATGATCGGGATGTTCGTGGGCGGGCTGGTCGTCGCCGGGCTCTTCACCTTCCTGCCCGGCCGCATCATGCACGACGTGCTGCTGGCACCCTGAGCGGACTCAGCGCTTGCGCGCCCACGGCGCGCCGGCGGCCACCACCCTGGCATGGACGGGGCAGCCGGCGTGGTGGGCCCCCGGCAGGTAGCCGGTGCTCATCAGGAACTCGCCGACGATCTCGCCGCCGGTGAAGCGGAAGGTCTTGCGGAAGAGCTTCACCCACTCCTCCTTCGCGAGCGGGTGATGATAGTCGAGCCAGCCCTTGAACGAGCCGTGCGTCGCGCGCAGCGCCTGGATGCGCCGGGCGTTGTCGATCGCCGCGTCGACCTTGAGGCGGTTGCGGACGATTCCCGCGTCGGCCAGCAGCCGCGCCCGGTCCGCCTCGCCATAGGCGGCCACGCGGTCGATCGAGAAGTCGTCGAAGGCCGCGCGGAAGGCCGCCCACTTCTTCAGGATCGTGAGCCAGGAGAGGCCGGCCTGATTGATTTCCAGCACGAGGCGCTCGAACAGCGCATCGTCGTCGGCGACGGGGAAGCCGTACACGCCGTCATGGTACGGACCGTGCCACTCGTGGCCCGGCGCCGCCGTGCAATAGCCGCTCATCTCACGGGCCCCGGAAGCTGATGAGGTCGGTGGTCGCGAGCCATTCGACGAAGAGCCAGAGCAGCGCCGCCACGAGGGTCGTCACCGCCGCCTTCAGCAGGAGCCGCGGCCGCTCCGGTGCGCTCGGCGCATGGCCGGGGACCGGGTCTTCCGCCGTCCGCACGCCCCACGGCAGGACCGCGAAGAGCGTGGTCCACCAGAGGACGATGTAGACCGCGATGCCGGTGAACCAGCCCACCGCCTAGGCCTGCTCGAGCTCGATCAGCGTGCCCGCGAAATCCTTGGGGTGGAGGAAGAGCACGGGCTTGTCGTGCGCGCCGATCCTGGGCTCGCCGTCACCGAGCACGCGCGCACCCCCCGCCTTGAGGCGATCGCGGGCGGCGATGATGTCGTCCACCTCGTAGCAGACATGGTGCATGCCGCCCGCGGGGTTGCGCGCCAGGAAGGGTGCGATCGGCGATCCTTCGCCGAGCGGGTGCAGAAGCTCGATCTTGGTGTTGGGCAGGGTCACGAAGACGACCGTCACGCCATGCGCCGGCAGGTCGATCGGCGCACTGACACCCGCGCCCAGCACCGCCTCGTACATGCGGGCGGCGGCGGCGAGATCCGGCACCGCGATGGCGACATGGTTGAGCCGTCCGATCATCCCTTCTCCTCCCCGGCGCCTACACGCGGACGAGATGTATGGTCGTCGTCGGCCGCTTGCCACGTCCTTCACGGACGAAGCGACGGACCGCCGCAGCCACGGCGCCTTCCACGGCTGCATCGTCGCGGCGGTCGCGATTCGACATCCGGTCGAGCGCCACCATCGCCGTGCGCGCCAGGTCGGCGAGGTCGGCCGCATCGGCGTCCGAATCGTAGAGGCCGGCCGCTGTGACCTTCGCCGGCGCCGCCGGACGCCCGTCGCCATGCAAGACGAGCGTGACGACGACGGCGCCATGGTTCGCGATGCGCTGACGCGCCCGCAGCGCCGGGCCGTCCATCGGCAGCAGCGCCTCGCCCTCCAGCGCAAGGCGCCCCGACGGCACCTGCGCCACGATCTCGGCCTTGCCGGGGGCGAGTCGCACCAGCGAGCCGTTGGCGGTCACCAGCGCATCGGGCACTTGGCAACTCCGCGCCAGCTCCGCATGCGCCACCATGTGCCGATGCTCGCCATGGACGGGGATCGCGATCTGCGGGCGCACCCACTGGTACATGCGTACCAGCTCGTCGCGGCAGGGATGGCCCGAGACGTGGACGAAGTGGTCGCGCTCGGTCAGCACCTCGACGCCGCGGCGCAGCAGATCGTCGTGCAGGCGGGCGATCGGCCGCTCGTTGCCGGGGATGATCCGCGACGAGAAGATGCAGGAGTCCCCCGCCTCCAGCACGATCTGCGGGTGCTGCCCGCGGGCGATGCGCGGCAGTGCCGCGCGCGGCTCGCCCTGGCTGCCGGTGCAGACGAGCAGCACGCGGTCGCGCGGCAGCCATGCCGCCTCGCGGTCGTCGACGAAGGGCTGGTCGCGGTCGAGATATCCGTCTCGCGCGCCGCCCCGACGATGCGCCAGAGAGAGCGGCCGACGAGCGCGATGTGGCGGTCCGTCGCCTCGGCCACGTCGACCAACGTCTGGAGCCGCGCGACGTTGGAGGCGAAGCAGGCGACGGCGACGCGGTTGCGGCACTTCTGCACCAGGGACAGGAGGGCGCCCCGCACCTCCCCCTCGGAGCCGGCCTCGCCCTCGCGCATCGCGTTCGTCGAGTCGCCGACGAGCGCCAGCACCCCCTCCTCGCCGATCGCCTTCAGGGCCGCCTCGTCGGCAACCGGGCCGACCAGCGGATCGGGGTCGAGCTTCCAGTCACCGGTATGCAGGATGGTTCCCTGCCCGGTGCGGATCACGACGGCATTCGGCTCGGGGATCGAATGGGTCAGCGTGATCAGTTCGAGGTCGAACGGGCCGACGCGGAATCGGCCTTCCATCGGGATGACGGTGATCGGCAGGTCGGCGAGGCCGGTGTCCGCCAGCTTACGGCGCAGCAGGGCGGCGGTGAACGGCGTCGCATAGACGGGGCAGCGCAGGCGCGGCCAGAGGTACTGGACGGCGCCGATATGGTCCTCGTGGGCATGAGTCAGCACGAGGCCCGCCAGGACGTCCCGCCGCTCCTCGATGAAGGCGATGTCCGGCATGATGACGTCGACACCGGGCGTCTCGTCGTTGCCGAACGTGACCCCGAGATCGACCATCAACCACTTTCCGGCATAGCCGTAG
>JBFWXJ010000561.1:0-3424 GCA_050187535.1 Alphaproteobacteria bacterium | reverse complement strand
CGGGCTTCGGCGGCGTCGGCTTCGCCTGCGGCACGACCACGGGCTCCGCCTCGGCCACCTGCTTGGGCGGCTCGGGCTTCGGCGGCTTCGCCGGCTCGGGGCGGGGCGGCGGCGGCGCCTCGACCTTGGGCGGTTCCGGCGGCCGCGGCGGCTCGGGTTTCGGCGCCGGCGGCGGCGGCGCTTCGACCTTCGCCGGCTCGGGCGGGCGCGGCGGCTCGGGCTTGGGTGCCGGCGGCGGCGGGGCCTCCACCTTGGGCGGCTCCGGCTTCGGAGGCTCGGGCTTGGGCGCTTCCGCCCGCGGCGGCGGTGGCGGGGGAGGAGGCGGCGGTGCCTCGACCTTCGGCGGTTCCGGCTTCGGCGGCTCGGGCTTGGGCGGCTCGGGCTTGGTCGGGGGCGCCTCGGCACGCAGCTCGGGCTTGGGCAGCGGCTTGGGCGGCGGCCGCAGGGACTGCTGGGGGGCCGCCGCGCGCTCGGTCACCGTCACCATCTCGAAGACGATGGGGACCTCTTCCTTGGGCTTGGAGCGGAACAGCTCGGGCAGCCCCAGCGCCACGAGCGCGATGACGCTCGCGTGCAGGATCGCCGAGCCGGTGGCCGCGCGCCGCATCGCCCTACCTCTGCCGCCCGCCGCGGCGCGGCGGCTCTTCGGCCTGCCGCGGCAGCTCGGCGATCAGCGCCACCCGCGAGAAGCCCGCGGCATTGAGGGCGCCCATCACCTCCATCACCCGGCCGTATGCGATCGAGCGGTCGCCGCGCACGAAGACGCGCGCCTCGCGGTCGTTCTCGGTGACCGCGACCAGCCGGGCGACCAGGTTCTCCAGCGTCGTCTCGGCCTCCTGCAGGAAGATCTTGCCCTGGGCGTTGACCGAGACGGTGATCGGTTCCTTCTGCTCGCTGATCGAGGGTGCACTCGCCTTCGGCAGGTCGACCGGCACGCCGACCGTCAGCAGCGGTGCCGTCACCATGAAGACGATGAGCAGGACCAGCATCACGTCGACGAACGGCGTCACGTTGATCTCGGCCATGGCGACGTAGCGGCGCCGGCTGCCGGAAGGTCGCCGCATGACGGAGGCGGCCATGGCCGATCAGCCCTTCTCGTCGAGCTGGCGCGACAGGATCGCCGCGAACTCGCCGGAGAACGCGTCCAGGCGGCCGGCATAGCGGGCGAGCTCGGTCGACAGCTTGTTGTAGGCGATGACCGCGGGGATGGCGGCGACCAGGCCCAGAGCCGTCGCGAACAAGGCCTCGGCGATGCCGGGCGCGACCACGGCGAGCGAGGTGTTCTTGGACGCCGCGATCGACTGGAAGCTGTTCATGATGCCCCACACCGTGCCGAACAGGCCGATGAACGGCGCCGTCGAGCCGACCGAGGCGAGGAACGACATGTACTTCTCCAGTCGCTCCATCTCGCGGCCGGCGGCAACCGTCATGACGCGCTCGATGCGCTCCTGCAGGTTGCCGCGCAGCGTCTCGGTGGCGACCAGCCCGCGGGCGGCCGACCGCCGCCACTCGCGCATCGCAGCCGCGAACACGGCGGACATCGGGTCGGCCGGGCGGCTGCCGATGCGGTCGTAGAGGTCGTCGAGCGACCCGCCCGACCAGAAGCTCTCCTCGAACTCCTTGGCGCGGTGGCCGAGCCGGCGCAGCCGCGACCACTTGTCGAAGATCACCGCCCAGCACCAGAACGAAATCCCGAGCAGGGCCAGCATGACCACCTTCACGACAATGTCGGCCTGGAGGAACAGGTTCCAGATCGACAGGTCGTGGGCGGCCCCGCCGAGATTCACGGAAGAGACAGGATCCATCGGTATCAGGCTCGTGCTTGCGGCGGGAGAAGGGGGAGGAGCGCGTCGCGGACGGCGGACGGCATGCGCCGGGGCCGGCCGGTGGCGTCGAGGCACGCGAGCCGCACCGCCAGCCGCGCCAGCTCGGCGGCGCCACGGCGCACGACCTGCAGCATGTCGAGGCGGGCCGCACCGACATCGGCGACGCTCGTCACGATGTCGAGGCGGTCGTCGAGGCGAGCCGGCATCAGGTAGTCGACGACGCAGCGGCGGACCGCCCACAAGACGCCGTCGGACGCCAGCAGGGCCCGGTGCTCGGCACCCAGCGCCCGCATCAGCTCGGTGCGGCCGCGCTCGGCGAACTTCAGGTAGTTGGCGTAGTAGACGATGCCGGCCGCGTCCGTGTCCTCGTAGTAGACACGGATCGGGAAGATGTGCCGGCCGTCCGCCAAGGTTCCGCTCGATGCCTCAGCCATCGGCGTCCTCCGCCCGGGGCAGGAGGTCGAACTGGGCGGCGGGCGCACGGACCGGCAGGCCGAAATAGCCGTAGGTCTGCGGCGTCACGAGGCGGCCGCGCGGGGTACGCTGGAGGAAGCCCTGCTGGATCAGGTAGGGCTCGATCACTTCCTCGATGACGTCGCGCTGCTCGGAGAGGGCGGCCGCCATCGTCTCGATGCCGACCGGCCCGCCCTGGTAGTTGTCGACGATGCAGCGCAGGTAGCGGCGGTCCATCGCGTCGAGGCCGCGGGCGTCGACGTCGAGCCGGCGGAGCGCCGCATCGGCTTCCGCGGCACCGACGCGACCCGCCCCTGCGGTCTCGGCGAAGTCGCGCACCCGGCGCAGCAGCCGGCCGGCGATGCGCGGCGTGCCGCGCGAGCGGCGGGCGATCTCGGCCGCCCCCGCGGGCGCCAGGTCGAACCCGAGGATGCGGGCGGCGCGCGACACGATCAGCTCCAGCTCGTCCGGCTGGTAGAAGTCGAGGCGCAGCGGGATGCCGAAGCGGTCGCGGAGCGGCGTGGTGATGAGGCCCGAGCGGGTGGTGGCGCCGACCAGCGTGAAGGGTGGCAGGTCGATCCGCACGGAGCGCGCGGCCGGCCCCTCGCCGATGATGAGGTCGAGCTGGAAGTCCTCCATCGCGGGATAAAGGATCTCCTCGACCGCGGGAGACAGCCGGTGGATCTCGTCGATGAAGAGGACGTCGCGCGGCTGCAGGTTGGTCAGCAGCGCCGCCAGGTCGCCGGCGCGCAGGATGACCGGTCCCGAGGTCGCGCGGAAGCCGACGCCGAGCTCGCGGGCGACGATCTGCGCCAGCGTCGTCTTGCCGAGGCCGGGCGGTCCGAACAGCAGGACGTGGTCGAGCGCCTCGCCGCGGCCGCGGGCGGCGTCGACGAAGACCCGCAGGTTCTCGCGCACGCCGCGCTGGCCGACGAACTCCTCCAGGCTGAGCGGGCGGAACGAGGTCTCGTTCGCATCGTCCGCCTGGCGCTCCGGCCCGATCGGGCGCTCGGGCGCGGGCGGCCGTTCCGCGACGGCCCGTTCTTTGGCAGGACGGGCGCGGCCGCTCACTGCGCCAGCTCCTTGAGGCCGGCGCGGATGAGCGCGTCGACCGCCGCCTCGGCACCGAGCCGACGCTGCGCGGC
>JBFWXJ010000560.1:0-3439 GCA_050187535.1 Alphaproteobacteria bacterium | reverse complement strand
GAACGCCGCGGCCGTGCCGCCGCCGGCCACGATATCCGCCACGACCGCATCGGCCGCGTCGCGGGCGGCGGCGTAGTGGACGGCGACGCGCCACCCCCCGGCGCCGGCGAGGCGGGCGACGGCCGCACCGATGCCGCGGCTGGCGCCGGTGACGAGCAGCGTTCCCGGATTTCCCATCATGCGCGCAACGCTACCACCGCCGCCCCGGCGGGAGCACTATCGGCCGCAAGGGACGGAGGACCCATGCCCAGGAACAGCAAGCGGCCGCAGCCGACGGCCGAGGAACTGAAGGATCTGGCGCAGCGGCTCGAGGCGCTGCTGCGGCTGCGCACGCTGCCGATCGGCATGCGACTCTTCGACGACCACGCCGCGATGGAGGCGGTGCCCGGCCTGCGGCGGCCGCGCGCGGGCCGGCGCTTCACGACCTGCCAGCTGGTGACCCAGGCGCGGGTCGCCGGGCTCACCATCGGCATCACCCACGACAACGTCCGCCCGCACAGCAACTGCGGCGGCATCATCGGGCTGAATGCGCCGGGCGACGACTATCTGTCGGGCGCCAAGCTCGCCGGCGTCTGGTTCGCCGACCAGGAGAATGCGCGCCTGCACCAGGAGACGATGCCGCGCGTGCCGCACGGCAGGCATGTCGGTCTGGTTGCCGCCCCCTTGCGCGCCGCCCGGCTGGACCCGCCGGACATCTGCCTCTTCTACGGCACGCCGGGGCAGACGATCCTCTTCGTCAATGGCCTGCAGCGCGACCGCTACCGCCGCTACGACATGAGCATCACCGGCGAGAGCGCCTGCGCCGATTCCTGGGGCCGCGCGCTGAAGACGCGCAAGACCTCGATCTCGATCCCCTGCTACGCGGAGCGGCGGTACGGCGGCGTCGCCGACGACGAGATGCTGACCGCCTGCCCGCCCGACGAGTTCCGCCGCGGCGTCGAGGGGCTGGAGGCACTGGCCAAGGTCGGCCTGCGCTACCCGATCCCGCCCTACGGCGCACACGCCGATCCGGCCGAGGGGATGGACGTCAGCTACGGTCCGGCAGGCCGGCGGTCGGCCTGACCGCCGCCGTGGCGGCCGGCGACGGCTGCGCCGGGATGGCGCCCTGCGGGAAGCCCGGCCATGCCGGCAGGCAGGGTGTGGGCACCGCGTCGTCGCGGCCGAGCAGTGACGGCTTGCGGAAACCGACGACGGAATCCAGGCGCAGCACGCCGGCACCGACGGGCCAGTCGGCGAGGCTGGTCGCGAAGATGCGCATCCGCCACTTGTCGTCGCGCAGCCACATCCTGACGTAGACCGGCCCCTCGATCGTCGCGGGCAGGCCGGGCACGCCGTCGACCCGGAAGATGGCGCCCGGCCGGCCGTGGAAGCCGCGGCGCCACTGCTCGGTCTCGAGGATGCGGCGGCGCACGGCGTCCATCACCGGCCCCTCGGACGGGAACTCGCAGACGTGGTCGGCGCCGATGCCGCGGATCCAGGCCATCGTCCCGGGCGTCGCCATGCGATCGGGCAGCAGGACGACGAGGCGCCGCGTCGTCGGCAGGCGCCGGCGCATGATCTCGATGCGGGCCGGGGCGAGCAGCGCCACGTCCGCCATGTCGACGGGCGTCGACCACTCCTGCATCTCCTGGCGGAAATCGGCCGCCTCCATCGCGTCGTAGGGCGGGCCCAGGGCCGCGAGCACGGCCTCCGGCACGGCTGCGGCGAAGCGGTGGCGCAGATAGGCGAGGCCGACGCGCACCGTCGCCCGCTGCCGGTAGTGGCGGGCGAGCGCGACCAGCCGCGGCCAGTCGACGGGCGTCGCTTCCGCGCCCAGGAGGTCGAGCGAATCCGAGATCCAGCGGACGCTGGGATCGGCGTTCCAGGACAGGCCATGGACGACGACGTGGTAGAGCAGCTCGGTCGGCGCCAGCGACAATGCCCGTGCGCCATGCAGGTCGATCGCGCGGGCGGTCTCCCAGAACGGCGCGTCGGGATCGGCGCCGGTCGCCCAGACATCGCCGATGCGCCAGTGCAGGTCGATCTCCAGCCGCCGGTCGTCCATGACCGAGGCGCCGTGGCGGAGCTGGATGTACGCGGCGGTGGCGACGGGGTCGTCGAGAATGCGCTGGAACAGCGGATCGGCCACCTGCATCGCGCGGCGGGCGTCGCTCGGGCGGACCAGCAGGTCGACGTCGGCCATCGGCCGGAACCCGACCGAGAAGCCGATGGATCCGACGAGCGCCGCTCCCTTCAGCACGATGCAGGGGATGCCCGCCCCGTCGAGCCGCTCCAGGATCTCCCGCGCCCACTGGAACAGCATGTGGTTGCGGTAGAGCGAGCGGCGGAAGAGGCCCTTGAGGCGCCCGAGGAAATGGTGGTCGGGCGCGAACCCCGCGATGCGGCGATAGAGATAGGGGTAGAGGCGGTAGCAGCCATTGTCGAGATCGGCCATGTCGACGCGTGCCTGCCACGCCTCGAACAGGGGCCGCGCCTCGTCATCGGGGCTGTAGAGGATGCGCAGCAGCTCCTGCTGGTCGTGGGTGATGAGGCCGTCGGGGAGCTCCCCGTCGGCCGGCAGGAACCCCGCCACGCCGCTCATGCGAGCGCCGCGGGGACGGGCGCCACGGCGGCACCGACGAAACCGGGGAACGTCGGCAGGAACGGGTCGGGCACTGCGTTCTCCGCGGAGAGGATGCTGGGCTGAAGGAAGCCCATGACGGCGTCGAAGCGGTAGACGACGGCGCCGACGGGCCATTCGCCGAGAGTTGTGGAGAATAGGCGAATGTTCCATTTGCCGTCGACGCCCGCCACGACCTGGGCGAAGAGCGGGAAGCGGCCGGCACCGGGAATCTCGTGCCACCGGTCGAGGCGGAGGATGGCGCCGTCGCTGCCCCCGAACCGGGTGGCCCATTGGCGGCTGCCGAGCACGATCCGGCGCGCCTCGCCCATCTCGGGCGAAGAGGGATCGAGCTCGCAGATGTGGTCGGCGCCCAGCTCGCGCACCCAGGCCAGCATCGCCGCATCGGTGCTGCGCCCGGCCAGGTAGGCGACGCGCCGGCGTCCCGGCAGCCGCTCCTCGATCCGGGCCAGGCGTTCGGGCGCCATGACGCGCATCTCCTCGAGCGAGATCGCCGTCCCCCAGGGCCGGATGCGCGTCAGGAAGCCGGTCAGCTCGACCGGCTCGTAGGGCGGCGACAGCGCCGCCAGGACGGCCGGCGGCACCCGGAACCCGAAGCGGCGGGCGAGATAGAGGAAAGCCGTGCGCAGGGCCGGGCGCTGGCCATAGTGGCGGGCCAGCATAACCAGGCGGTCCCAGTCGATGCGCGAGCCATGCGCCGCCTGCAGGTCGAGCACGTCCGGGATCCAGCGCACCCCCGACAGCGGGTTCCAGGCCAGCCCGTGGACGATGACGTGGAAGAGCTGCTCGGTCGGTGCCGGCGTCAGCGTCGGCACGCCC
>JBFWXJ010000559.1:0-3446 GCA_050187535.1 Alphaproteobacteria bacterium | reverse complement strand
GGCGCGGCGAGCGCCTCGGCCCGTTTCAGCCATTGCAGCACGGGGTCCATCTGGTCCGGTGCGCGCAGCCAGGGAGGATGTCCGGCGTCCGGCATCGTCAGCAGATCGGCGCCGCGCCTGGCCTCGATCATCTGCTGTCCGATCTCGGCGGTCAGCATCTCCGAATGCTCGCCGCGGATCACGAGGGTCGGCACGTCGAGCTTCGTCCAACGCTCCCAGCGGTCGAACCTGCGCTCGGCCATGGCCTGCATTGCGGACACCAGCCGCGGATCGTAGCGAAAGCCGATCTTGTCGTCGTAGCGCGCCAGCATGGCGCGCAGCAGCATCTCCCACTGCGCCGCCGGCAGCGGCCCGCGCCCGCCGTAGAAGCGGCGCGCCACCGCCTCGGCCTCGGCCAGGGTCGCGAACATCGTCCGTTCCGGCACCCGCTGCAGCACGCGCTGCAGCGCCTCGCGGTGCGCGATGGCGCCGACGTCGTTGAGGACCAATGAACGGATCGGGGCGTCGGGAATGCCGGCCAGGCGCATGCCGATGATCCCGCCCATCGAAGAGCCGAGCAGATGGACCTTGTCGGCGCCGGACATGGCGATCATGGTCACGACGTCGGCCGCGTAGAGCTCGAAGCGGTAGTCGGCCGCGTCCTCGCGCCATCCGCTGCGTCCATGCCCCGCCAGGTCCGGGCAGTAGATGCGCCACCCCTCGCCCGCCAGAGCACAGGCGAGGCCCTCGTACTCGGCGCCGTTCTGCAGGTAGCTGTGGACGAACACCGCGACCGGCCGCGGTCCCGGCTCGCCCCAGACCGTGTAGTGGACGCGGTGGAACCGCCCGGCGTAGTAGGAGCGGAACTGCCCGAACCGGGGGCGAACTCCGGCGTCGGGCGTTCCGGTCGCAGTGTCGGTCAGGCGGCCACCTTCTGCTCGGCCCGCGCGAACGCCGCGAAGGCGTCAAGTGCCTGGGCCACATCGGCCTCGTCATGGGCCAGCGAGACATAGAACTTGCTTTCGCCCTTGAGCAGGCCGTTCTCGCGCATGCAGCGGTTGAACCGCTTCTGCACGTCGGCGTCGGCCCGAAGCGTGGCGCGGTAGTCGTGCACCGCGCCGGTCGCGAAGACCACGTCGAACAGCGGCGGCACGCCCACCACCTGGGCAGCGACGCCCGCCTCGGCCAGCGCCTTCGAGAGGCCGGCCATCAGCCGCTCGCCGGTGGCGAACACCTTCTCGTAGGCGCCCGGGCGCCGCAGGATCTCCAGCGTCTTGAGGCCGGCGACGGCGGCGACGGGGTTGCCCGACAGCGTACCGATCTGGACCAGGAAGCCGTCGTCGCCGACCAGGCCACGGTCGAAATACGCCATGATGTCGGCGCGGCCCGCGACCGCCGCCAGCGGGAAGCCGCCGCCGATCACCTTGCCGAGCGAGCACAGGTCGGGCACGACACCGTAGTATTCCTGCGCCCCGCCATAGGCGAAGCGGAAGCCCGTCACCACCTCGTCGAAGATCAGCGGGATGCCGAGGCGGGCGGTGACCTCGCGCAGCGCCTCCAGGAAGCCCGGCACCGGCTTCAGCAGCCGCTGGAACGGCTCGACGATGACGCCGCCCAACTCGTCGGCATTCGCCTCGATGAGGGCGACGGCGGTCGCCGCGTCGTTGAAGGGTGCGATCAGCACGTCGTCGCGCACGCTGCGCGGGATGCCGGGCGAATCCGGGATCGCCTGCGGGAAGTTGCCGGGGCGCTTGGGGGCGAGGCTCATCAGGCTGTAGTCGCTCATGCCGTGATAGCCACCCTCGAACTTGAGGATCTTGTCGCGCTTGCGGAACGCGCGGGCGACCCGCATCGCATAGAGGTCGGCCTCCGACCCGCTCGACACGAACCGCACCTTGTCCGCGCAGGGCACCGCGTCGACGATCTCCGCCGCCAGACGGATGCCATGCTCGTTGTTGGCGAAGAAGGTGGTGCCGCGCTGCACCTGCTCCTGCACGGCTGCGATCACCTCGGGATTGCCATGGCCGATGAACATCGGGCCGGACCCCAGCAGGAAGTCGACATACTCGTTGCCGCTGACGTCGCGCACCCGCCCGCCATGCCCCTCGCGGATGACGATGTCGCCGCCGAAATTGCCGAAGGTCCCCCCCGGGAGCACCCGGCGCGCCGTCTCCACCAGGGCCATTTCCTCGTCGCTGCGGCTGATCGTCATCGCTCCGGTCCCGTCATGTGCGTGGTCGGCGCCGATCATGCCGCAAGCGGACATCGCCGCGCTACTGCGCGGCCGCCGCAGGGGGCGGCAGGTCGGCGAGCCGGCGCAGCTCGGCCTCGTCCAGCGTCTCCTTCTCCAGCAGCCGGCGGGCGGTGCGCTCCAGGATCGCGCGGCGCGCCTGGAGAATGGCCACGGTCCGGGTGAAGGCGGCATCGACGATCCCCTTGACCTCCTCGTCGATCGCCTCCGCCGTCTCGTCGGAATAGCTGCGCTCGCGCGCCCCGTCGGCGAGCGGGTTGGGCGAGAGATAGCTGCGCTGGTCGCGCTCGAGCGCGATATGGCCGAGGCGCTCGCTCATGCCGTAGCGGGTAACCATGGCGCGCGCGATGTCCGTGACCTTGGCCAGGTCGTCCGCCGCACCGGTCGAGAGATGGCCGAACACCACATGCTCCGACGCGCGGCCGCCCAGCAGCACGCACATCTTGTTCTCGAGCTCCTCGCGCGTCATGAGGAAGCGGTCCTCGGTCGGCCGCTGGATGGTGTAGCCGAGCGCGCCGACGCCACGCGGGATGATCGATACCTTGTGAACCGGATCGACCCCCGGCAGCGCCATCGCCACCAGGGCATGGCCCATCTCGTGGAACGCCACCACTTCGCGCTCACGCGGGTTCAGCAGGCGGTTGCGCTTCTCCAGCCCGGCGACGATGCGCTCCACCGCGTTATTGAAGTCGTCCATGGTGACGGCGTCCGCGCCCCTTCTCGTCGCCAGCAGCGTCGCCTCGTTGACGAGATTGGCCAGATCGGCCCCGGTGAAGCCCGGCGTCAGCGCGGCCACCTTCTCCGCATCGACGTCCTTGGCCAGCTTCGCCCTGCGCATGTGGACGTGGAGGATCTGGATGCGCCCCGCCTTGTCGGGCCGGTCGACCAGCACTTGCCGGTCGAAGCGGCCGGCGCGCAGCAGTGCGGGATCGAGGATCTCGGGCCGATTGGTGGCAGCCAGGAGCACGACCCCGATCGAGGAATCGAAGCCGTCCAGCTCGACCAGGAGCTGGTTCAGCGTCTGCTCCTTCTCGTCGTGGCCGCCGCCGTAGATGCCCGCCCCCCGTGCGCGGCCGAGCGCATCCAGCTCGTCGATGAAGATGATGGCCGGCGCCTGCTTGCGCGCCTGCTCGAAGAGATCGCGCACCCGGGCAGCCCCCACGCCCTCGAACATCTCGACGAACTCGGAGCCGGAGAGCGAGAAGTACGGCACCTT
>JBFWXJ010000558.1:0-3462 GCA_050187535.1 Alphaproteobacteria bacterium | reverse complement strand
GGGCGCTGCGCTTCGCGGCGCCGGCCGTCCTGCCGCCGCGCCGGCCGCCGAGGGCGATGTAGGGCAGCGCCACCGAGCGGTACTCGAAGCGGAAGTCGGCGAGCGCACCGAAGGCGCGCCGGACCCGCGGCAGCGCGCGCCGGTAGACCTCGCCGCCCGGGGCACGGAACCTGATCCGGCCGACCTCGATCTTGCGGGCATAGGGGACGAGGTTCGAGATCGATATCTCGTCGCCGGCCCGGTAGCCGGCGAGGTCGGCGACCTGCGTGCCGTTCAGGAAGAAGACGTGGCCGTCGCGATAGTCGCCGTCCTTGACGGGCGATTCCTCGCGCAGGATGTCCAGGGCGCCGGCGGCGACCAGGGGAAAGCGGTCGTACTCGTAGACGATGACGCCTGCCGGCCGGACCGCCTCCTCCGGCGCATCGAGGACACCGTCGACGCGACGGGTGAACTGGTGCGGACGTGGCTCGGTCGCCATGACGCGGGCGTGCTCGCGTTGCGCCGTGTCGACGATGGACTTCTGGAGAGCCGCCATCGTCGTCTCGATGGCGAGCTGGAAGCTCTGGGCGACGGGCTGCAGGCGCGCCATCACGGACCGCCCTTGACGACGAGGAAGTGGGCGACCGGAACGCCGCGGTCGTAGCGGGTATCGGCATCGCCGTCGAGCGTATGGACCCTGCCGGCGATGACGAGCTCGTCGTCCTTCTTCGGCGGGCCAGGCCAGGCCGCAGCGGCGATCTCGGCGTTCGATATCTTGATCCGCAGCACGGCCTGGGCCGCGGTCCCGATCAGCTCGTCGCCGACGGCGCCGCCATCGCGCATGTAGCGCTTGCCGTAGACCTGGACCGAGGCGAAGGCCTCCGGTGCGATCGAGGTCAGCCGCCGCAGGGTCATCGGCTCGCCGTGGCGGCGGAGGCCGGCGGCGAGGCGGTCGCCGGCGAAGGTCATCCGATCCCCTCCGAGCGATAGGACCGCAGCATCGACATCGTCTCCGGCAGCAGCCGGTCGCGGGCACCGTCCTGGCCATAGGCGACGGTGTATTGGTGGACGTCCGGCAGGTTCTCCGACCGCAGCGCCGGGTCGCGGTCGCGGGCCATGTAGGCGGCGAAGCACTCTTCCAGGCAGGCGTCCTGCAGGTCGGACGGCATGGTCGAGGCATCGTTCGCGGCATCGACCCAGCCGGCCGTGTAGGTGACTACGATCGGCCCGCTGGACCAGCGCTGCGGGCTCTCGCCGTCGGCGCCGATGCGCTCGATCATCGCTGCCATCGGGAATGTCCGATATTCCCCGGCATCGAGCGTGACGCCGGCCTCAACAAGGGCGGTGACGCTGATCAGCGGGATGCGCCAGGGCAGAACCAGGCGCGAGGAGCGGGCGCAGTCGGCGGACAGCCAGGTGGCCGTCATGGTCTCCGAAGCGAAGGTCCGGCGGCCGAGCTGGTCCGGCGCGATCCCGCACCAGGCGGCGATCGCGTCCGAGCGGGCACGGATCAGCCGGAGCAGCTCCGGGTCGTTGGTCCCGGCGGTGACGCCGAGCCGGTCGTGGAGCGCCTGGAGCGTCACCAGCGGCCGCCAGGCGGTCGCCACGGTCACGGCCAGGATCGGCGCGTCGGTCATCAGATCACCGCGGATTTCTTGACCGTGAAGTGGCCCTCGACGGCATCGGCGTTGGCGCCGGTGCCCTCCCACCGATAGGCGTAGAGCCCCTCGAGCGTCGGGGAGTAGTCGTGGCTGTAGACGCCGGTCGACGCGTTGGTCGGCGTCGGCGTCTCGTTGCTGCCGGTCGGCGGCTTGATCTCCAGGACGACGTCCGTCGGGTCGACGAGCGCGCCCGAGACGGTGTTGCGGAACGTCACCTCCAGGTGGACGACCGCGCCGAGGGTGTAGAGACCGGCCATCGCATCATCCCGTCAGCTGGCTGTCGGTCGCGGTCGCGGCGGTGACGGCGCGATCGGTCGCGGTCGCGGTGGTGGCCCGTGCCTCGGTCGCCGTCGCCGTCGTCACCCGCCGGTCGGTCGCCGTGGCGCGGGCGCCGATGCCGAGCAGGCCGCTCGCGATGTAGGTCGCCGTCGTCGCCGCCGCGGCCGCGATGGCGGCCAGGAGCGATTTCAGGACCGACTTCGTGGTCGTGGCCGCGGCATCCACCGCGATTCCCATCGTGCGGCTCGTCGACCGCGTTGCCGTCGCGGCGGCGTCCAGTGCGGCGCCGACCGCTTTCGAGATGCTGCGGCCGGCCGCGGCGCCGGCATTCACCGTCGCCGTCACGGTCCGGGCGAAGATCGTCGTCGCCGCCACCGACGCCGCGGCTGCGATGGCCGCGGCGACCGTGACGAGGAAGGCCCGCGCCGCCGCGATCGCGGCGCCGGCATCGACGCCGCCGGCGACGATCTTGCCGACCGCGCGCGCCACGCTCGTGGTGCCATGCACCCCGGCGCCGACGGCCTTGCCGGCCTGTCGCGTCGCCGCGGCGCCGAGCGAGACCGCGGCGCCGAGGGTCAGCAGGAACGCCCGCGTCGCCGCGATCGCCGATGCCGCATCGACCGCCGCCGCGCCGAGCGTCGTCGCGACGGCCTTGCCGACGGCGGCGGCGCCATCGACGGCCGCCCCGATCGACTTGCCGGCCGACCGGACCAGCGCGACCGCGCCGCGCACGGCTGCGGCGATCGACTTCGACGTGGAGCGGGAGGCCGTGGCCGCAGCGTCCACGGCCGCCGCGATCGTGGCGACGACCGTCCGGGCCGTCGCGATGGCGACCGCCGCATCCGCCGCCGCCGAGGTCGTCTTCGCGACCGCCCGGGCGACCGCGACGGCCGCGTCGACCGTCGTTCCGGCCAGCTTGCCGACCGCCCTGGACGTCGCCGCCGCGGTGGACACCGCGGTGGTCACCGCCCGGGCGACGATCCGCGCCGTCGTCGTCGTCGCGACGAGGTCGATCGCGGCACCGAGCGTCGTTGCCGTCGACCGCGCGATCGTCGCCGCGGCATCCGCGCCGGCCGCGACCGCCTTCGCGACGCTGCGCGACAGGGAGACCGCACCGTCGACGCCGGCGCCGACGATCTTCCCGGCGCTTCGCACGAGCGACGCGGCCCCGTCAACGCCCGCCGCGATACCCTTGCCGGCCTGCTTCAGGACGTTCGCGCCGGCGTCGATGGCGGCATCGACGGTCTGCTCGAACTCGTCGGCCCCAGCCGACAACCCCAGCACCGCGATCGCGGCGTACTTGACCGTCGTCGTCGTGCTGCTGCCGCTCTCGGACCGACGACGCCACTTCCATGTCTCGGGGTCGTTGGCGCTGGCGGACCGGAAAGCGACGATCCCGGCGGTGTCGTCGTTGTCGGCGCCGCGATCCTCGCTGAAGCTCTCGTTGAGCGAGGTCGAGCCTGCGTCGAAGTCGACGACCGAGGATACCGTCGTGCCGGCGCCGGTGTAGGTGTTCGCCGCGAAGACCAGGACGTCGCCGCCC
>JBFWXJ010000557.1:0-3476 GCA_050187535.1 Alphaproteobacteria bacterium | reverse complement strand
CGGGCGGCGCGCCGACATGTAAACCCTCGACGAAGTCGCCGGCCGCGCTCCAGGTGGCCGAGCCGTCGGGCGCGTCGCCGACGGCGAGATCGAGATAGAGGCCGTTGCGCATGCCGCTGTCGGTCGCGGCCTCGATCGCTTCCGAGAGTTGACGGTCGGCCAGCCATTGCAGCCAGATGTGGAAGCGGACGGTGTCCTCGTGCGTGTTGGCGAATGCGGTGACCGCTTCGCTGGAAGGATCCTGATACGGTTCCGGCCAGCCCTTCCAGCCGGCGCCGAGGCCTTCGGCGGTGCGGTGGGCCGACAGGGCCTCGAACAGCGCGTGGCGGCGCAACGCCTCGCCGCCGCGCCGGGCGAAATCGTCGAGCACGCCGTCGCCGCCGCTGCGCCGCTTCCAGATGCGCCGCAGGGCGCCGAGCTTGAGGTCCGCGACGCCGGCGTAATCGACCAGCTCGGCGCGCCGCAGCCGCTCGAGCGCGGCCTTGTCGACATCGTCCTCGGCAAAGCCGGGGATGCGGTCGACGGCGATATAGAGCGGATTGAGGAACTGGCGGCTGGACGGCGAGAACGGGCTGCAGCGTTCGGGGTCGGCGAGGAACAGCGCGTGCAGGGGATTGGTCCCGACGAAGTCCGCGCCTGCCGCGCCCGCGATGCGGCAGAAAGCGGCGAGGTCGGCGAAATCGCCGATGCCCCAGTTGCGCCCTGAGCGCAGCTCGTAAAGCTGCAGGGCGATGCCCCAGGCGCGGCCGCCTTCCAGCCATTGCGGCAGCCAGCAGGGCGTGGCGGTCGTCCGGCGCTGCAGCAGCGTCTTCAGGGTGGCGGCTTCGCTGCCGCGCGACGGGAGCCCGCCGGCGTCTTGCGACAAGGCGTCGACCAGCCGGGCGAGCGTTTGCCGGTCGGTCGCGACCTTCCTGCCCTCGGGCCCATCATAGGCGCGCGCGATGCCGAGGCGGCGCGTCGTTTCCGCGGCGGTTTTGGCGGTCATGGCGCCCTCGCGCCGGCTGTCCCGCGGGCGAGCACGACGCTCCACGGCGCCAACTGCCCGGCAGGCGCGTCGGGGCCGTGGCGATGCAGCACCGTGCCGTCGATCCCGGCATCATGAGGCTGGTCGGAAAGATTGGCGTGGAGCGTGAGCAGAGTGTCCCCGGCGCGCCATTCGACCGCCACCAGACCGCCGTCGTCGGCCAGCACGCGGCCGGAGCGCGCGCCCATGCGGGGGATCAGCGGTACGACATGTCTTCGACGGATGTCGAGCAGGGCCCTGGTGAAGTCCGTCCAGTCCCGGCCTTCGGCGGACGCCCGCCGCCGCCAGTCGAGGCGCGACGCTTCGAATGTCGAGAGCGCGTTCGGATCGGGGATCGCGTCGCGGTCGTCGCCACCGGCGAAAGCGCTGAAATGGGCAAATTCGCGCCGCCGTCCCTCGCGCACCGCGTCGGCCAGATCGCCGTGGAAATCGGTGAAGAAGAGGAAGGGACCGGTCTCGCCGTGCTCCTCGCCCATGAACAGAAGCGGGATATGCGGCGAGAGCAGCAGCAGCGTCATCAGCGCGCGGGTACGCCGTTCGCCGGCAAGCGGGAGCAGTCGTTCGCCGAGGGCGCGGTTGCCGGTCTGGTCGTGGTTCTGCAGAAAATCGACGAAGGCCGCGGGTGGAAGATCGGCGCTCGGCTGGCCGCGCGGCTTGCCGCCGGCATGGGCCGAAGGCTCGCCCTGGTAGACGTAGCCCTCGGCGAGGGCGCGGGCGAGCTTCTTCAGGGGGGCTTCGACGAAGTCCTCATAGTAGCCTTCGTGCTCGCCGGTCGCGACGACATGGGCGACGTTGTGGAAGTCGTCGTTCCACTCGCCGGTGAACAGCGGCGCCCGGCCGTCGGCGTCGCGCCGGTGGAGATGGGTGACGTTGCGGTTGTCCTCGGTGGTGAGGTGGATGTGGCGGCCGGGGAACGACCGGCGGATGGCCTGCGCGATCTCGACCAAGAGATGCGGCTCGCTGCCGTCCCCGATCTGGTCGATGGCATCGAAGCGCAGCCCGTCAAGGTAGAATTCGTCCAGCCAGTAGAGCGCGTTGTCGAGGAAGAAGCTGCGCACGGCGGGCTTGCCGTAGTCGATGCCAGCGCCCCACGGGGTGTGGCGCGCGGCGTCGAAGAAGGGCTCCGCATAGGCGTGCAGGTAGTTCCCGTCGGGGCCGAAATGGTTGTAGACGACGTCGAGAAGGACCATCAGCCCATGGTCGTGGGCGGCGTCGACGAAGGCCTTCATGTCTTCCGGCGCGCCATAGACCGGATGCGGGGCGTAGGGCAGCACGCCGTCGTAGCCCCAGCCGCGATTGCCGGCGAACTGGGCGACCGGCATGATCTCGATCGCGGTGATCCCGATCTCGGCGAGACCGGCGAGCTTTTCCTTTGCGGCAGCGAAAGTGCCGTCGGGCGTGAACGTCCCGACATGCAGTTCGTAGATCACCGCCTCTTCCCAGGGGCGACCGGTCCAAGCGGTGTTTTGCCAGCGATAGGACGTCGGGTCGACGACGCGTGAGGGTCCGTGCACGTCCGCGGCCTGCTCGCGGGCGGCGGGATCGGGCACGGACAGGCCGTCGGGCAGCACGAAGGCGTAATCCGCCCCCGGCTCAACACCTTCCGCAAGCAGCTCAAACCAGCCGTCGCCGACCGCGCCCATCCCGGCATCCGCACCGGAGAGCCGCAACGTCATGGCCTCTACGCTGGGCGCCCAGATGCGGAACAGCACCTGACCCTCGCGCAGGAACTCCGAGCCCCAACGCTTTGGGAACGTTCGGAATTCGCGGTCTCGGAGAAGTTCGATCATGTGCCTCTGCCGAGCAGGATGAGGCTGCGTCCGGGCAGCGCGAGCGTTTCGGCGACCGTCTCTCCCCCGGCGGGCGTCACGGTTCCGGCCGCGGTGTCGACGAACTTCGTCCAGCCGCTGCCGCCGTTGGGCAGGGAGAACTCGACGTCCTCGTAGTGCGCGTTGAGCAGGAGCAGCACGGCGCGGCCCTTGCTGGACAGGAGCATGCCGAGCGAGCGGGTGTGGCCCTGCTGCCAGTCCTCGTCCTGCATCGCCTCGCCGTCCGGCCGCGACCATTCGACGTCGTAGGTCGTGGTTCCGCGGACCTTGTCGCCGTGCAGGAAGTGCGGCTGCCTGAGCAGCGGGTGGTCGCGGCGCAGCGCGATCAGCCCGCGCACGAAGTCGCGGAATGCATCGTCGCGGGGATCGAGATTCTCCCACCGCAGCCAGTTCATCTCGGTGTCCTGGCAGTAGGAGTTGTTGTTGCCTCCCTGCGTGCGGCCGATCTCGTCGCCCATCAGCAGCATCGGCGTGCCCTGCGAGAGCAGCACGGTGGCGATGAGGTTGCGGCGCATGCGGTCGCGCAGGTCGAGAACCTCTTCGTCGTCGGTCTCGCCCTCGACGCCGCAGTTCCAGCTCAGATTGTGGGAATGGCCGTCGCGGTTCTCCTCGCCGTTGGCCTC
>JBFWXJ010000556.1:0-3477 GCA_050187535.1 Alphaproteobacteria bacterium | reverse complement strand
GACGCCGGCCGGAATGGGCGGCAGCATGACCATCGTCGCCCTGCCGGTGGCGGTCGAGCCGACGCGCGAGGCGTGCCGTGCGGCGCGGGCGGCGATCTGGTCGCGCCACCGCATCGAGGTGCCGGTCATGAACATGGGCGGACGCTGTCACGTCCGCCTGTCGGCGCAGATCTACAACGAGGCCGACGACTACCGCCGGCTCGCCGCCGTGTACGCCCGGTAGGGCCGCCCCGCCCGCCGTTTCGGGCGGGCGGCCGGCATCACCAGTAGCGGATGGGGCCGGTGTCGACGTGCAGGAAGTTGCCGCTGCCGTAGGTGCCGACGCCGCCGCGCCGCATGGCCTTGGCCAGCCGGCTCAGCTGCGACACCCGGTAGCCGGGGACGCGGATGTCCACCGCCTTGCCCTGCATGTGATAGCTGTGCTCGGCCACGCCATAGCCGGCCAGCCGCAGCATCTCGTTGGTTTCCGGAGAACGGTAGCCGGATACGATCTCGATCGGCTTGGCGGCGCCGATGCGCATCTGCATGGCGCAGATCAGGTCGACCAGCAGCGGGTCGATGCGGTGCTGCGAGCCGCTGCGGTGGTCGCGCATGATGCGGTTGACCGCCCGCATGGTCTCCGGGATGTAGCGCCCGTCCTGCCAGTAGGGAGCCTTGACCCGCTCTCCGGTGTTCACGCTGTAGAGATGGACGGCTCTCACCGCCTTGGCTCCGCGTCTCGCCGGCTTGCGGCTCGGCAGCGGTGCCGCGAATACGTCGGGCGCGGCGGAGATGGCGGCGAGTGCCGCCATCACGCCCAGGATGCCGCGGCGGCTGAACGAAGCGCCTTCGGCTTCGACCTCGGTTCGGTCGTCCATATCCCCCTCGATCCCCAGTCGGTGCTGCGAGCCTCTGCCTCGCCGATCCCCATCGGCGCCGACCCCGGGCCGGGCGGCTTCGGCTCGCGTCGTTCACGAAGCGACACGAACTGTGAACGACCGAAAAAGGGAAAACAACAGCAAAAACACGGGGTTGTTGTTGCAATTCCGCCCGCCACACTGTTGCCCGGACGCATCGTGCGTCGCGCGAAACCGTCACAGTGCCGATGCCGCGGGCCGCGACTCGCTTATATAGAAGGGCCTCAGCCATGCCGGACGGAGCCGCCGCCTTGACCCATTCCGACCTACCCTGGACGCGCCGCGCGATCCTGGCGGGCCTCGCCTCCACCCTGGCGTCAGCGGCAGCGCCCTCGCTGGCGCTGGCCGCCCCCGGGGCGACTCGCGCGCCGGCGCGCAACGACATGGTGGGCGAGCTGCGAGTCTACTCGGCGCGCTACGAGGACACGCTGATGGACGTGGCCCGTGAGTTCAATCTCGGCTACGCCGAGCTGATCGCGGCCAATCCCGGCGTCGATCCGTGGCTGCCGGGGCTGGGCACGCGGATCCTGCTGCCAACGGCCCATGTCCTGCCCGATGCGCCGCGGCACGGCATCGTCGTCAACCTCTCCGACCAGCGCATCTACTGGTTCCCGCCCGGCGGCGGCATCCAGACCTTCGCGATCGGCATCGGCCAGGAGGGGCTGAACACGCCGTCCGGGTCGACGACGGTCGTGCGCAAGCGGGAACGGCCGACCTGGATCCCGACCGCGGAGAAGCGCCGCGAGGATCCCTCGCTGCCGGCGATCGTCCCGGCCGGCCCGGACAACCCGATGGGGGACTACGCGCTCTATCTCGGCTGGCCGCTCTACGCCATCCACGGCACCAACGAGCCCGACGCCATCGGGCGGCGGGTGACCCGCGGCTGCATCCGTCTCTACCCCGAGGGAATCGAGGCGCTGTTCCGCATGGTGCCGGTCGGCACGCGCGTGACGGTCGTCGACCAGGAGGCGAAGATCGGCTGGGTCGGCGACGATCTCTACGTCGACCTGCATCCGACGCGCCGCGACGTCGACATGCTGGAGGAGGAGGGGACGTTCGATCCCAAGCCCATTGCGGGCCTGCGCGACCGCGTCGCCCGGGTGGCGGGGACCGCGATCGGGCGCATCGACTGGGCGACCGTGGACGCCGCCGAGCGGCAGCGCAACGGCGTGCCGGTGCGAGTCACCCGCTCGATCGACGCTCCGCGCGAGACGGTGCCGTCGCGCGAGGATCTGCCGATCGAGCGGGTGAGCCGCTCGTAGTCCTTACTTCCGCATGCCGCGGCGGAAGGCGCGGTCGAACTTCTCGTTGGCGGCGCGGGCGTCGGCCTGCGCGGCCTGGGCAGCCTGCAGCGCCTGCTGGGCGGTCGCCTGGGCCTGACGGGCGGCGGCCATCGCCTGTGCCGCGCTCTCGGAGGCCCGGCGCGATTCCACCAGCGCCGCCTCGGAGTTGCTCGCGGTCTTCTGCAGCAGGGCCTTGTCGTCGGCACCGAGGTTGGCGCAGGCGCCGAGCAGCGCGAGCGGGGCCACGACGACGGCGAGCTTGCCGAAGCGGCTGACGTTGCTGATCATGGTCGAGACTCCTTGCAATCGATCGAATCCGACGGCGACCGGGCAGGGCCGCGTTCCGGTCCGTCGGCGCGGAACTTAGCGAATGCGTTCCCGGCGGGCCAGATACACGATGGTTGCGCGCAGCACCTGCTCGGTCTGTGGCGATGCTGCAACGCAGCGACGCGTTGTCGCAGCAGGTGCAACGCTCAGCGCCGGCTTATCGATCCCAATACCCCGCGGGCGATCGTGCGGCCGACGGATCCGCCCAGCGTGCGCGCCATGCTCTTGAAGAAGGCCTCTTCCACCGATTCGCGCTGACGCGCCGGAGCCCGCGTCGGGCGCCGATAGGGCGCGGGTGCCGGCGCCGGCGGATACTCGGGCGGCTGCGGATCGGACCACGGGCCCCGCCGGGTCGGCGGCGCGGGGGCGGGTCCCGGCTGCGGCGTTCGCCCGCGTCCGGTCGCGGGTGGGTTCGATCCGCCGAGGCGTCCCTGCAGCATCTCGAATGCCGATTCGCGGTCGACGGCGGCGTCGTAGCGGCCGGCGACCGGGCTGGCCGCGATGATCGCCCGGCGCTCGTCCGGCGTAATCGGTCCCAGTCGCGAGTCGGGCGGGCGCACCAGGGCACGCTCGACGACCGAGGGCCGGCCCTTCTCGTCGAGTAGCGAGATCAGGGCCTCGCCCACGCCCATCTCGGTGATCGCGGCGGCGGTCGAGAAGCGCGGATTGGGGCGGAACGTCTCGGCCGCCACCTTGACCGCCCGCTGGTCGCGCGGCGTGAAGGCGCGCAGCGCGTGCTGCACGCGGTTGCCGAGCTGGGCCAGCACCGATTCCGGGATGTCGAGCGGGTTCTGGGTGACGAAGTAGTCGCCGACCCCCTTGGAGCGGATCAGCCGCACCACCTGCTCGACCTTGTCGACGAGCGCCTTGGGCGCGTCCTCGAAGAGGAGATGCGCCTCGTCGAAGAAGAAGACGAGCCGCGGCTGGTCCTGGTCGCCCACCTCGGGCAGCTGCTCGAACAGCTCCGCCAG
>JBFWXJ010000555.1:0-3543 GCA_050187535.1 Alphaproteobacteria bacterium | reverse complement strand
ACCGTCTTCTCGCCATAGCGGCGCATCAGGTCGCGACGTACCTCCTCCGCGAAGACGTCCGCACGCACCGCCTCAGCCTCGCTGCGGCTGCGGATGACGATCGGGCTCGCGATGGCGGCATCGACGTCGGCACGCGAGGCGACGCCGTCCTCGGCCATGCGCTCCAGCACGTAGTCGCGGCGTCCCTTGGCCGCCTCGGGCCGGCGCTGCGGGTTATAGTTGTTGGGCGCCTTCGGCAGGGCGGCGATGAAGGCGGCCTCGGCCAGGGTCAGCTCGTCGAGCGAGCGGTTGAAGTAGTTGAGGGCGGCCGACGCCACGCCATACGAGCCGAAGCCCAGATAAATCTCGTTCAGGTAGAGCTCGAGGATGCGATCCTTGGAGAAGGCCTGCTCGATCCGGTAGGCGAGCAGCGCCTCCTTGATCTTGCGCTCGAACGACACCTCGTTGGTCAGCAGGAAGTTCTTGGCCACCTGCTGGGTGATCGTGGACGCGCCGACCGGCCGCCGGTTGCTGCCGAAGTTGAGCGCGTTCTGGACGGCTGCGCGGGCAATCCCCTGCAGATCGACGCCGGGATGGTTGTAGAAGTTCTTGTCCTCGGCCGACAGGAAGGCGTCGATCACCCGCTTCGGGATGGCGCTGATGGGCACGAACACGCGGTTCTCGACCGCGTACTCGGCGAGCAGGCGGCCGTCGCCCGCGTGGACGCGGGTGACCATCGGCGGATCGTAGCTCGCCAGCGCCTGATAGTCCGGCAGGTCCCGCGAATAGTGCAGGAAGACGAGATAGGCCGCGCCCGCGCCGATGACCGCCAGGGCGAGCGAGAGGAAGGCGAGATAGCGCAGGATCCGGAGCATCGGCGGTCAGGGGCGTTCCGAAAGGGGGCGCGCAGATATCATATCTGGCGCGGGAATGTCGTCCGACAATGCGGCACCCGTGGGGCGAGCCGTATCGTCGCAGCGTCCGCCCGCGTCGACATCCCGAACGATGCACGCCGCGCGCCGTTCCCTCCTGCCGCCGATCGGAGCCCCGGTGTCTGCTTCGTGCCACGGTCGCGGCCGTGGCCCCCGCCCGCTACAGATCGCGGATCTTCGCGCCGTTGAGCTCGGCCAGGATGCCCGGCAGGACGGGCAGGTAGCGCTCGCCGTGGCCGCGGACGTTGCAGAGATGCAGCGTCTGGTTGACCGCCTGGGCGATGAAGGCGGCGGCCGGCGCCTGCTCGGCGAGCTTGGTGTAGAAGCGCAGGTCCTTGCCGGCGATGCGGAGCGGCCCGCGCAGATGGCTGTCGTCGCCCTCCAGCACCCAGGGCATGACCATCTGGAACATCTTGCTGTTCGCCCCGCCGGCCGAGATCACCTCGTAGAACTTGCGCAGGTCGACGCCGAGCTTGGCGGCGGTGGCCGCCGCTTCCGAGATGATCGCGCAGGTGCCGATCGAGATGAAGTTGTTGAGCAGCTTGAGCGTGTGGCCCGATCCGAGCGGCCCGACCTCGACGATGGTGTCCGCATAGCATTCAAGCACCGGGCGGATACGCGCGACGACCTCGGGGTCGCCGCCGACATAGGTGCTGAGCTGCCCCGCCTCCGCCTCCTTCGGCGTGCGGC
The DNA here is from genome assembly GCA_050187535.1 of Alphaproteobacteria bacterium. Lineage (GTDB taxonomy): Bacteria > Pseudomonadota > Alphaproteobacteria > ATCC43930 > Allostellaceae > Allostella. The sequence goes on along the minus strand of JBFWXJ010000555.1, from coordinate 1,942 downwards.
CGAGCGGGGCGTCGGCCATGTCCGCGCCCCTGGCCTTCAGGTCGACGGCGATCTTCCTGGTCGAGTTGGGGTCGGCGGTGGTGCTGTCGACGACCGTGAGCCCGGGATGGGCGCCCTCCATCACGCCGCCCGGGCCGTAGACCATGGCCTCGACCTCGACGGAGGACGGCAGGCAGAGGAAGAGGATGTCGCTGTCGCGCGCCATCTCGGCGGCGCTTTTGCTCTCGCGTGCGCCGCGGGCGACGAGATCGTCGACCGGCTGGCGGTTGCGGTGGCCCATGACGACCAGCGGGTGGCCCTTCTCCAGGATGTTCTTGGCGGCGCCGTGACCCATCAGGCCGACGCCGATATAGCCGATCCTCGCCTTGCTCATATGCGCTGCTCCTCGCTCATTTCGTGCGGCCGATCGCGTTGTCGACCCGCAGACGTGTCTCCAGGTGCTGCGCCAGCAGCGACAGGGGCCAGCACAGCGCGAAGTAGAGGCCGGCCACCAGGGGATAGACGATGGTCGGCTGGAAGGTGGCGTTGGTCATGAGCTGCCCGGCGCGGGTCAGCTCGACGAAGCCGATGATCGAGGCGACCGCGGTCGCCTTCACGAGCTGCACCAGGAAGCCCACGGTCGGCGGGATGGCGATGCGCACGGCCTGCGGCATGATGACGAGGCGGAGCTGCTGCATCCGGCTCAGCGCCATCGCCTGTGCCGCCTCCCACTGCGTCCGCGGCACCGCCTGGATGCAGCCGCGCCAGATCTCGCCGAGGAAGGCGGCGGTGTAGGCGGAGTAGGCGACGGTCACCGCAGTCCAGGCGTCCAGCCTGAGCCCGAACAGCCCGAGGCCGTAATAGACGAGGAAGAGCTGCATCAGCAGCGGCGTGCCCTGGAAGAGCTGGATGTACCCGGTCGCCGCGAGCCGGATCGGCGCGGCGCGGGCGATGCGCAGCACGGCGACCAGCAGCCCCAGCGCGCCGCCCAGGACGAAGGACAGCAGCGACAGCACGACCGTCCACTGCATCGCGGCCAGGATGAAGAGGAACTCGTTGGTCGAGAACGGGCGCATGGCTCAGCCGCCCCGCCCGCGCACGAAGACCCACCAGTAGATCGCCGCGAACAGGCCGCGGAATGCCACGGCGATGCCGAGGTACATGACGGTGGCGACTATGTAGACCTCGAACGCCCGGAAGGTGGTCGACTGGAGCGTGTTGGAGACCGCCGTCAGCTCGTTGGCCGAGATGGCAGAGACCACCGAGGAGCCCAGCAGCAGCAGGATGAACTGGCTGGCCAGCGCCGGGAACACGGCCTTGAGCGCCGGGAACAGCACGATGAGGCGATAAATCTGCAACCGCGTCAGGCCGAGCGCCACGCCGCACTCGACCTGGCCGCGCGGCACCGACTGCACCCCCGCCCGCACGATCTCCGTGGCGTAGGCGCCGAGATTGACGACCATGGCCGCGAGCGCCGCCTGGTTGGCCTCCATCCGCACGCCGAGGGCCGGAAGCGAGAAGAACACGACGTAGAGCTGGATCAGGAGCGGCGTGTTGCGGATCGTCTCGACATAGGCGCCGACCAGGAAGCGCACCGCCCGCGGCCCGGTGGTCCGCAGATAGGCGCAGACCACGGCGACCGCGAGGCCGAGCACCATCGCCATCGCCGCCAGCCGGATGGTGAGGAGCGCCCCCTCCACCATCCGGTCGAGATGGTCGAAGACGATGCCGAACTGGAAGACGTAGGTCACGGCGCCGCCTTCATCCCATGGTCCCGTGCGGAATGTCCCGCCCGGCCGGCGCCGGGCGGGCGGCGGCTCACAGCGGCGGCAGGTCGACCAGCTTCACGCCGGTGCGCGTCTCGTAGATCTTCGCCAGCACGCCGTTGTTCTTGTTCACGAAGACCCAGGTGTTCACCCACTGCAGCAGGTCGAAGTTCCCGGGCTTCACGGCGATGCCGTAA
>JBFWXJ010000554.1:0-3566 GCA_050187535.1 Alphaproteobacteria bacterium | reverse complement strand
TCGGCCATGGCCGGATCGGCCGGCGGATCGGGCGGCTCGCCGCCGCCTTCGGCATGCACATCGTCGCCGTAGACCCGCGCCCCGGCCTGCCGGCCGACGGCGTGGCGATGCTGCCGCTCGCCGATGCCCTGGCGGCAGCCGACGCGGTGGTCCTGGCCGTGCCGCTGACCGCGGGGACCCATCACCTGATCGACGCGGCGGCGCTGACGCGGATGCGGCCGTCGGCGATCCTGGTCAACGTCGCGCGCGGCGGCGTCCTCGACCAGGCGGCGCTGGCCGACGCCCTCGCCGAAGGCCGCCTGCTCGGCGCCGGGCTGGACGTGCTCGAGCGCGAGCCGCCCGATCATGACGACCCGCTGCTCGCCCGCGACGACGTCGTGCTCTCGCCGCACGTCGCCGCCTCGACGCCCGAGGCGGTGCTGGCGGTCGCGATGGCCTGCGCCGGGAACGTGATCGCCGGCCTCGCCGGCCGGCTCGATCCCGGGTCGCTGGTGCCCCCCGACGGCTAGAGCGTCGCGAGCGCGGCGTTGCGCAAGTCGGTCACCACCATGTGGCCGGGGTTGTGGGTGATCGCGATCGGCGGCCTGGCCTGGCGGATCGCCGACTGCGGCGTTACCCCGCAGGCCCAGAAGACCGGCAGCTCGTCGGCCATGATCTCCGTCGGCGGCCCTTCGAACGGCGTGGCGATGTCGTCGATGCCGATGAGGTGCGGCAGGCCGACATGGACCGGCGCGCCGTGCACGTTCGGAAAGCGGCTGGTGATCTGGATCGCCCGGATCGCGTTCGCCGGGGTGAACGGCCGCATCGAGACCACGAGCTTGCCGCCGAAGCGGCCGGCGCGCGCATTGTCGATGCTCGTCAGGTACATCGGCACGCCGTCGCCGCGCTCGATGTGGCGCAGCGGCACGCCCGCCTCGAGCAGCGCGCCCTCGAAGGAGAACGAACAGCCCAGCACGAAGGCGACGAAGTCCTTGCGCCAGAGCGCGGAAATGTCGGTCACCTCCTCAACCAGCTCGCCGTCGCGCCAGACGCGATAGCTCGGCACGTCCGTGCGGATGTCCAGCCCGTCGCCAAGGCCGGGGATCAGCGGATCGCCCATGTCCGACATGCCGATGATCGGGCACGGCTTGGGATTGAGCTGGCAGAAGCGCAGGAACTCGGCCGCCCAGTCGCCGGGCAGGATCGCGAGGTTACCCTGGACGTGACCGGGGGCGACGTTCGCGGTCCAGCCCGTGTACTGACCGCTGCGGATCGCCCGGCGCGCGTCGCGCGGGTCGGCGAAGATCGGCGGCGGCGGCGGAACGAAGGACGTATCGGGCATGGGCGGCCTCCCGGTCTGGCGCCTCAGCGTAGCAGATGCGGCGGCGATACGTCCCCTGCGGCGGGAACGCGCCGAGCCTGGCAATTGTCCGCAATGATATCACCTATGATATGATAACTTACCGATGAGGATCGTTCTGGATACGGATGTCGTTGTCGCTGCGCTGCGCAGCCCGGCGGGAGGTTCCGCCGCCGTTCTGCGGGCCATTCGTCGTGGCAGCGCCACGATGCTTGCGAGCGTCCCCCTGATGATCGAGTACGAAGCGATATGCCAGCTCGCAGTGCACCGTCGAGCGGCGCAGTTGGATGCTGCTTCCGTTGCGATTTTTCTCGATGCGATTGCGGCTTTGTCGGAACCGGTCGAGACCCACTTCCGATGGCGGCCGCAGTTGCGGGATCCGGGCGACGAGATGGTGCTGGAGACGGCTGTCAACGGGCGCGCCAGCGCGGTAGTCACATTCAACTCCCGTGACTACGGATCAATTCCGTCAACATTCGGGATCGACGTGTGGACGCCCGGACAAACGCTTTCGAGGATCGGTACATGAGCAGCAAGGTCAGTACCTACCCGCTTCGCCTTCCAGCCTCGTTGAAGCGGGCAGTGGAAACACTCAGCGCGCGCGACGGCACGAGCATCAATCAATTCGTCGTAGTGGCGGTCGCCGAGAAAGTCGCAACGATGACGACGGCAGAATACTTCGCCGAACGACGGGCCCGCGCCGATCTCTCGGCGTTCGATCAGATTTTGAATCGCGCCGACGGCGCCCCCCCGTTGCCCGGCGACGAGATGCCGGCGCAGAGACGCGGCCGCTCCGATGCGCCTCGACCGGCCAGACGCGCACCCAGGCGACGCCCCGTTCGCTGACGCTATCCGTCCATCCGCACGGACAGCCGCTTGCGGCCCCACTGGCCGGGCGGGCCGGCGAAGACGCCGGCGACCGGGGTGCCGCAGCTGCGGCACAGGCCGGCATCGCTGAGGTGCCAGCGGCCGAGGGCGTACCAGTCCCGGCCGATCACCTTCTCGCCGCAGGCATGGCACCAGGTCGAATCGCGATGCGGGTCGTGGACGTTGCCGACATAGGCGTAGCGGAGCCCCGCCTCGACCGCGATCCGCCGGGCGGTCATCAGGGTCGCGTGCGGTGTCCGCGGCTTGTCCATCATCTTGTAGTCGGGATGGAAGGCGCTGAAGTGGATCGGCACGTCCGGCCCGAGGTTCTCGACTACCCAGGCCGAGAGGCGCTCGAGCTCGGCCGGGGAATCGTTCTCGCCGGGGATCAGCAGGGTGGTGATCTCCAGCCAGCAGTTCGTCTCGTGCCGGATGTAGCGCAGCGTATCAAGCACGTCGGCGAGATGGCTCTTGGTCACGTTCCAGTAGAAGTCCTCGGTGAACGCCTTCAGGTCGACGTTGGCCGCGTCCATGTGCCGGTAGAACTCGGCCCGCGGCGCCGGCGCGATGTAGCCGGCGGTGACCGCGACCGTGCGGATGCCGCGGGCATGGCAGGCATCCGCGACGTCGTTGGCGTACTCCAGGAAGATCACGGGGTCGTTGTAGGTGAAGGCGACGCTGCGGCAGCCCAGCCGCGCCGCGGTCTCGGCGATCGCCTCGGGCGAGGCCCGGGCGCCGAGTGTGTCGGTCTCGCGCGACTTCGAGATGTCCCAGTTCTGGCAGAACTTGCAAGCGAGGTTGCAGCCGGCGGTGCCGAAGGAGAGCACGGGGGTGCCGGGCAGGAAGTGGTAGAGCGGCTTCTTCTCGATCGGATCGACGCAGAAGCCGCTGGAGCGGCCGTAGGTCGTGAGCACGATCTCGCCGCCGCGGTTGGCCCGGACAAAGCACAGGCCGCGCTGGCCCTCGCCGATCTTGCAGTAGCGCGGGCAGACGTTGCACTGGACCCGGCCGTCGTCGAGACGGTGCCACCACTTCGTCGGCACCACCGCGGGGTCATCGGTCGGGATCGGCTCGCGCTCGGCCATGGCGCATTCTATCCGCCGGCCGCCCCGGCCCGCCATTGGCCGGCGCGGGCGGTCCGTGCTAACCGGAACCCGGACATGGGAAACGGCCGATGACCCGCCGCGTCAAGGCGCCCGCCGTCGCCGGCGGATTCTATCCGGGCGACGCCGCAACGCTCGCCAGCCAGGTCGACGCCACGATGGCCGCGGCCCGGACCGAGATCGCCCGACCGAAGGCGATCGTGGCACCGCACGCCGGCCACATGTACTCGGGCAAGACCGCCGCCACCGCCTATGCC
>JBFWXJ010000553.1:0-3580 GCA_050187535.1 Alphaproteobacteria bacterium | reverse complement strand
ACCGCCGCCCGATTGAGCGCCGGCGGCGCAGCCCGCGACTCCTCGGCGTCCACGTCGATCAGGGTCGCCGCCTCGGCCTCGTCGATGGTCAGGGCGCCGCCCCTGGGCAGCTTCACGCGGCGCATCAGCGCGGCTGCGATCTGCTCCTCCACGCCGGCCTCGTCGAAGAGGCGCCAGCCGGCCGCATCCTGCGCCAGCAATCCCGCGATCTCCGGCAGGCGCCCGGCGACGGCCGCGCGCGCGGCGGCAGCGGATGCGCGGTCGGCGAAGCGGATGGCCGTCAGCGTCGCGGCGTGATGCAGGGCCAGCGGCATCCACGGCTCCGGCGCCGGCGCCAGCGGCGCGGGCGCCACGCCGCGCGCAGCCTGCGCCTCGATCCGCTGCCATTGCGCGCGCAGGGCGGCCGCTTCGGCGGCGAGGGCTTCCGGGTCCGCCGCGACCGCAGCCGGCCGCAGGTCCGCACCCTCCCCCGCCGCGAGACCCGGTGGGGTGACAGCTCCGCCGCGCGGCATGCGCAGGCCGGGCCGGCCGGACGTCCAGTCCATCAGCTGCCCGGCCAGTCGCGGGCGCGCGGTGACGCCGAGGCCCTTCTCGCCGGCGGTGGCGCGCACGATCTGCACGATCAGGGGGTCGCCCGGTTGCGGCGGCTGCGGCACGTCGGCCAGGCGCAGGAATGCCGCCTGCTCCAGCCCGATGTCGACGAAGGCGCCGGCGAAGGCGGCCACGACCTGGGCGACACGGCCGAGATGGATGGCACCCACGGCCCAGCGCGGGTCGCCGCGCGCGACATGGAGGTCGACGAGCCGGCCGCCCGCGAGCGCGGCCACCCGCGTCTCGCCCGGCACCCGGTCGACGAGGATCGTGTCGGCGGTCATGGCGCGACCATGAAGCCGAGGCCGCGGAGCAGGGCCACCGTCTCGAACAGCGGCAGACCGACCACGTTGGGATACGAGCCGACGATACCGCGGACGAAGAGCGCGGCACGGCCCTGGATGGCGTAGCCGCCGGCCTTGCCGCGCCATTCCCCACCGGCGACATAGGCGTCGATCTCCGCTGCGGCGAGCCGCTTGAACATGACGGCGGTCTGCACCTCGCGCAGCGCGACGCGGCCGCCGGGGGTCGCGACCGCGACGGCGCCGTGCACCCGATGGCGGCGGCCGGACAGCATCTCGAGGCAGCGCCGCGCCGTCGCCTCGTCCTCGGCCTTGGGCAGGATGCGCCGCCCGCAGGCGACGACCGTGTCGGCGGCCAGGATCCAGGTGCCCGGCCGCCGCAGCGCCACGGCCGCGGCCTTCTCGCCCGCCAGCCGCCGCGCGTGCGGCGCGGGCAGCTCTCCCGGGCGAACGCTCTCGTCGATCTGCGCCGGGTCGACGGCCGTCGGGACGATCCCGACCTGGCGCAGGAGCTCGAGGCGGCGGGGGGAAGCGGAGCCGAGGACGAGGCCGTCCGCCGCGCGAGGCGAATCACTCATCACGGGCGCCCATGTCCGGCAGCCGATCCGATGCGTTCCATGGTAATCGCGGGGGGCGATTCACGGTGGAAAGTCCGGGCCGACACGTGCATGGTCAGGGACCCGTCGCAGCGCAGGCGCCGTCCCGAGGACGCATGTCCATCCTCTACTTCCATCACAGCGTTCCCGGGCAGTTCCTCAATCTGATCCAGCATCTCGCCCCGCGAATCCGCCCGCAGCCGGTGTTCGTCGCGGTGCAGGACAACTCGGCGTTCAATCTCGTCGACAAGCATTTCTATCGCCCCGACACGGTCGGCACACCCGGCGATCGCGCATTGCAGCCCGTCGCCAACGTGCTGGGTCACGCCCGTGGGGCGGGCCGCCAGCTCCGCGCCCTGGCCGATGCCGGCTTCCAGCCGCGGCTCGTCATCGGGCACCCGGGCTGGGGGGCGGCGCTGCCGCTGCGCGAGGTCTTCCCCGACGTCCCGTTCATCGCCTACTGCGAGTTCTTTCGGCCCGGCGGCGGCTCGGCGGAGGCGCTCGCCAACTGGCACCTGACCGCCGCCCTCGATATCGCCCAGGCCGGCGTGGCGCCGACGGAATGGCAGCGGGCGACCTTCCCCGCCGGCTATCACCAGAGCATCCGGGTCATCCACGACGGCATCGATACCCGTCGCCTGCATCCCGACCCGATGGCACGCTTCGAGCTGCCCGACCTGACGATGCTCTCCGCGCGCGACCGCATCGTCACCTTCGTCGCCCGCGGCCTCGAGCCGGCGCGCGGCTTCCCGGAGTTCCTGCACGCCGTGCCGCGCATCCTCGACGCGGTGCCGGACACGCAGGTGGTCGTGGTCGGCGGCGAGCGCGCCCAGTACGGCCCGGAGCCGGAAGGCGGCGGCAGCCATCGCGCCGCCCTGGTGCGCGACCTCGGCCTCGCCGACCCACGGGTCCACTTCCTCGGCCGCATCCGCTACGCCGATTTCATCCGGCTGATGCGGGTCACCACGGCGCATGTCTACTCCTCGCGGCCATTCGTGCTCTCCTGGTCGGTGATCGAAGCCATGTCGCTCGGCGCCGTCGTCGTCGGGGCGCGCAACCCGCCGGTCGAGGAACTGATCGAGGACGGCCACAACGGGCTGCTGGCGGATGCGACCGATCCCGCGGCGCTGGCCGCCCGCGTCGTCGAGGTCCTGAAGGCGCCCGGCGATTTCGCCCATATCCGCCGCGCGGCACGCGAGACGGCGATCGCCCGCTACGACATCCAGCGCTGCATGCCCCCCTGGCTCGACCTGATGCGCGAGCTGGCGCCGAAGATCGTCTAGCGATCGATGCCGGCGGGCGCCAGCCGGGTCACCAGGCCGCGGGGTCCGCGATCGACGCCGAGCATGCCCTGCGCCGTCCGGTACATGCGGGCGACGGCGTCGGCGCCATAGCTCGCCGCGGCATCGACACCGTCGCGGAGGTCCCACCACGGGACCGCCCTCGTCGACGCGCTACCGCCGGTCCGGCCACCGTCGCCGGCGGCGGGTGCAGGCAACCCGCTCCAGGCCGCGGGTGCCGCCACGCCGGAGACGGGCCAGCCGCTGAATCCGGAGTAGACGACGGGGCGGACCCCCGCCGCCCAGGCGACCAGGCCACGCACCAGCTCCGAGCGCCGTGGGTCGTGCGCGACGGCGGCGGGGCTCCAGGCACTGTCGCGCCAGCGCGGGTCGCGGGGCACGGGCCGATGGCCGACGAGATCGCCGGCGACGCCGGCCATGAGGTCGAGCAAGCCCGGTGCCGCCGGCGGCCGGGACGAGCGGCGCGGGGGGTCGTCGGGAAAGCCGGCGGCCGCGGGATTGAAGTAGTAGCGCACGTCGAGCAAATCGCCCGCGTCGGCGATCCGCATGCCCACGACGAGCCATGTCGCAGGGGCGGCGACCTTCGCGCGAGCGAGCGCATCGGCCGCGGCGGCCCAGCCGGGATCGGCATCGACGCCGACGCCGTGGACGACATGGGCGACCCAGATGCACATGGCGGCGCCGGCCGTGGCTGCGTCGGCCGGCCCGACGAATTGCAGGTCGCCACGCCGGCATTCCTCGGCGAGACCGAAGTTGGTCGGCGCCCGCGCGACGCGGGCCAGGGCGAGGT
>JBFWXJ010000552.1:0-3606 GCA_050187535.1 Alphaproteobacteria bacterium | reverse complement strand
GAGACCAGGAACAGCGTGTCTTCGTCGAGCCGCGGCGCCTCGATGGGCTCCAGCGGCGTCTCGACGGCGGCGGATCGGAGCGGAAGGTCGCGCGTCGCCGCGACGCCCAGCACCAGGGACAGACCGCGCATCGCATCGCGGAATGCCGGCATCTCCGTCGTGCGGTCGCGCAGCTGGGTCAGGTAGTGGGCGGCCAGCGCATGCTCGACCACGGTCACGCCATCACTGCCCATCCCGATACCTCCCCCTCCAGCTGACGTTCAGCGTCGTCCGGCGATCTTGCGCGTCGGCTCGGGCTTGCGTGGCTCCACGGCCTTGCGCGCCGGCACGGGCTCGGTCGGTGCCACTGCCAGCTTCGCCAGCATCCGCAGCAGGCTCTGCAAGCCCGAGAGACGCTGCTTGGCGTCGTCCCACACCCGCGTGATCACCAGCCGGTGGTCGGGCCGCACCCGCGCCGTGCCGGCATTGCGCGAGATGAACTCGACGAGGCCCGTCGGATTGGGGAAGCTATTCGCGTGGAAGGCGATCACCGCGCCTTTCGGCCCGGCCTCGATGCGCTCGATCCGCGCCTCGCGGCAGAGCTGCTTGATGGCGATGACCGCCAGCAGGTTGTCGACTTCGGGCGGCAGCGGGCCGAAGCGGTCGGCGAGCTCCGCGGCGAACGCATCGATCTCCGCCCGGTCCACCAGCGCGGAAATCCGGCGATAGAGACCGAGCCGCACACCGAGATCGGTCACGTAGTTCTCGGGGATCAGCACCGAGCTGCCGATGGCGATCTGCGGCGTCCAGCTTTCGCCGGAACCGGCGTCGGCCAGCCCACGCGCCTCGGCGACAGCCTCCTCCAGGAGCTGCTGGTAGAGCTCGACGCCGACCTCGCGGATGTGCCCGGACTGCTCCTCGCCGAGCAGGTTCCCGGCGCCGCGGATGTCGAGGTCGTGGCTGGCCAGCGTGAAGCCGGCACCCAGGGTGTCCAACGTCTGCAGCACCTCGAGCCGGCGCTGCGCCGTCTCGGTCAGCAGCTTGCCCGGCGGCAGCGTCAGGTAGGCATAGGCGCGCTGCTTGGCCCGCCCGATGCGGCCGCGGAGCTGGTAGAGCTGCGCCAAGCCGAACATGTCCGCGCGGTGCACGATCATCGTGTTCGCGCGCGGGATATCAAGGCCGGATTCGATGATCGTCGTCGACAGCAGGATGTCGTAGGCACCTTCGACGAAGGCCGCCATGACGGCCTCGATCTCGGCCGCGGGCATGCGGCCATGGGCGACCGCGACCTTGGCCTCGGGCACCAGCTCGCGCAGCGTCTCCTGCACCTTCGGCAGGTCCTCGATGCGCGGCGCCACGTAGAACACCTGCCCGCCGCGGAAGCGCTCGCGCATGATCGCCTCGCGCACGACCACCGGGTCGAACGGCAGGACGAACGTGCGCACCGCGAGGCGGTCGACCGGCGGTGTGGCGATCACGCTCATCTGGCGCACGCCGGAGAGCGCCATCTGCAGGGTGCGCGGGATCGGCGTCGCCGTCAGCGTCAGGACATGCACCTCGGCGCGCAGGTGCTTCAGCTTCTCCTTCTGGGAGACGCCGAAATGCTGCTCCTCGTCGACCACGACGAGGCCGAGATGCTTGAACTTCACGTCCTTGCCGAGGACGGCGTGCGTGCCGATCAGGATGTCGATCTGGCCCTCGGCCAGCATCTTCTTGATCGACTTCGCTTCCTTGGGCGTCACCAGGCGCGAGAGCTGCTCGATGCGCACCGGCAGCCCGGCGAAGCGCTGGGTGAAGGTGCGGGCGTGCTGGCGGGCGAGCAGCGTCGTCGGCACGATCACCGCGACCTGGGCGCCGCCCAAGGCCGCGACGAAGGCGGCGCGCAGCGCCACCTCGGTCTTGCCGAAGCCGACGTCGCCGCAGATGAGGCGGTCCATCGGCCGGCCGGAGCCCATGTCCTCGATGACGTCGCCGATGGCGCGGAGCTGGTCCTCGGTCTCCGGGAAGGGGAAGCGGGCGCAGAACTCGTCGAACAGACCTTCGGGCGGCGGCATCACCTCGCCCGCGCGGATCTCGCGCTCGGCCGCCAGCTTGACCAGCTCATCGGCGATGGCGCGGATGCGCTGCTTGACCCTGGCCTTGCGCGCCTGCCAGCCGGCACCACCCAGCTTGTCGAGCGTGACCTCGCCCTCGGCACCGCCGTAGCGCGAGAGGACCTCGATGTTCTCGACCGGAACGAACAGCTTGTCGCCGCCGTCGTAGACGACGCGCAGGCAATCATGCGCGGCGCCGGCGACGTCGAGCGTCACCAGGCCGTCGTAGCGGCCGATCCCGTGGTCGACATGGACCACGTAGTCGCCGACCGTGAGGGCCGCCACCTCGGCCACGAACTGGTCGAAGCTGCGCCGGCGTTTGCTCGCGCGCGCCATGCGGTCGCCGAGGATGTCCTGCTCGGTGACGACGACGTCGCGCTCGCCGACGAACCCGGCCTCGATCGGCAGCACGGCGACCGCGGTGCGGCCGCGCCGGAGCCCGTCGACCTGCGACCACCGCTCGACCGGCTCGGTCGCCTCGATCCCGTGCTCGGCCAGGACCGTGCGCAGTCGGTCGCGCGAGCCCGCGCTGTAGGCCGCGATCGTGGTGCGCCGCCCCGCCTTCTGCTCGGCATCGAGATGCTCGCGCAGCGCGTCGAAGACGTTGCCGCCCGCAGCCCGGATGTCGACGAACTCACGCCCGCGGCGCCCGCCCGCATCCAGCACGCGGCCGGGCACGTCCGGGGCGGCGAACGGCGTCGTCTCGGCGACGGCACGATCGGCCAGCACCTCCGTCCATTCCGCCGCCGTCAGGTAGAGGGCGCCCGGCGGCATCGGCCGGTAGGGGGCGGCCCCGGTCGCCGCCGACATCAGGCTGCGCCGGGTCTCATAGTAGTCCTGGATGGTGGCGAAGCGGGCGGCCGCAGCCTCGTCCGCCTGATGGTCGAGGGTGACGGGGCAGCCGGCCGGAAGATGATCGAACAGCGTCTCCAGCCGGTCGTGGAACAGGGGCAGCCAGTGCTCCATGCCGACATGCGGCCGGGCCTCGCTGATCGCCGTGTAGAGCAGATCGTCGTCGGGCACCGCACCGAAGGTGCCGCGATAGCCGGTGCGGAAGCGCTCGACCGACTCGGGATCGAGCCGCAGCTCGCTGACCGGGAGCAGTGCCATGCTGGCGATATCGCCGGTCGAGCGTTGGGTCAGCGGATCGAACGCGCGCATCGACTCGACCTGATCGCCGAAGCGATCGATGCGGATCGGCAGCTCCGCGCCCGGCGGGAAGAGATCGAGGATGCCGCCCCGCACCGCATACTCGCCCGCCTCCCGCACGGTGCCGACGCGACGATAGCCGTTGCGCGTCAGGAAGGCCGTGATGCGGTCGTCGGGCAGGGCGGTGCCCGGCGACGCGGTAAGGATCGCATCGTCGAAGAAGCTGCGCGGCGGCACGCGCTGGAGGAGCGCGTTGACCGTGGTCACCACCAGCCGCTGGCCGGCCGCCGGCTGCGACAGGCGGACCATCGTCTCGATCCGGCGGCTGACCGCCCGCACGTTCGGCGTAGCGCGGTCGAAGGGCAGGCAGTCCCAGGCCGGGAAC
>JBFWXJ010000551.1:0-3618 GCA_050187535.1 Alphaproteobacteria bacterium | reverse complement strand
GATCTGGTCGTCCCTGATATTGCGCGGTGAATCCTTCACCGCCCTGGGGTTCGAGTGGGAGAAGACGACCGGCCGCGTCGCCATCTCGATCGCATCCATCGTCGTCCGGTATCCCGTGTGGGTGCAGTCGACGACGATGCGCAGCTCGTCCAGCCGCCTGACCAGCGCCACGCCGAACTTGCTGAGCCCGGCATCTGTGCGCTCGTCGCAGCCGTCGCCGACCCGATTGCGGACGTTGTAGGCGAGCTGCTGCATCCGCAGCCCCATGGCGTGGTAGCCGTCCAGGAGGTCGAGGCTGGCCTCGATCGGGTCCGCACCCTGGAAATGGACAATGATGCCGAGCCGGCCGGACCGCTTGGCCTCTTCGATGTCGGCGGCCTTGCGGACCAGCAGCAGGTCGTCATGGGCGCGGATATGGGCGAGCCAGCCCGCCAGATCCTTGAAGGTCTGCCCGGCGTCGCCGGTGGCGCCGACCGTGGGGCAGAGCGCCGTCACGCCGCCGCGGCGATAGGTCTCCAGATGCGACTTCTTCTGCAGCAGCGGGCAGGTCGCGTCGATGACGATGGCGTCGCGGTGGAGTGTCGCGGGGTCGGTCGGCATCGGCGGCGGCTTCCTCGTCCGGGCAGGCCCTTGATCCTCCCCCAATTCGCCCGACATCTCAAACAAGGAGGGAAAGGAACGAAGCGGCCGCAGCCCGGCCGGAACGACAGCATCGGCGAACCAGGAAAGGACCGCACATGCAGATTCCTCTGCAGATCACCTTCCGCCACATCGACCCTTCGGAGGCCGTCGAGGCGCGTATCCGCGAACACGCGGCGCGGCTGGAGCGGTACAAGGACCGCATCACGAGCTGCCGGGTCGCCGTCGAGGCCGCCCGCCGCAACGGCCTCGCGAAGCTCCTCAAGATCCGGGTCGACATCACCTATCCCGGCGGGGAGGTCGCGGTCGCCCGCGAGCAGCACGACGACCAGAGCCACGAGGGCATCAACGTCCTCGTGCGCGAGGTCTTCGATGCGGCGCGCCGGCAGCTCATGGACCGCGGGCAGCGCCAGTCGGGCCACGTCAAGTCGCACGAGGTGCCGCCGCACGGGGTGGTCGAGCGGCTGTTCGCCGGAGAAGGCTACGGCTTCGTGCGGATGCCCGACGGCCAGGAGGTCTATTTCCACCGCAACGCCGTCGTCGAGGGCGGATTCGAGGCGCTCGCGGTCGGCGATCCGGTGCGCTGCGAGATCGCGCAGGGCGAGGGGGTGAAAGGCGCGCAGGCGTCGACCGTGCGGGCCATGGGCAGCCATCGCCTGCCGCCGGTGGAGCGCATGCTGGCGCGCTGAAGCCGCGGCTCCTCCGGGGCGTTAGACAGAAGGGGGCCACTCGCCGTACCCTGCGGGCGAGCGGCCCCCACCCGGATACGATCCCTCCCGAGACCCGATGCAGCGCTTCTCGTTCGTCCAACTCGTCCGCAATGCGCTGTCGGGGCACGAGAATTGGCCGCCCTACTGGCGCAGCCCCGAGCCCAAGCGTGCCTATGACGTGGTCATCGTCGGTGGCGGGGGACACGGGCTGGCGACCGCGTACTACCTCGCGAAGAACCACGGCATCGCAAACATCGCGGTCCTGGAGAAGGGCTGGCTCGGCGGCGGAAACACCGGCCGCAACACCACCATCATCCGCTCCAACTACCTCTGGGACGAGAGCGCGCACCTGTACGAGCACTCGCTCAAGCTGTGGGAGGGCCTGTCGGCGGACCTCAACCTCAACGTCATGCTGAGCCAGCGCGGCGTCCTGAACCTCGCGCACAACCTGCACGACGTCCGCGAGGCCGTGCGCCGGGTCGAGGCGAATCGCCTGAACGGCATCGATGCGGAGTGGCTGTCGCCCGAGCAGGTGAAGGCGTTCTGCCCGATCGTCGATATCGGGCAGGGCCGGCGGCATCCGGTCCTGGGTGCGACGCTGCAGCGCCGCGGCGGAGTCGCACGGCACGACGCCGTCGCCTGGGGCCTGGCACGCGCCGCGGACGCGGCCGGCATCGACATCATCCAGCAATGCGAGGTCACCGGCATCGACGTCGTCGGCGGCCGGGTGACCGGCCTGCAGACGACGCGGGGCGCGATCCGCGCGCGCAAGGTCGGTCTGGTCACGGCCGGCCACTCGTCGGTGATGGCGGCGATGGCGGGATTCCGCCTGCCGGTGCAGTCGCATCCACTCCAGGCCCTGGTGTCCGAGCCGATCAAGCCGGTGCTCGACTGCGTCGTCATGTCGAACGCGGTCCATGTCTATGTGAGCCAGTCCGACAAGGGCGAGCTGGTCATGGGCGCCGGGATCGACGCGTTCAATTCCTACGCCCAGCGCGGCTCGTTCCACGTCATCGAGCACCAGATGGGCGCACTCCTGGAGCTTTTCCCGATCTTCAGCCGCCTCAGGATGATGCGCACATGGGCGGGCATCGTCGACGTCTGCCCCGATGCCTCGCCGATCATCGGGACGACGCCGGTTTCGGGCCTTTACCTCAACTGCGGCTGGGGCACGGGTGGCTTCAAGGCGACGCCCGGTTCGGGCTGGGTCTTCGCCCACACCATCGCCAACGACGCGCCGCATCCGCTCAACGCGGCCTTCACGCTCGACCGGTTCACATCGGGCGCGCTGATCGACGAGCACGGCGCCGCCGCGGTCGCGCATTAGGAACCCGCCCATGCTCCTGATCCCCTGTCCCTGGTGCGGGCCGCGCGAGGAGACCGAGTTCCATTGCGGCGGCGAGGCGCATATCGCCCGCCCGCACGATCCGGCCGCGCGGTCGGACGGGGAGTGGGCGTCCTATGTCTTCATGCGCGACAACCCGAAGGGCTGGATGCGCGAGCGCTGGATGCACGCCCAGGGCTGCCGGCGCTGGTTCAACGTCGTGCGCCATACCGTGACGCACGAGATCGCCGCAGCGTACCGGGTCGGCGACGCGCTGCCCCCGTTGCCGGGTTCGCGCGCATGAGCGGCTATCGGCTGGGGGAGGGCGGCCGCTGCATCGACCGCTCGTCGGCCCTGCGCTTCACCTTCGAGGGCCGGCACTACGGCGGCTTCCGCGGCGACACCCTCGCCTCCGCCCTGATCGCCAACGGTGTCGGCCTCGTGGCGCGCAGCTTCAAGTACCACCGGCCGCGCGGCATCTTCTCCGCCGGCGCGGAAGAGCCGAGCGCGCTGGTGCAGCTCGGTCGTGGCGGCCGCAGCGAGCCGAACCTGCGGGCGACCCAGGTCGAGCTTTTCCACGGGCTCGCGGCGGACCCGGTGAACGCATGGCCGGGCCTGCGGACCGATCTGGGGGCGCTCAACCGCTACTTCGCGCCGCTGCTCGTCGCCGGCTTCTACTATAAGACCTTTCTCGGTCCCGCCGGCTGGTGGCGGAGGATCTATGAGCCGGCGATCCGGCGCATGGCGGGAATGGGCCGCGCGCCCACCGAACCCGATCCCGACATTTACGATCACATGCACGTCCATGCCGACGTCCTGGTGGTCGGCGGCGGGCCCGCGGGCCTCGCTGCGGCACGCGCGGCTGCGGCCGGCGGCGCCCGGGTCATCCTGGCCGAGGACGGGCCGATCCCGGGCGCCAGCCTGATCGACGACGCTGCGACGGTC
>JBFWXJ010000550.1:0-3651 GCA_050187535.1 Alphaproteobacteria bacterium | reverse complement strand
CGGTTTCATCTCGGTCTCGCCGCCGGCGAACATGTTCGACTTCTCGTTCCTGGCCCCCTGCCCGTCCTCCGGCCTGATCGTCCATGGCGACCAGGACAAGCTGGTGCCCGAGGAGGCGATCATGAAGCTGGCGAACAAGCTGAACAGCCAGCGCGACATCACCGTGACGGTGAAGAGCATCAAGGGCGCCGATCACTTCTACAAGGACCGGATGGACGAGCTGGTGAAGCACATCGACGCCTATCTCGACGTCGCTTCCGAGCCCGCCGCGGCCAAGGCAGCGGCCGCCCGCTGAGCTATCCCGGCCGGCGCGCCAGCCGGCCGCCGGTCATCGGGGCGGCAACCCCCGTCGTGGCGGGGTAGCTGATCGGCATCCCGCGCAGCGAGCGCACCGCCAGCAGCGCGAAGGCCTGCGCCTCGAGCGCGTCGCCGTCCCAGCCGATGGCTTCGACCGGATCGACCGGCACGCGCAGCGCGGCTCGAAGCCCCTCCAGCAGGACCGCGTTCCGCCGGCCCCCGCCGCAGACCAGCCAGCGCCGTGCCGGCGCCGGGAAGTGGCGGGCGGCGCCCGCCGCAGAAGCGACGGTAAAGGCCGCGAGCGTCGCCGCGCCATCCGCCGGCGACAGACCGGAGACGGCGTCCTGGGCCGCCCGGAAATCGTCGCGATCGAGCGACTTGGGCGGCCGCCGCGCGAAATAGGGGTGGTCCAGCAGTCGCTCCAGGGCGGGCCGGTCGACGGTCCCCGTGCGGGCCATCGCACCATCGGCGTCGTAGGCACGCCCGACCTTTCGCAGCAGCCAGTCGTCGATCAGCGCGTTGCCGGGCCCGGTGTCGAAGGCGACGAGCGCGCCGTCCGGGCCGATCCAGGTGGCGTTGGCGACGCCGCCGATGTTGAGCATGACCAGCGGCCGCTCCAGCCGGTCGGCCATCGCCCGGTGGAGCACCGGCGCCAGTGGCGCGCCCTCGCCGCCGGCCGCGACATCGGCGCTGCGCAGGTCGTGGACGACGTCGATACCGACGAGGCGGGCCAGCAGCGGCCCGTCGCCGATCTGCCAGGTCCGCCGCTCCGCCGGCCGGTGCAGGATGGTCTGGCCGTGGAAGCCGACGACCGCGACGTCGCCGGCGCCGATCCCCGCCTCGACGAGCAGCCGGCGGACCGCCTCGGCATGGCGCTCGGTCAGGGCGCGCTCGACGCCCGCGACATCGCCCCGGCCGCCGAGCACCCCGCGCAGGCGCTCGCGGAACGGCGGCTCGTAGGCCAGGGTGATCGCCGGCCCGCGCCAGACGACGCGCTCGCCGTCGGTGCCGATCAGCGCCGCGTCGACGCCGTCCATGGACGTGCCGCTCATCAGGCCGACGGCCGTAACGACGGCGGGCGAATCGGGTCGGGACGTTTCCACTGCCGGCGGAGTGTGCTAAGGGGCGCCGCCCTCCGGCAAGGGCGCCGGAGCCGAAACCTCGAGATTGGCGATGAACTCTCCCTCGTCCGACTTCCTCGCCGCGGTCACCGGCCGCGGCTTCATGCACCAGTGCACCGACCTCGCGGGCCTGGATGCGAAGGCGCGGGCCGGGACGATCGTCGCCTACATCGGCTTCGACTGCACCGCCGACAGCCTGCATGTCGGCAGCCTGGTGCAGATCATGCTGCTGCGCTGGCTGCAGCGGACCGGCCACAAGCCGATCGTCCTGATGGGCGGCGGCACGACCAAGGTCGGCGATCCGTCGGGCCGCGACGAATCCCGCCGCCTGCTGACCGACGCGGACATCGCCCACAACAAGGCCGGCATCCAGCGGGTGTTCGAGAAGTACCTGACCTTCGGCGCCGGTCCGACCGACGCGATCATGGTCGACAACGCGGAGTGGCTGGACCGGATCGCATACATTCCCTTCCTGCGCGACGTCGGCCGGCACCTCTCGGTCAACCGGATGCTGTCGATGGACAGCGTGCGCCTGCGCCTGGAGCGCGAGCAGCCGCTATCGTTCCTCGAATTCAACTACATGGTCCTGCAGGCCTACGACTTCGTCGAACTCGGCCGGCGCCACGGCTGCATCCTGCAGATGGGCGGCTCCGACCAGTGGGGGAACATCGTCAACGGCGTCGATCTCGGCCGCCGCATGGACGATCGCGAGCTGTACGGCCTGACCAGCCCGCTGATCACGCTCGCTTCGGGCGCCAAGATGGGCAAGACCGCGCAGGGCGCGGTCTGGCTCAACGCCGAACGGCTGTCGCCCTGGGACTTCTGGCAGTTCTGGCGCAACACCGACGATGCCGATGTCGGCAACTTCCTCCGCCTGTTCACCGAGCTGCCGCTCGACGAGATCGCGCGCCTGGAAGGGATGCGGGGAGCGGAGATCAACGAGGCGAAGAAGGTGCTGGCGACCGAGGCGACCGCGCTATGCCACGGCCGCGCGGCGGCCGAGGAAGCGGCCGAGACGGCGCGCCGCACGTTCGAGGCCGGCGAGGCCGCAGAATCCTTGCCGACGATCGAGGTCGCGCGCGCCGATCTCGAGAAGGGCCTGCCGGCCTACGACCTGCTGCGCCGGGCCGGTCTCGCGCCGTCGAACGGCGAGGCGCGACGGCTGATCAAGGGCGGCGGCGGAAGGCTGAACGACTCGCCGATCGCCGACGAGCAGCAGCCCATCGGCCTCGGCGATCTCGACACAGACGGCCGTCTCAAGCTTTCCGCCGGGCGCAAGCGGCACGTGCTGGTGCGGGCGGTCTGACCACCCGCACCGTCACCTCTGCTCGGCCCGCGGCATCCGGAGCATGCGCTCGAACTCCGTGATGAACTTGTCGTAGGGGAAATAGCCGGTGACCCGCGCGCGCTCGGCGATCCGGTCGGCGTAGACGTCGAGCACCGCGACCACCGGGATCTGCGTGATCCCCAGGCTGCGGGACAGGTGGTCCGCATTGCCGCTGGCGTCCTGCTCGTAGGGATCGACCGCGACGAACACCGCCTTCTCACCATAGCGCGCCTTGAAGGCATGGGACGCGATGATCTCGTTGAACAGCCGCACGCTCAGCGACGAGGTCGGCTGCCAGAAGACCACGATCATCGGCTTGCTGGCCTGGAGCGCGGACCTGTAGGCGACCAGGGAGTTGGCCGCGAAGTAGGCCGGGACGACCGCCGGGGCGGCAGTCGCCACGATGCCCTGCGCCGCCGGGGCGGCTGCGGCCGCACTTTCGCCGGTCGCCGACGGGACGGCCGACGGCGTGAGGCCGGGAAGGCTCTCTGCCCGGGCGCCGGCACTGCCGGCCGCTAGCAACAGGACGACAGTGGCGATCGACCAGGCGCGCATGGCGTTCTCCTCGACCGGGAACAGAGCGGATTTGGCCACTCCGCCGGCTTCTCCGCAAGACCGGCCGGCCCGGAACCGGCCGGCGCTTGCAATCCGCCCGCGGCACCCCACTTGCCCGCCCATGCGACCATCCCGCTGACCCCGCTCTCTCTGGCCGGCGCACGACAGGTGACGTGCGTCCGGACGGAAGGAGAAGAGCGAATGGGACGCAGCGAGCAGATGAGCCATGCCGAGGAACGCCGGCGGGTGGATGCGGCGGTCGAACAGTGGCAGGAGGCGCGGGAAGCCCGCCCCCGGCTCTGGTCGGAACTTTCCGAATACGACAAGGAGAAGCTGGCACTGCGCCGGCTC
>JBFWXJ010000549.1:0-3660 GCA_050187535.1 Alphaproteobacteria bacterium | reverse complement strand
AACCATCAAGTTACACAGAACGCACGTCATTTCCCAGCCGGCAGGGCGTCATGCCGCGGATCAGCCCTGTTCGGAAAGCTGGGCGGGCCCTCCCACTACTTGGCCGCGACGCCGCGGTGTCGTCAGCGGGGTAGGCACCGGCGCATTGTGTCGCAAGAGATCGGCGCCGGCATAGAGGCCGCCGGTCACCTGGAGCTCCAGGCGTTCCTCGTCGCGCCGACGCACGTCGTCGGCGATCTGGGAAGCCTCGTCCTCCGGGACGCCCAGGCCGACGAGGACCGCCTGGCCCATCGCCATCGCGGATTCGACGGTCTCGCGGATCTGGTAGTCGACGCCCACGCGCAGCAGGTCGAGCGCGTGCCCGCGATCGAACGCGCGCACGTAGAGCTTGGCGAGCGGAAACTCGCCGCGTGCCAGCTCCGCGATGCGCGACGCGGTCGGCGGATCCTCGACGCATATCAGAACCGCCTTGGCCTCCCCCGCGCCCGATGCCTGGAGCACGTCGAGCCGCGTGCCGTCGCCGTACCAGACCTTGAAACCGAAATCGGCGGCACTGCGGATCATCTCGACGTCGCGCTCGATGATCGATACTTCGAGCCCGCGGGCGAGCAACGCCTGGGACACGACCTGACCGAACCGCCCGAAGCCGATGATGAGCACGGTACCGTTGAGGCCGTCCGCAGCGTCGACGTCGTCCATCGCCTGCGCCTCGGTGGCGGGTTTGGGCAGCAGCCGGCGCATCGCCAGCACGAGCAGCGGCGTGGCCACGATCGACAGGATGATGGCCGCGGTCATCCCCGAATTGACGCGATCGGGCAGGATTCCGGCCTGGGTCGCCGCCGCATAGAGCACGAAGGCGAACTCGCCGCCCTGGGCCATGATGACCGCCCTCTTCGTCGCCTCCCGTGCCGCTGCGCGAAAAAGTCGGGCGACGATCCAGATGCCGATCGCCTTCACGATCATGAACGCGACGACGACACCCAGGATCAGGCGCCACTCCCGCACCGCCATGCCGAGATCGAGCGACATGCCGACGGCGAGGAAGAAGAGGCCGAGCAGGATGCCCCGGAAGGGCTCGATGTCCGCTTCGAGCTGGTGACGGAAGGTCGATTCCGACAGCAGCACGCCCGCGAGGAAAGCCCCCATCGCCATGGATAGGCCGCCCAGCTCCATCAGCAGGGCAGCGCCCAGGACGACGAGCAAGGCAGCCGCAGTCATCACCTCGCGCGCGCGTGCGGCGGCGAGGATGCCGAAGAGAGGGTTGAGAAGCCAACGCCCGGCCGCCACGAGCGCCGCCAGCGAGGCGGCCGCGAGCGCGATTCCAATGACGCGATCCTCGGTCGTCATCGCAGCCGCCCCGGGCGCCAGGACAGCGACGAAGCCCAGCAGCGGCACGATCGCCAGGTCCTCCAGCAGCAGGATCGAGACGATGCGCTGGCCGGGCGGAGTCGAGGTCAGCCCGGCCTCGTCCAGGAGCTGCATGACGGTCGCGGTGGATGTCAGCGTGAAGCCCATGGCCGCGACGAACGCCACCGTCGGGGGGAGGTTGAACGCGATGCCGACCCCGGTCAGCAGCAACCCGCACATCGCTACCTGCGCCACGCCGAGGCCGAAGATTTGCCCGCGCAGGTTCCACAGGCGCGAGGGACGCATCTCCAGGCCGATGATGAACAGGAACATGACGACGCCGAGCTCGGCGATGTGCAGGATCGTGGCGGGATCGGCGATCAGGCGCAGGCCGAACGGGCCGATCACCACGCCGGCGCAGAGATAGCCGAGAACCGAGCCGAGGCCGAGCCGGCGGAACAGCGGCACCGCGACCACGCCCGCTCCGAGCAGGGCCACGACCTGCACGAGCTCGCTCTCCCGTCCCTCGATCGCCATGGCCCTAGCCCGCCATCACGTCGAAGGCGATCGAGACACGCCGCCCCTCGCCCTCGAACGGCAAGGTGCGGTGGTAGAGCCAGGACGGGAACAGGAGCATCGCCCCCTCCTCGGGACGGACGCGACGGGTCGGCGGCTCCCCCGGGACAGCGAAGATCTCCGGCGGCCGGCCGAACTCGATCCAGCCGTCCCCGGCCTCGGTCGCCGCCGACGGCGGAACCGCCACATAGAAGACGCCGCTGACGATCGCGGAGGGATGGATGTGCGCCAGCTGCCGCCCACCGGCCGAAAGTGCCGTCGCCCAGGCATAGACCGACACCTGCCGCGGAAAATCCTTCAGCCAGGCATGATCGCCGCGTGCCGTCCGGTAGCGGTCGACCGCCCCTACGATGAGCCGGCGGAGTGCCAGGAATGCCGGCTCGTCGCGCCGCAGCAGGTTACTGGTCTGGTACCCGCCGCGCGTCGTGGTCGCCGCCGGCTCCCAGGTCAGCGTCGGATCGCTCTCGATTCCGGCGAGCAGCGCCGCGCGGAACGCCGCGGCGTCTGCGAACGGCGCCGGTGCGGGCGGCCGGAGACCGAAGATCAGGCGGTCGAGCGCCAGCATGTCCGCAGCCTCGCGGTGCCGCCCCAGCATGCCGAGCGCGACCGCCTCGATGGCGACGGGCTTGGCGGCCCGCGGCGCCCGCGCACGCGCGCGCCGAGCAAGGGCGAGGGCCAGTTCGACCTCGCGGTGGCCGGCCAGCAACACACCCGCTAGCGCCATTGCGGCCAGGGGATCATCCGGCGATGCGTCGAGCGCCCGCCGCGCCTCGGCCTCGGCCTCGTCCATCCGGCCGAGCTCCGCCAGCGTCGCGGCGAGCTGGGCATGGAGGCGCCCGGAGGGCGGCGAGCTCGCGATCGCCGCGCGCCATTCGCCCTCGGCCGCCGCGAAATCCGTCGATTCCGCCAGGGCGTCGGCGAGCAGAGCCCGCCACGGCCCGTGCGCCGGCTCGATCGAGACCGCGTGGCGGAAATCGGCGAGCGCGTCGGCCGCCCGCTCCGCCCGGCGCAGCACTCTGCCCCGGACGGCCAACGCCGATGCGGATGCCGGCTGGCCGACAGCGGCGGATACCGCAGCGTCGGCGTCGGCCAGCGCCCCGGCGATGTCGCCCGCGAGCAGGCGCACCTGGGCGCGCGCCGTCAGAGCATCCACCTGGCGGGTCGCCACGGCGAGCGCGCGTTCCGCCTCGTTCGCCGCCTCGACCACCCGTCCCTGCAGCAGCCGTATCCCGGCCAGCGTGCCGCGAGCCGGCCCGTGGTCGGGTGCGATCGCCAGGACGGCGGCCACTGCCGCCTCGGCCTCGGGCAGCCGGCGGAGCTGCAGCAGCGCCACGGCGCGGGCACGATGGGCGGCGATCGCGTCCGGATCGGCGGCGATCGCCGCATCCGCCGCCGCGAGCGCCTCGCCCCAGGCGCGCCGCGCCAGGGCCGCCTCGGCCGCTGCCGCGCTCATGGGCCGGCGAGACGGTCGTGAACGACCCTGTCGCCGGGCTTGATGCCGAGCCGGGCGGCGGTGCCGGCCGCCAGCTCCAGCGCGGCGCGCGCGGGGCCATCCGACGGCCGACTGTCGAGCGTCTCCGGCGGGACGTTCTCGATGATGTTGATGATGCGTCCATCGGCCCGCATGAAGAGCATGTCGAGCGGGATGTACGTGTTCTTCATCCACATCGCGAGCGGCGCATCCGCCTGGTAGACGAACAGCATTCCCCGGTCCGGCGCCAGCGAGCGGCGAAACAT
>JBFWXJ010000548.1:0-3674 GCA_050187535.1 Alphaproteobacteria bacterium | reverse complement strand
CCGGCCTCACCTGCACCGAGGAGACCTTCGTCATCAAGGCGGGGGCGCTGGAGCACGCGGCGGCGGCCGGCATCGCGCTGGTGGCGCCGGATACCTCGCCGCGCGACCGCCGTTACCCTGGCGACGACGCCGCGTGGGACTTCGGCCAGGGTGCCGGCTTCTACATCGATGCCACCGCCGAGCCGTGGCGCGACGGCTGGCGCATGTGGTCCTACGTCACGCGCGAACTGCCGGCGCTGATCGACAGGGAGTTCCCGGTCGACCCCGCGCGCTGGGGCGTCTTCGGCCACTCCATGGGCGGCCATGGCGCGCTGGTCTCGGCATTGCGCAACCCGGACCGCTTCCGCTCCGTCTCCGCCTTCGCGCCGATCGCCGCACCCATGCGGTGTCCCTGGGGCGAGAAGGCCTTCTCGGGCTATCTCGGCGCCGACCGCACGCAGTGGGCCGCCTACGACGCGACGGAGCTTGTGAAGGGCGGCGCGCGGGCGCCGGAGATGCTGGTCGACCAGGGCCTGGCGGACCAGTTCCTCGCGACCCAGCTCAACATCGACCTGTTCGAGGCGACGTGCCGCGAGGCCGGCCAGAAGCTGACGCTGCGCCGGCACGAGGGCTACGACCACGGCTACTTCTTCATCCAGACCTTCATCGCCGACCACATCCGCCATCACGCGCGGGCACTGGCGGGGTAGGCAATACGCGGAAACGCGGACGACCCGCTGGTGCCTCAGAGAGGAGGCCGCGGATCGGCGTTCTAGAGGCGGTCGAGGTCTGGGTCCTTGCGCCTCCGTGCCCGTTTCGGAGCCTGCATCGCTGCCAGGGCGCCGGCGATGCGGTCTCGCTCCGGGCTGACGGCGTCCCTCACCGGCTCCAGCAGATTCAGCACCCACAGCGCCGTCGCAAAGGTGCCGAGCGAGACCCCGGCGTCGCCCCGTTCAAGCTTCAGCAGCGTCGGGAGCGACACGTCGATGCGATCGGCCAAGTCACGCGCGGTCTGCCTGCGCCTCAAGCGGGCGATGCGTATTCCATGCCCGATCTCGACCAGCACCGCCGCCACCGTATTCGGATAGGGGAGCCGCTGCCGTGCCGCCATGACAAGAATTGTTTATCGTATCTCTCGATATGAGCAACTATCCTTTCTCTGAAAGCCTCTGCTATCCCGCCAGTATCCGCGCCGCCGCGTCGGCGAAGACCTGGCAGCCCAGCACGATGTCGGCCTTCTCGGTGTCCTCGCTGTAGTGGTGGCTGACGCCGCCGATCGAGGGCACGAACATCATGCCGGCCGGCAGGCGGTGCGCCAGGATCTGGGCGTCGTGGCCGGCCGCCGACGGCATCCGCATCCAGCCGCCCGGGACCGCCTGCTCGGCGGCGGCGGCCAGCGCCTCCTGGAAGGCCGATTCCATCTTCGTCGGCGGCACGCGCGACAAGGCCTCGACCGCGACGGGGCAGGGGCCCTTCGCGTTCGCTTCCTCGGCCAGCGCCATCAGCGCGTCCTCGAAGCGCTGCATGACGGCCAGGTCCTCGTCGCGGAACTGCAGCAGCATCTCCGCGCGGCCGGGGATGATGGCGGGTGCCCCCGGCTCCAGCAGGATGCGCCCGACCGTCCAGACCGAGCGCGGGCCGGTCAGCGCCTGGAAGCGCGCGTAGAGCGCGTTGCAGAAGCCGACCAGCGCCACGCCCGCGTCCTTGCGGATCGGCATCGGTGTCGTGCCGGCGTGGTTCTGCACGCCCGAGAAGACGAGACGGTAGCCGAAGATGCCGACGATCGACGTGACCACGCCGATCCGCCGCTTCTCCGTCTCCAGGTAGCCGCCCTGCTCGATATGCGCCTCGAGATAGCCGCGGTAGCGGCCGGGATCGACGGCCAGACGCTGGCGGCCGGCGAAGCCCGCCCGCGTCAGCGCCTCGCGCAAGGGGGTGCCGTCGTCGCGGTTCTTGGCCGCGTCGATGTCGGCCTCCGACAACTCGCCGACGAATGACTTGCTGCCGAGGAAGCTGACGTAGTGGCTCTCCTCGTCGGCCCAGGATGCAACCTCGACCGGCAGGTGGCGCGTCGCCGGGTCGTCGCGGAAGGCGCGCGCCACCTCGATGCCGTAGATCACGCCCATCACCCCGTCGAGCCAGCCGCCGCGCGGCTGGGTATCGGTGTGCGAGCCCATCAGCAGCCGCTTGCCGTCGCCCTTGGCCCGGCCCAGCACGTTGCCGATGCCGTCGATGACCGGGTCGAGGCCGGCATCGGCCATGCGCTCGGCCAGCCAGTGGCGCGACTGCACGTCCTGCTCGGAGAAGGTCGGGCGATGGACTCCGGTCTTGTAGCGGCCGAAATCGGCGATCCGCTCGAGATCGGCCAGCAGGCGCGCGCCGTCGATCCGCGGCATCAGGCGTCGACCTTCTCGGAGAGATAGGGCAGCGCCCAGAGCTCGCGGTTGGTCAGCTTGCGGGCGATCTCCGCGGCGATGCCGTCGATCAGTCGCCGGCCCTTCTCAGGGCTCGCCGCGTGCGGATTGCCGATGACGCCGACCGACGACATGGCGCCCAGCGTTCGCCAGCGATAGACCCCGCCGCCGACGATGTCGCCGACCTGGGGGGTCACGTTGGCCTCCTTGACCATGGGTATGCGGTCGCGTGCTACGAGCTCGGGCCGGAGCGTCATCATCATCGAGGTCTCGGCCTCGCAGGCATGCTGCAGGCCCTTCTGGGTCTCGAGGATGGCGGCGATCGGCTCGGCGGCGGCGTACCAGTAGGTGAACTGCACGATCGGCACCTGCAGCTCGGGCGTCAGCATGTCGGCCGCGACCCGCATGGCGTTGTCGTTGCCGCCATGGCCGTTCAGGAGAACGATGCGGCGGAAGCCGTGCCGCACGATCGAGCGGCAGATGCAGCGCAGCACCGCCAGGAAGGTCACGTCGTCGAGGGTGATCGTGCCGCCGAAGCTCATGTGATGCTCCGACAGGCCCGTCCACAGCATCGGCAGGACGAGGCACGGCTCCGTCGCCGCGATCCGGCGCGCCGTCTCCTGGGCCACCGTCTCGCCCAGCATGCTGTCGACCTCGACGGGAAGGTGCGGCCCGTGCTGCTCGATCGAGCCGACCGGCACGATCACGATCGCATCCTCGCGCGCCCGCGCGCGGAGCTCGTCCGCGCGCAGCTTCCGCCACTCGATCTCGCTCGCCATCCCTGCACCCCCGTCGAATGAGTCGTCAGGTTCCCACGCCGCTCGCGGAGGCGGAAGCGGAACCATCGTCCGGTCCAGGCGTTCGCGACGGCGGAGGGTCCGAAGAGAATGATTGCACGGGCATGGGAATGGGCGGCGCGGCTGGCCGGCACCGCCCTGCTTCTGGCTGCCGCGGGCGCGTCGGCGGCCGAGCAGCCGATGCGCATCGTCGCCGTCCCGTCGACGGCGCGCATGGTCCATGCGGTGACCGAGCGGCTGACCAAGTCCGGTGTGGTGGCGCCGCCCGGCGTCGACACCAGCCCGGTCCCCACGGCGGTCGCCGCCTTCTGCCAGTCCTGGCAGAAGGATACGCCGAGTGCGCTGGCGCTCTCGCGACGGTTGCGCATCCACGAGGCCGAGGTCTGCGCGCTGCACGGCGTGTCGGAAATCATCGAAATCCAGCTCGGCTACCAGGCGCTGGTGCTGGTGGCGCCGCTCTCCGATCCCGAGTTCGACGTACAGC
>JBFWXJ010000547.1:0-3683 GCA_050187535.1 Alphaproteobacteria bacterium | reverse complement strand
GTGGGTGTGGTGGGCATCCGCCGGCGAATCCCCACCTCACCCCGACCCTCTCCGCCCCCGCGGGGCGGAGAGGGAGATGGTCAACTCTCGCGCGATTGTCTCGACGACGGGTGCGGGTTCCGCGAGCACGTCATGATTCCAGAAGCGGATGACCCGGTAGCCATGCCTCGCCAGCGCGGCAGTGCGCGTCACATCGGCCTCCTCGGCACCGGCATGCTGTCCACCGTCCAGTTCCACGACGAGGCGTGCCGCTGGACAGGCGAAGTCCGCGACGTGTGTCCCGATCGGATGCTGCCGGCGGAACCGTGCCGGCAGCGCGGCCTCGCGCAGTGCCAGCCACAAGACCTGCTCCGCATGTGTCGCATCCCGTCGCAGCCGCCGCGCAACCTCGGTGGAGCGCGTCACCCGACAGCCACGATCTCCGCCGGCTGCCCGGCCACCATCACCTTGTCTCCCTCGGTCCGGCGGAGCACGGCGCGGGCGAGCGGGGAGACCCAGGAGAGCGTGCCGGCGGCCGGGTCCGCCTCGTCCTCGCCGACGATGCGGAACACCTGCCGCCGCCCGTCGGCGCGCAGGATCGTGACGGTCGACCCGAAATGGACGACGCCGTCGTCGGGCGGGTCGGGGGCGAGCTGGGCGGAGGCGCGCCGCGCGTTCCAGTAGCGCAGGTCACGGGCGACCCGCGCCAACAGGGCGCGATCGGCCGCCTTCTGCGCCGCCGTCCACTCGTCGCGCAGCACGCGCAGCGTCTCGTCGATCGCCGCCAGCCCTGTGGCTGTGACGTAGTTGGGATGCTGCGAGACCGGCCGGTCCGGCAGGTCGTCGACCGCGTCGGTATCGGGTTCCTTGACGAAGGCGCGGCTCATACTGCGGTGCTGTCCCCTGTCGGCCGAGGTGTTCGGGCGGACAGGCTATTCGGCAATGGCGGCCGGGTCGAGTAAGAGGGAGGGGTGAACTACCGCCACGCCTACCACGCCGGGAACCCCTCGGACGTCTTCAAGCACGCCGTCCTGGCGCTGATCCTGGAGCGCCTGCTGCGCAAGGCGACGCCGTTCTCCGTGCTCGACACCCACGCCGGCATCGGCGTCTACGACCTGGCCTCGGTAGAGGCGCTGAAGACGGGCGAGGCCGATGCGGGCATCCGCGCGGTGCTGGCCACCGGCCGGCCGCTGACCGGCCCCTATCTCGGCGTCGTCGCGCCGTTCATTGCGCGCGGCCTGTACCCGGGCTCGCCCGCCATCGCCGCGGCGATGCTGCGCGCCGACGACCGGATCGTCGCTTGCGAGCTCCATCCCGAGGACGTGGTGACGCTGCGCCGCACCTTCCGCGACGATCCGCGCGTCGCCGTGCATCACCGCGACGGCCACGAGGGGCTGCCGGCCCTGGTCCCGCCGCGTGAGCGCCGCGGCCTCGTCCTCGTCGATCCGCCCTACGAGCGCACCGACGAGGCGCTGCGCCTCGGCAGCACGCTGCTGGCTGCCGTCCGCAAATGGCCGACCGGCATCTACGCCGTCTGGTACCCGATCAAGGACGACACGATCGGCCGCACCATCGCCGCCCCGCTGCTCGGCGCCGGCATACCCGCCTGCCTGCGCATGGAGCTTCTCCTCCATCCGCCCGACGGCCAGCGGCTCGCCGGCAGCGGCATCCTCCTCGTCAATCCGCCCTGGCAGCTCGATGACGATCTGCGGAAGTTGGGGCGCGAGCTGATCGCGGCATTCGCCGCGGAGCGCGGGCGGACGACGGCGGAATGGATTACCGAGCGGGCGTGACTATGCCGGCTGCAGCGCCGCTTCCTTCTTCTCCATCGTGTGATGGAAGTTGGCGCGCTGGTAGCTCTCCATGAAGGCGGCGTAGCTGGTCGTCGGGTGCTTCCGCGGATGCTCGGCGTCGACCATGGTAGGGACAGGGTCGATCGGCCAGTCGCGGGCGCAGTCGAAGAAGAAGGGGATGGCGTAGCGCTCGCCGCCGGAGCGGTTGATGACGCGGTGCGGCGTGGCGAGGAAGCGGTCGTTGGTCCATAGGCGCAGCATGTTGCCGCCATTGACCAGGAAGGCGCCTTCGGGCGCCGGCGCGTCGATCCAGTCGCCGCCGGGCAGGCGCAGGGACAGGCCGGGGATGCGGTTCTGGGCCAGCAGGGTCAGGAAGCTGGTGTCGGTGTGGGGCGCCAGGCCCCACTCGGTCACCTCGTCCATCGGCTCGGACGGTGGGTAATGGCTGGTGCGCAGGGTGAACATGGCGTCGGCGAAGGCGGGCGCGAACCAGTCCGGCGGCAGGTCCATGGCGGCGGCGTAGATCGGCAGCAGCCGGCGCGCCAGCGCTTCCATGGTGTCGCAGTAGTTGAGGATCGCCGTGCGGAAGCCCGGCAGCTCCGCCTCGTCCGGCCAGTGGTTGACGCCGCGGAAGCGCTTCCCGGCGACCACGTCGGGATGGTCGGGGGCCAGCTCGCGCTTGAAGAAGATCGCCTCGTTGGCGTTCGGCTTATAGGGCGTGCCCAGCGCGTTGAAGCGCGTCGTGGCGCCGCGCATCGGCATGTAACCGATGTTGTGCTCGTCGATCCTGAGGGCGAGCTTGCGGTCGAGCGGCATGGCGTGGAAGCGCTTGACCTCCTCGAAGGTCGCGTCGACGAGGTCCTGCGGAACGCCGTGGCCGACGACGAAGTAGAAGCCGACCTCCATGAAGGCCTGCCGAAGCTGCGCGCCCAGCGCCTCGCGGGCGCCGGGCCGGCCCGCCATGTAGGGGGCGAGGTCGAGGACGGGGATGATGTCGGCCATGGCGGGCTCCTTCCCGGAAGGTTCCCGAGGATAGTCCGCCGGCTGTGCGTCAGAAAAGCTGCATCAGGCGGACGCGGTCGTGCAGCGGGTCGGGCGGGCCGTCGTAGATCTTGCGGCCGGTCTTGAGCACCGCCACCCGGTTGGCGATGGCCAGGCTGTAGCGCACGTTCTGCTCGACCATCAGGATCGTCGTGCCGAGGGAGCGGTTGATGAAGGCGATCGACTGCATGACCTTGTCGACGAGGTTGGGCGCCAGCCCGATCGAGGGCTCGTCGAGGATGACGAGGCGCGGCCCGTGCATCAGCGCCATGCCGATCGCCAGCATCTGCTGCTGACCGCCGGACAGCGTGCCGCCGATCTGGCCCGCCCGCTCGCGCAGGATCGGGAACAGCGTGTGCACGGTCTCCAGCCGCTCCGGCAGCTTCGCCTTGTCGTGCTCGACGAAGGCGCCGAGCTCCAGGTTGTCGCGCACCGTCAGTCCGCGGAAGATGCCGTGCCCCTGCGGGATGAAGGCGATGCCGTCGGCCACGTTCTCTGCCGGCCGGCGGCCGGCGATGTCGCGTCCTTCGTAGCGCACCCGGCCCGCGTCAGGGCGCAGCAGGCCGAAGAGGGCGCGCATCAGCGTCGTCTTGCCCGCACCGTTGTGGCCCAGCACCAGCACGATCTCGCCCTTGCCGACGGTGAGGTCGATGCCCTCGACGATCCGCTTGCGGCCATAGCCGGCGGCGACGCCCGAGGCTTCCAGCATGGGAGTGGTAGGCGGCATCGGGGGCGTCATTTGAAGTAGCGCTCCGCCAGCACCGGGTCGGCGATCAGCGTCTCGGGTGTGCCCTCCGCGATCTTGCGCCCCTCGTCGAGGAAGACCGCCCAGTCGCACAAGCCCCGGATGACGTCGAGGTTATGCTCGAT
>JBFWXJ010000546.1:0-3686 GCA_050187535.1 Alphaproteobacteria bacterium | reverse complement strand
GGGCCGACGAGGCCGCGGACGACGGCGGCGATCTGGCCGACCGTCGCCTGGAGGTCGTTGCCGACCAGAGGCTCGATCCGGTCGGCGTGACGGTAGGCGAGCGCGGCCACGGCCTCGGCCGACCCGCCGGGCGGCGGCGGCGCCAGCAGCGCCACGTCGAACCGCGGGATGCCTAGGCCGTGCGCGGCGACCGTCGCGTATGAGGCCAGGTGGAGCGCGGCCGCCACGGTCGGATCCTCGACCAGCCGCTCGTGCGCGCGGCGCAGCGGCATGGGCCCGGCGATGCGATGGCGACCCGAATAGACGCCGTCCGGCCCGGCGACGCCGCAGGCGAGGCCCTGGCCGGCCAGCCGCGCCGCGACGCGTGCGGCCGATCCGTCCGTCCAGGGACCCAGCGTCAGGACCGTCGGCAACCGCATCGCTCCCGGGTCGGAGACATCGGCCGCGATGATCGCGCGGCCGATCCGGCCGTCGCCCACACCGGCCAGGTTCGGCACCGCGTTCACTTCCAGGATGGCGAAGCGCTGGGTGTTCCACGGCCGCGCGATGTCCTCTGCGCGGATGTCGATCGCCGTCATCGACAGCTCGAGCACTTCGGCGACCCGCAGCAGCATCGAAGCCGTCGCGGGATGCACCGCGTCCGTCACGTCGTCGAGCCAGCCGCCCCGCGTACGCAGCGGCAGCGACCGCAGCTCGACGCGGCGGTCGGCCGCCGGGACCGCGTCGAGGAAGAGGCCCTGGGCCGCCAGCATCTCGCGCATCTCCTCGTCGATGGCGACGGGGTAGTCGCTGGGGAAGCGCTGGGTGCCGGCCGCGACGGCCCGGTTGTGCGCCTCGACCAGTGCCGCCACCGTGGCGGTGCCGTCGCCGACGACGTAGGGGCCGTTGCGCCGGAAGGCGAGCGGGATGTCGCGGCCGACCGTGTAGGCGCGATAGTCCGGTGTCGCGAGATAGGGCTCGATCATCGCCGCCGACCCGGCCCGCAATGCGCGCGAGACGGCGACCCGCAGCAGGGACTCGTCGCGGATGTCGATGGTGACGCCGCGGCCGAGCGACCCGTCGACCGGCTTGACGACGACGGGCCAGCCGATGCGCGTCGCCGCGGCCAGCGCATCGTCCACCGATTCCGTCACGCGGTGCGGGAGGACCGGCAGGCCGAATCCCTCCAGCAGGTGTTTGGTCGCGATCTTGTCCTTGGTCACGCGCGCGCCGCCCAGCCCCGTCCAGGCGGGATGGCCGCCATGGAAGCGGCGCTGCCGCACCCCCTCGCCGACCAGGAGGGTGTCGGCGATCAGCCGCGACCGGCGCCACGGGATGCCGCGCGCGGAACAGGCGCGGCCGAGCTGGGCCAGGTCGGCGATGGTGTGGCCTCCCGCGGCGCCCGGGCCGCGGATGTGCCGCAGCCCCTCGCCGATGCGCGCGATCGGCGGGTCGTCGCTCGCGACGTGGGAAACGAGGAAATGCGCCAGCTCCACGGCGCTGCGCGGCGGATCGTCGAGCGCGCATTCGACGGTGACGCGGTCCGCGGCGACCTCGGCGCGGGCATCGGCCCCCTGGCGGCTCAGGAGGGCGACCAGCGTCGCCGCCATGTAGTGCGTCGCGGGCGCCGGTGCCGCGGGA
This sequence comes from Alphaproteobacteria bacterium, assembly GCA_050187535.1. Taxonomy (GTDB): domain Bacteria; phylum Pseudomonadota; class Alphaproteobacteria; order ATCC43930; family Allostellaceae; genus Allostella. The sequence continues at coordinate 2,066 of JBFWXJ010000546.1, read as the reverse complement.
GCGGTCGCCGCGATGTCGAGCTGCGCGCAGAGGGCGCGCCAGCGGGCGTGCCAGGCGCCGTCCACCGCCGTGCCGCCGTCGCCGCCAGCCAGATGGGCGACCACGAGATCATGCGGGCCGTGCAGGCCGGGACCGTGCAGCACCTCGGTCCGGACGAGGGGCGCGATCATCGCCGGTGTCCGATTGCGGCCAGCACCGCTGCCATCCGCTCCGCCGGCCCGCCTTCCGGCAGGGGCGCCACGCGCCGGGCGTGACGTTGCACCAGCGCCTCCAGCCGCGGTGCGGCGCCGCCCGCGGGGACGAAGGCATGGTCGAGGGCGGCGATCCCGAGCCCATGCCGCGCGAAATCCGCCGGCCGGCGCCAGTGCAGCGCCAGCGCGGCGGCAGGGTCCTCGATCATGCGAAGCTGGGCGGCGCGGGGCGATCGCGTATCCCGCAGCCCGGCGATGCCGCCCAGGTCGAGGCCGGACGGCCCGGCGAACCCGATGCCCGCACCGGCCGCGCGCGCGGCGGCTGCGAGCTCCGCCGCGTCGTCGTCGGCGCGCGGGTCGATCACGATCGCCGTCGGCAGGCGACGGGGACGTCCGGGCGGGAAATGCACGGCAGCGACCGCGTCGGTGACGACGGGGTCCACCGCGACGGGCCACATCTGGATATCGACGATCGCGAAAGGCTGCCCGCGCAACGGCCGGCGCACATCGTCCGTGCGGAACTCGACGACGGCGAAGATCAGCCCCGTCAGCCGGGCGAGGCGCCGGAAGATCGCTGCCATCTCGGGATGGACGGCCGCGTCGATCGTCTCCGTCGTGCCCGTCGCTTCGCGCCGCCGCAGATCGCGGATCACGCCATCGACCAGTGCAGCGACGAAGAAGCCGGCGCCCCGCACCGCCTCGACGACGGCCGGGCCGCTGCGCCACGGGGCCGAGGCCCCGGCATCGCGCAACGCCGATTCGCTCGCCGGTTCGGCCAGCACCGTGCCGCGCATCGTGCGCACCAGCACGGGATAGCCGAGGGCGTCGGCCGCAGCCGCGATCGCCTCGATGCCCGTGGCGGCGAGGCGGCGCGGGACCGGGACGCCGAGCTGTTCGAGGAAGGCCGCCCCCTCCATGCGGTGGCGGCTGATCATCGCCGCGCCGAGGGGCGTCGACAATGCGGTGGCGCCGTCGAAGAGGATGCGGTTGCGGCCCTCGCCGGCGACCAGCAGGCCCGGGCGCAGGCGCGACCAGATCCAGGGAACGCCCGCCGCCGTCAGGGACCGGCTCAGGGCCGACGCTATCGGGCTTTCGTCCTCGGAGGGGCCGATGCGCGCGCTCCGGCGCAGCTGTGCCATGCGGCCGGGCAGCTCCTCGCGGCTCGCCGCCTGCGGCCGCGCGGCCGCCGCGGCGATGGCCGCGGCGATATCCATCGCCGGTCGTGCCGTGCCGTGGGGCAGGCCGGAGACGATGCCCTCGACGGCGGATCCTGTCGCGGAGAGCAGGCGCGGCGGCCGTGGCCGCCTGGCGCCGATGTCGGCGGCGACGGATTCCAGCGCCCAAACCGCCAGAAGCAGCTCGTGCGGCTCGGGCACCGGCGCGGCCGGCGGCGGCAGGCCGATGTGGTTGCGGATGGCATCCCACCGCTCCACCGCCCCGGGCTCGGCCGGATCGGCGGCGGTCGCCGCGCCGCGCAGGATGGTGAGATCGTCCGCGTCCAGGACGCTCGGACCGTCGACCGCCTGCACCGCGAATCGCATCTCGACCACGCCGGCGATACTAGGACGGCGGATCGGCGGTGCGCAGCATTCAGAGTGCTTCGCCCCGGAAGGAGAGCGTGCGCGCCTCGACGACATGCGGCAGCGCGCGGACCGCGGCCAGCATCGCCTCGTCGATCGGCTGGTCGACCTGGACCAGGCAGATCGCGTCCTCGCCGGCACCGGTGCGCCCAAGATGGAAGGTGGCGATGTTGATGCCGGCGTCGCCCAGCGCCCGGCCCAGCGCCCCGATGAAACCCGGCTTGTCGCGGTTGCGCACGAACAGCATGGCGCCGGCCAGCTCGGCCTCCAGCGCCATGCCCTCGACTGCGACCAG
>JBFWXJ010000545.1:0-3698 GCA_050187535.1 Alphaproteobacteria bacterium | reverse complement strand
GGCCGGCGCCGCCGCGGTCGACCGCCCGCCCGGATACTGGCAGGGCGTCTTCTCGCGACTGCGCCGCGATCCCGTCACGCTGCTCTGCCTCGCCGTTCTGGCGATCATCGTGGGGGCGGCCGTGTTCGCGCCCTGGGTGGCGCCGCACGACCCCTACAAGACCAGCATGCTGCGCAGGCTGGCGCCGATGGGCACGCCGGGGCACCTGCTCGGCACCGACGAGCTCGGCCGAGACCTGCTGACGCGCCTCATCTATGGCGGCCGCATCTCGCTCTTCATGTCCTTCACCCCAGTCTGCGCCGCTTTCCTCATCGGCGGGACGCTCGGGATGATCGCGGGCTTCGTCGGCGGCAAGATCAACATGCTGATCATGCGCACGACCGACGTCTTCTACGCCTTCCCCTCGATCCTGCTCGCCATCGCGATCTCGGGGGCGCTCGGCGCCGGCCTCGTCAATGGGCTGATCTCCCTCACCCTCATCTTCATCCCGCCGCTGACGCGCATCGCCGAGAGTGTGACGACCCAGGTGCGCAGCCTGCCCTTCGTCGAGGCGGCGCGGGCGAGCGGTGCCTCCACGCTCGCCATCATCCGCGTCCACATCCTGACCAACGTCGTGGGTCCGGTGCTGGTCTACGCCTCCAGCCTGCTGTCGGTCGCGATCGTCGTGGCGTCCGGCCTCTCCTTCCTTGGCCTCGGCGTCAGCCCGCCCGAGGCGGACTGGGGACTGATGCTGAACACGCTACGCCAGTCGATCTACGTGGCGCCGTGGAACGCCGCATTGCCGGGGGCCGTGATCTTCGTCACCTGCATGTGCTTCAATCTCCTCAGCGACGGCCTGCGCCAGGCACTCGACATCCAGCGCTGACGAACCATCCGGAGGAGACGATGGCCGACCCCTCGCTCGAGGAGTTCCTCGAGCTCGCCCGACGCACGGGCCTCGATTTCGACGCCGAGGAAGGTGCCCGCATGTTCGAGGGCTGGAAGGGCCTCAGGAACATGCTGATCCCGCGGCTGCCCGCCGACCCGGACATGGCGACGGAGCCGGCGCTGGTCTTCGTTCCCTTCGGCGCCGGGGTCGCGCGATGACCGCGATCCACGAGCTGTCGCTGGCCGCCCTGTCGGCGCTGATCCGCACGCGGCAGCTGTCGCCGGTCGCCGCGGTCGAGGCCTATCTCGACCGCATCGCCACCTTCGACGATGGCCTGCACGCCTTTCTGCTGGTGACCCGCGAGCAGGCGTGCGCCGACGCGGCGCGTGCCGAAACGGAGATCACGCAAGGACGCTGGCGCGGCCCGCTGCACGGCGTGCCGATCGCGCTCAAGGACATCTATTCGACGGCCGGCATCGCTACGACCGGCCATTCGCGGCTGCTGAAGGACCATGTCCCGACCGAGGACGCGGTCAGCGTGCAGCGACTCAAGGCGGCTGGCGCCATCTCGCTCGGCAAGCTCTCGACCCACGAGTTCGCCTTCGGCGGACCCTCCTTCGACCTCTTCAGCCCGCCCGCGCGCAATCCCTGGGACACCGCCCTCCAGCCGGGTGGCTCGTCGAGCGGCTCGGGTGTGGCGGTCGCAGCCGGCATGTGCGCGGCCGCCATGGGGTCGGACACCGGCGGCTCGATCCGCAGCCCGTCCGGCTTCTGCGGCCTCGTCGGCCTCAAGCCGACCTACGGGCTGGTCTCGCGCCGCGGGGTCCTCCCGCTGTCCTACAGCCTCGACCATGCCGGGCCGATGACCTGGACCGCCGAGGACTGCGCCCTGATGATGGAGGCGCTGGCCGCGCACGACCCGCGCGACCCGGGATCGGTGGCCGGCCTCGTCCCCGCCTTCCGCGCCGCCATCGGCCGTCCGGTGCGCGGCCTGCGCGTCGGCATCGCGCGCGCCTGGCATGCGAGCGCCCATCCCCTGCTGATCGCCGCCATCGACCGGGCGGCAGCGGCGCTCGCCGCCGACGGTGCGGTGGTCGAGGACGTGACGCTGCCGGACATCGCCGATTTCCACGCGGTCGGCCGGCTGATCATCCTGGCCGAGGGCTTCGCCATCCATAAGCGGCATCTGCGCGACAACCCCGGCATCTACGGCCAGCTCTTCCGCGACCGCATGCGGCTCGGCGCCTTCATCTCGGCCGACGAGTACCAGCGCACGATCCGCTTCCGCCGCACCCTGGTGGAGGCGATGACGGCCGCCATGGCGCCCTTCGACGTCGTGCTGACGGCCACCCACTATGGCCCGCCGGAGCGCATGGAGGAGGCGCCCACCTTCCCCTTCTTCGGCAAGCCCTACCTGACGATGCCGTTCAACGTGACGGGCCAGCCGGCCGCTGCCGTGCCCTGCGGCTTCTATCCCGGCGCCAATCCCATGCCCATGAGCCTGCAGGTCGCCGGCAAGCCCTTCGCCGACGACCTCGTGCTGGGCGTGGCGCATGCCATCGAGACCGCCATCGGCGACCGCGCGACCCGCCCGCCGCTCTGACCTCGTCCAAGGATCCCTGACATGAAGGTGTGCATCGTCGGCACCGGCGGCACGATCTCCTCGCTCGGCCACGGCCCGCTCGACTACCTGGACTACGCCGACACCGGCGACAAGCTCGACCCCGCGGGGCTGCTGGCGCGCTTCCCCGAGGTGGCGGGGCTGGGCGACATCATCCCCGTCGCCTGGAAGGCGGTCGGCAGCATGGACATCGGCCCGGCCGAGTGGCTGGAGCTGGTGCAGCTGATCGAGGCGCTGCCGGGGCGACATCCCGGGCTCGACGGGATCGTGGTGACACATGGCACCGCGACGTTGGAGGAGACCGCGTATTTCCTGCACCTGACGCTGAAGCTCGACATCCCCGTCGTCCTGGTCGGCGCGCAACGGCCGGCCTCGGCACTCGGGACCGACGCCGGGCCGAACCTGTTGAACGCCGTGCGCACCGCCGGCAGCCCGGTCGCGCGCGGCCTCGGCGTGCTCGTGGTGCTGAACGACGAGATCCACGCGGCCCGCGAGGTGACGAAGACGTCGACCTTGCGCCTGCAGACCTTCCGGTCGCCGGACTTCGGCCTCGTCGGCCACGCGGATGCCGACCGCATCGCGATCGAGCGCCGCCCCGCGCGCCGCCGTGGCGTGTTCGACATCGCGGGGCGGACCTCCCTGCCGCGCGTCGACATCGTGCCGAGCTATGCCGGCGCCGATGCGGCAGCCATCCATGCCTTCGTCGCGGCCGGGGCCGAGGGCCTGGTCGTCTCCGGCATGGCGCCCGGCTTCGTGCCGCCGGCCCAGCGCGAGCCGCTCGACGACGCGGTCACCCGTGGCATCGCGGTCGTCATGTCGACGCGCGCCGGCAGCGGCCGCGTCACGCCGCGCGCCGCGCTCGTCCGGCGCGGCTGGCTGGCCGCGGACTCGCTCAACGTCCAGAAGGCGCGAATCCTTCTGATGCTGGCGCTAGCCGAGACGCGCGATCCGGCGGCGATCCAGGAATATTTCACGACCTGCTGACACAGGTGCCTTTTCCGACAGGCGGGATTCTTGCAGGGACAGGAAGAAAGCGCCGGCTCGTCGCCACGACGGCCGGAGGCTGCCTGCAAGGAGAGCACGATGCCGGATTCCCTGCTTCACGAACGTCCAACGACCGGCGTCGCCGGCAAGCTCGAGACGCTGTTCCCGGCGCCGGGCGACACCGCGCCGCCGATGCAGCCGACGATCGAGCTGGAGCGCCTCTAC
>JBFWXJ010000544.1:0-3714 GCA_050187535.1 Alphaproteobacteria bacterium | reverse complement strand
GGATCGCGGCTGCGAACTCCTGCGGCGAGTTTCCGATCGGCACCGCGCCCAGCGCGGCCAGCCGCTGCCCGGCCTCCGGCCGCGCCAGCACGCGTACCGTCTCGCGATGCAGCCGGTCGACGATGGTGGGCGGCGTGCCGGCCGGAGCCATCAGGCCGAACCACGCGGTGGCCTCGAAGCCGGGGAACCCGGCCTCCTGCATCGATGGCACGTCCGGTAGCGCCGGCGACCGCTCGAGCGAGCTGACCGCGAGCGCCCGCAGCCGCCCGTCGCGGATCAGCGCCAGGCTTCCTGCGATATTGCCGAAGGTCATCGTGACGCGCCCGGCCATGACGTCCGGCATGAAGGCGCCGCCGCCGGTGTAGGGCACGTGGAGCAGGTCGATGCCGGCCGCCGACCGCAGCATCTCGCCCGCGAGATGCTGCGACGTGCCGACACCGCTCGATGCGTAGCTGAGAGCGCCCGGCCGGGCGCGCGCGAGCGCCACCAGCCCGGCGACGTCGCGCACCGGCACGTCATTTCCGACCACCAGGACATTGGGTGTCATGCATATTTGCGACACGGGCACCAGGTCGCGGCCGGGATCGAACGGCAGCTTCTCGTAGAGGCCGGGATTGATGACGATGGCACCGTTCCCGGCCATCAGCAGCGTATGACCGTCAGGCTTGGCCTTAGCGACACGATCGGTTGCAACGTTGCCGCCCGCACCCGGGATGTTGTCGACCAGCACCGGCTGACCGAAGGCGGCCTGCAGCCCATCGGCCACGAGGCGCGTGGCTAGGTCGGGGACAGTGCCGGCCGGAAAACCGACGGCGATGCGCACGGGATGCTCGGGATAGCGGCCCTCGGCGCAGGCCGGCCCCGCCTGCAGCGCCAACAGGATGGCGGTCGCACGAAGCAGCTTGGTCATCGGAATCTCCGTCGAAGCATGATCGCGCGGACGAGCGCACACGATTGACGGCAAGGCGGCGTCAAGCAATCGTCAAAGCCTGATGGCTCCGCATTCACGGCGCGCCGTCGCGATCGCCTCCGATGGACCGGCGCCGCGGCGCGCGCCGGCGCCGCCGCCCGTCCCGCCACTGGAGCTGCGGCTGTTGGGGCCGCTCACCCTGACGGCTGCGGACGGGACGCGGCGGCCGCTGCCGCGCAAGAGTCGGGCGCTGCTCGCCTATCTCGCGACCCACCGCGGGCGTACCGTGCCGCGGGATCATCTGGGCGCCCTGCTCTGGAGCAACGGCAGCACCGACCGGGCGCGCCAGAGCCTGCGTCAGTCGCTGGTCGCGGTGCGCGCCGCGCTCGGCGCCGCGGCCGACAGCGCTTTGGTCGTCGACGGTAACGGGATCGCGCTGCGAACCGATGCCCCGATCGGCATCGACGTCGCGGTCTTCGATCGTCTGTCCGCGTCGCGAGACCCGGCCGAGCTTGAAGATGCGGATCGCCTGTTCCGCGGCGAGTTCCTGGAGGGCCTCGACCTCGACGGCGAGCCCTTCGCCGAGTGGCTCGAAATGGAGCGCGAGCGGCTGCGCTCGCGGCGGCTCGACACGCTGCAGCGACTGGCCGAAGCGCAAGATGGAGCGGGACAGTCCGACGCCGCGATCGCCATCGCACGGCGGCTGGTCGATGCCGATCCGCTGCGCGAGGAGGCGCATCGGCTGCTGATGCGGCTACTGGCGGCGGCGGGACGCCGCGGCGAGGCCCTGCGCCAGTTCGCATCCTGCGTGGATATCCTGAAGAGCGAGCTCGGCGTCGAGCCGGACGAAGAGACATCGCGGCTCGGCGCAGCGATCCGGTCCGGCGCAGCGTCGGCCCAGCCCGCGCGACCGGTGCCGACTGCACGCGCGGACCTGCCGCGACCACCGCCCGACGCCCCCTCGATCATCGTCCTGCCCTTCACCAGTCTTGGCGACGGGCCGGCGCAGGACTATTTCACGGACGGCATCGTCGAGGACCTGACGGTCGCGCTCGGCCGCGAGCGCTGGCTCTTCGTCATGGCCGGCGGCACCGCCGCGGTGCTGCGGGACGAAGCGGGCAAGGCGCGGCTGGCCGCCGCGCAGATCGGAATCCGCTACATCCTGCACGGCAGCGTGCGGCGCGACGGCGATCGTGTCCGGGTGGCGGCACGGGCGACCGAGGCCGCGACGGGACGCCAGCTGTGGTCGGAACTGATCGACGACGTGGTCGACAACGTCTTCGCCATCCAGCGGCGACTGACCATCTCGATCGCCGCGGCGGCAGCGCCGGCGGTGCGCGCATTCGAGATCACCCGCGCGCAGCGCAAGCCGACGGAGAGCCTGACCGCATACGACCTCTATCTTCGGGCACTGCCGCGCTTCCGCAACAGCGCCAGCGACAACGCGGAATCACTGCGGCTGCTGCGCCGGGCGATCGCGATCGACCCGCTCTACTCGACCGCCTACGCCATGGCGGCGCGCTGCTACCAGTTCCAGTGGATGTTCCGCTGGGTCGGCATCGACGATCCGAACCTGGTCGAGGGGGTGCGACTGGCACGGCTGGCAGTCGAGACCGGCCCCGACGATTCCGAGGCCCTGTGGATGTCGGGACTCGTGATCCTGTTCCTCGGCGGCGAGGCTGCCACTGGTGCGGGCCTGATCGCCCGGTCCCTCGATCTCAACCCGAGCTCCGCCCACGCCTGGATCGCCCGCTCCCTTGCCCACGCATTTCTGGGCGACGGGGCAACCGCCCTCGACGCATTCGAGCAAGGCCAGCGCCTCAACCCGCTCGACTCCCTCCACCACTTCAACTGGTTCGCAGCCACCTGGGCGGAGTTCGCCGCCGGCCGATGGACAGCCGCGACTGCGGCGGCCGACCGCGCCCTGGCACAGAACGCACGCTATCTGCCGGCGCTGCGCATGAAGGTCGTCACCAGCGGTCTCGCAGGCCCGGCCGCGGTTGCGCACGAGGCCGTGCGGCGCCTGCTGGCTGCCGACCCGGGCGCCACCGTGGCGGCGCTCCGCGCATTCATGGCGCGCCCGCTGGCCGAGAATCCCGCAGCACTCGCCACCTACGTGGAAGGGCTGCGCCGGGCCGGCTTGCCGGAGGCGTGACCGTCCTCAGGCCTCCGGCCGCGCCTCGATGAGGCGGCCGCCGAGGCGCACGGGGGCGACGCGGCGGGCGCGGCCGGTCGCGTCGTCGGTCTCGACGAAAACGCCACACAGGGTGCCCTCGCCGTCGGCCGGCGACAGGCGCTCGCCCGGCATCTTGCGCACGAAGCGGGCGACGGCCGCCTCCTTGCGCATGCCGATCACGGAATCGTAGTCGCCGCACATGCCCGCATCGGTCTGGTAGGCGGTGCCGCCCGGCAGCACCTGCGCGTCCGCGGTCGGCACGTGGGAATGGCTGCCGACGACCGCCGACGCGCGCCCGTCGAGATGGTGGCCCATCGCCATCTTCTCGCTGGTCGCCTCGCCATGGACGTCGACCAGGATGGCGGCCGCCGTCTCCCCCAGGCGCTCGTCGGTAAGTGCCGCGTCGACCGCCGCGAAGGGACAGTCGAGCGCGTCCATGAAGAGGCGGGTCATGAGGTTGACGACGACGACGCGGCGGCCGTCCGCCAGCCGGTAGGCGCCGACGCCCGAGCCGGGCGTGCCACGCGGGAAGTTGGCCGGGCGCAGCAGCCGCGGCTCGGCTGCGATGGTGGCGATGATCTCGCGCTTGTCCCAGACATGGTTGCCGGTGGTGATCACGTCGACACCG
>JBFWXJ010000543.1:0-3729 GCA_050187535.1 Alphaproteobacteria bacterium | reverse complement strand
ACCGCCTCGTCCACATGGTGCTGGCGGCCTACCAGACGACCGCCTTCGTCGTCGGCGCGGTCGGCGCATGGCACCTGCTGCGCGGGCGCGACGGGCCGCCCGCACGCACGATGCTGTCGATGGCGATGTGGATGGCGATCGCGGTGACGCCGGTGCAGATCGCCGCGGGCGACCTGCACGGCCTCAACACGCTGGAACACCAGCCGGCGAAGATCGCGGCCATGGAAGGCCATTGGGAGACGCGGAAGGGCGCGCCGCTCATCCTGTTCGGCCTGCCGGACATGGCGCGCGAGGAGACACGCTGGGCGGTCGAAATCCCGCGTCTCGGCAGCCTCGTCCTGACCCATGACTGGGACGGCGAGATCAGGGGGCTGAAGGAGTGGCCGCCCGGCGACCGCCCGAACGCCGCGCTCATCTTCTGGACGTTTCGGATTATGGTGGGGGTCGGCCTGTGCATGCTGGCGCTGGGTGCTGCCGCGCTGCTGCTGCGCTGGCGCCGGCGGCTCTACGACCACCGCTGGTTCCTGCGCGCTGCCGTCGCCATGGGCCCGGCCGGCTTCGTCGCCGTGCTCGCCGGATGGATCACGACCGAATCCGGCCGCCAGCCCTGGATCGTCCATGGCCTGATGCGCACCGCCGACGCCGCCTCGGCGATCGATGCCGGCCGTGTCGCGCTGTCGCTGTCGCTATTCGTGGTCGTCTACGTCGTCGTGTTCGGGTTCGGCATCCGCTACATCCTGCACCTGATGGGCCGGCCACCCGAGGGCGAGCCGCCGACGCCGGCCGATCCGGCGGTCGGGCTGCACCCCATGAAGGCGGCGGCGGAGTGACGGCCATGGGCATCGACCTGCCGCTGATCTGGGCTGCGATCATCGCCCTCGGCATCGCCCTCTACGTGGCGCTCGACGGGTTCGACCTCGGCATCGCCATCCTCTTCCCCTTCGTGCGCGACGACGCCGACCGGGGGACGATGATGAACTCGGTCGCGCCGGTCTGGGACGGCAACGAGACCTGGCTGGTGCTGGGGGGTGCTGCCCTCTTCGGCGCCTTCCCGATGGCCTACTCGGTGCTGCTGCCGGCCCTCTACCTGCCGCTGACGGCAATGCTGCTGGCGCTCGTCTTCCGTGGCGTCGCCTTCGAGTTCCGCTTCCGCGCGACGCGCAGCCGGCCGGCGTGGGACTGGGCCTTCGCGGCCGGGTCGACGGTGGCGGCCTTCATGCAGGGGCTGGCGCTCGGCGCCTTCATCCAGGGCTTCACCGTGGTCGACCGGCAATTTGCGGGCGGCGCATTCGACTGGCTCACGCCCTTCAGCCTGTTCACCGGCGCCGCCCTCGTCGCCGGCTACGGCACACTCGGCTGCGGCTGGCTCATCATGCGCACGGAGGGTGGGCTGCAGGCCCGCTGCTTCCGGCTGATGACACCCTTCGCGGCGGCGCTGCTGGTCGCCATCGCCGTCGTCAGCCTGTGGACGCCGCTGATCCACGAGGACATCGCCCGGCGCTGGTTCACCATGCCGAACCTGCTGATCTTCTCCCCCGTGCCGCTGCTGGTCGCCGCCTGCGCGTTCCTGCTGTGGCGGGCGATCGAAGCGCGCCGGGAAAGGCTGCCGTTCGTGCTGACGCTGGCCCTCTTCTTCCTCGGCTACACGGGGCTCGCGATCAGCCTGTGGCCGATGATCGTGCCGCCCGGCATCACCATCTGGGATGCCGCGGCGCCGCCGCAGAGCCAGGGCTTCATCCTCGTCGGCATGCTCCTGCTGCTGCCGGTCATCCTCGGCTACACCGCGTACAGCTACTGGGTGTTCCGCGGGAAGGTGCGCGCCGACGCGGGCTACCACTGATGCGGCGCCTCGGCGTCTTCGCGCTCCTTTGGCTGGCCGGCATCGCCGGCGTCGCGTTGCTCGCCGGTTCGGTCCGGCTGCTGACCGGGCTGCTGTGACCCGCTACCAGGCGGGCGGCGTCCAGGTCGTGTCGCGGTCGAGCGGGAAGAGCGGCCGCACGACGTTGCGGAACTCGAAGTTGCCGAGGTTGGGCGAGGTCAGGCCCGGCACGTCCGCCTCGATGATCTGCTCGGGCTTGAAGTACTTCGAGAAGCCGGCGCGGAAGTGGCCGCGCGACTTGACGACGACGGTGCGCGCGTCCGTCACTGACACGCCGACATTCTCGAAATAGCCGGGGTCGATCGTCTGCTGGCGCCGGGTGATGACGACGACGGTGATGGTGCCGACGCGCAAGACCGCCGTCGGCCCGAGGTCGACGGTCATGCCGGCGCGCGAGCCACCCTCCTGGCCGACGAGGACGCCGTCCGAGAGCCCGATCACCTCGGCGGCGACGCTGAACGGCTCGGAACGCTCGTCCATCTCCTCGCGGTTGAAATGCGCCTCGAAGCGCGCGCCCTCGCCGAGGCGATGCGCCTCGGCGGCCAGGGCGGCGTCGTTCAGATGGCCGAGGATCACGCCCTCCGCGCCGGCGGCGTAGAGCGCCTTGAGCAGCCAGGTCGTGTTGCCGCGTCCGCCGCCGCCCGGGTTGTCGGCGACGTCGGCGATCACCGCCGCCGGCAGCGACTTGTCCTTGCCGCGCGCGACCGCGCCGGCGACACAGTCGGCGAGGCTGGTCAGCCGCGGCACGAAGCGGTGGCGGTCGTTCCACACCTTCTCCGCCAGCTCGCGGCAGAGCGCCCGGGCCCGCTTCTCGTCGTCGCGCGTCGTGACGATGAAGGCCATGCCCTGGTAGGGCGTGTCGCCATAGGTGAACCCGCCCAGGATCGAGACGTTCAGCACCGTGTCGTCGAGCTTGGTCTGGCCGTAGCCGATCGCGTCCGCGTAGGGGCCGGTGCCGGCCGCCGTGAGCTGCGTCACCTGCGGCGCCTGGATCGGCAGGCGGATGAAGGCCTTCTTCGTCTTCATGCCGCCCAGCAGCGCGCGCATGGCGCGCGCGCATTCCGCACCGCGCTCCTTCTGGTCGACATGCGGGTTGGTGATGTAGGACGCGATGTAGTCGCAGGAATCGACCATCTCGTCCGAGACCATGGCGTGCAGGTCGAGGATGCTGACGATCGGCACGGCCGGACCGACGATGCGGCGCGCGATCGCGTACATCTCGCCGTCGGGATCGTGGCTGCCGGTCGAGATGCCGGCACCGTGCTGCGCGAAGTAGACGCCGTCGAGCGGCATCGCCGCCTCCAGCCCCTGGCGCATCTCCTCCTCGATCTCGCCCAGCAGCCCGTGGTCGAGCGGGCCCGCCGCGCCGGCGTCGGCCAGCACGATCGGCACCGGCGTCCACGGGCCGGTCGCGTCCATCTCCAGCACGAAGCCGACGGTGCCGCCGGTGACGCGCGGGTGCTTTGCGCGGGCGTCGTCGATCAGCGCCTGCCCGGCGGTGATGCGCATGTCTTCCCGCTGGACCACCGGTGCCCAGCGGTTGCCTTCGTGGTGCAGGCCGAGGACGGCGATGCGGGGGGCGGCCATGGGCGATCCTCTTGCAGGGCTTGGCAGGTGGGGGCTTACCAGTTGGGCGGGGTCCAGGTGGCGTCGCGGTCGAGCGGGAAGAGCGGCCGCCGCACGTCACGGAAATCGAAGCTGTCGAGGTTGGGCGAGGTCAGGCCCGGCACGTCCGCCTCGATCACCTGGGCGGGCCGGAAGAGGCGCAGGAAGCCCGCGCGGAAATGCCCGCGCGACTTGACGACCACCGTGCGGGCACGCGCCGGGTCGATGCCCACGGTCTCGAAATA
>JBFWXJ010000542.1:0-3732 GCA_050187535.1 Alphaproteobacteria bacterium | reverse complement strand
CAGGAGCGCGTCCACGCCGGCATCTGCTTCGACGGGGTCGCCGCCGTGCGCCACCGCGGCATCGACCAGTCGCAGCGCGACCGCATGCTGTCGCTGCTGGCGATCCGCCACGTCGACGGCGCCATCCACCTGGACTTCGCCGGTGGCGCCACGATCCGGCTGGAAGCGGACGGCATCCTGTGCCATCTACAGGACCTCGACGAGCCCTGGGCGACGCCCTGGCGCCCGTCGCACCCGCTCGAAGACGCCTGAGGGCCGCCCGGGACCGCCCGGCGACGAGCGGTCCGTGTCCTTTGGGAGACCCCGGTGTCCGCCAACGACGTCCTCGTCCTCGCGCTGCCCAAGGGCCGCATCCTCAAGGAAGTGATGCCGCTCGTGCGCCGCGCCGGCATCGAGCCGGAGGCGGCCTTCGACGATCCCGATGACCGCCAGCTCCGCTTCCGTACCAACCGCGACGACATCGACATCATCCGCGTGCGCTCGTTCGACGTCGGCGCCTTCGTCGCGTTCGGTGCCGCCCATATGGGGGTCGCCGGCAGCGACGTGCTGATGGAGTTCGACTATCCCGAGATTTACGCGCCGCTCGACCTCAGGATCGGCCATTGCCGCATGGTCGTGGCCGAGCCCGAGGAGCTCTCGGCCGGCGACGACCCGAGCCGCTGGAGCCATGTCCGCGTCGCCACCAAGTATCCGGGCCTGACCCGCCGGCACTTCGCGGCCCGCGGCGTCCAGGCGGAGTGCATCCACCTGCACGGTGCCGTCGAGCTGGCGCCGCGCATCGGGCTCTGCCGGCGCATCGTGGACCTGGTTCAGACCGGGTCGACGCTGAAGGCCAACGGGCTGGTCGAGATCGAGCAGATCGCAAACATCAGCTCTCGCCTCATCGTCAATCGCGCCGCGCTCAAGACCCGGTCGGAAGAGGTGCAGGGCTGGGTCGAGCGGTTCCGCACGGCGTCCGACGCCGACGCGACACGCCACTGATGGTGCGCCGCCTCTCCACGGCGGACCCCGGCTTCGCCGACGACTTCTTCCGGCTGCTGGGCGAGAAGCGCGAGGCGGACGCCGACGTCGACGCGGTCGTCGCCGCGATCATCGCCGACGTGCGCCGCGACGGCGACGCGGCGGTCATCGCCCATACGCGCCGGCTCGACCGCTTCGAGCCAACGGCGCTGCGCATCTCGGATGCGGAGATCGCGGCGGCGTCCGACCGCTGTGCGCCCGAGACGATCGCCGCACTCCAACTCGCGGCGGCGCGCATCGAGGCCTTTCACCGCGCCCAGCTGCCGACGGGCATCGATGGCGTCGATGCGGCCGGCGTCAGGGTCGGGATGGTGTGGCGGCCGATCGCCGCGGTCGGCATCTACGTTCCGGGCGGCCTCGCCGCCTATCCGAGCTCGGTCCTGATGAACGCCGTGCCGGCGAAGGTGGCCGGCGTCGAGCGGCTCGTGATGACGGTGCCGACGCCGGACGGCGCGCTCAATCCGCTGGTGCTGGCCGCCGCCCGCATCGCGGGCGTCGATGAGGTCTACCGCATCGGCGGCGCCCAGGCGGTGGCCGCACTCGCCTACGGGACGCGGACGGTGGCGCCGGTCGACAAGATCGTGGGCCCCGGCAACGCCTATGTCGCGGCCGCCAAGCGGCGGGTGTTCGGCACGGTCGGGATCGACATGATCGCCGGCCCGTCGGAAATCCTGGTCGTGGCCGACGGTGCCAACGATCCCGACTGGATCGCGGCCGACCTGTTGTCGCAGGCCGAGCACGACACGGCCGCCCAGGCGATCCTGCTGACCGACGATGCGGCCTTCGCCGATCGCGCGGTCGCCGCCGTCGACGCCGCGCTGGCGCGCCTGCCGCGCGAGGCGATCGCAGCGGAGAGCTGGCGGCGCTTCGGCGCGGTCATCCTGCTCCGCGACCTCGACGAGGCGCCGGCGCTCGTCGATCGGCTCGCGCCCGAGCACCTGGAGCTGGCGGTCGCCGACCCGGACGCGCTGGCGGCCCGCATCCGCAATGCCGGCGCGGTCTTCCTCGGCCGCCACACGCCGGAGGCGATCGGCGACTACGTCGCCGGCCCGAACCATGTCCTGCCGACCGCCCGCAGCGCCCGCTTCTCCTCGGGCCTCGGCGTGCTCGATTTCCTCAAGCGGACGACCTTCGTCGGCTGCGACGCCGCCAGCTTGGCGCGCATCGGCCCGGCTGCGGTGACGCTGGCCGAGGCCGAGGGGCTCGATGCCCATGCCCGCTCGATCGCGATCCGGCTCGCGGCCGCCCCGACAGCCGCCTGAGCCGCCCGCGGCGGGGGACGGGCGCGGGCGCATCGCCCGCGTCACCCTCGACGAGCACACCGTGCTGCGTCGCAGCCCGGACGTGGAGCACGAGCGGGCGGTGGCGCTCTTCGATCTGGTGGAGGAGAACCGCTTCGCGCTGGTCGGCGGCCCGCCCGGCCCCTATCACCTGCATCTGGCGATCGTCGACAACCGCCTGCGCATGGCCGTCGCCGACACGGCGGACGCGCCGCTCGCCGAGATCGTCGTGCCGATCGTCGCCTTCAAGCGCATCGTGCGCGACTACTTCCTCGTCTGCGAGAGCTACTACGCCGCGATCCGCCGGTCGTCGCCATCGCAGATCGAGGCGATCGACATGGGCCGGCGGGCGCTGCACGACGAAGGCTCGGCCCTGCTGCGCGAGCGGCTGGCCGACCGTGTGGCCATCGACCACGGCACGGCACGGCGGCTCTTCACCCTCGTCTGCGTCCTCCACCTGCGGGGCTGAACGATGAGCCCGCTGCCGGGCAGCGTCCTCTTCGCCTGCTCGCAGAACTCGGTGCGTTCGCCGGTCGCCGAGGCGATCCTGAAGCAGCTCCACCGGCGCCGCGTCTTCGTCGATTCGGTGGGCGTGCGCGCCGATCCGGTCGACCCGTTCGCGGTCGCCGCCATGGCCGAGATCGGCATCGATCTCTCCCACCATCGCGCCAAGACCTTCGACGAGCTCGAGGACGATTCCTTCGACCTCATCGTCACGCTGTCGCCCGAAGCCCATCACCGCGCGCTCGAGCTGACCCGCACGCTCTCGGTCGACGTCGAATACTGGCCGACCTTCGATCCGACCGTCGTCGAAGGCAGCCGCGAGATCCGCCTCGATTCGTACCGCGGCATGCGCGACGCGCTCTGGGACCGCATCGCCGCGCGGTTTCCGGGGCTGCCGACGCCCGCACCCTGAAGCCGGGGTTGCGGTCGGCGTCCCGGCGGACGACCATGGCCGCCATGCGGACGGCGATGCTCCTGGCCCTCCTTGTCATGCTCGCGGCGCATCCGGCGGCGGCGAACGACCTGGTCGGCACGACCCTGACGGTCGGCGGCAAGCGCGTCCCGCTGCCGTCCGGCGAGTGGACGATGCTGGCCGACGTGCCGCAGCAGGTGCGCTCGGCGACCGGCGGGACGGTGGCGCTCGACGCCGTCGCGGTCGCCGCCGTCGCCACTGCGGGGGTCCGCTACCTCGCCCTGGCCCGCGTCGCGCGGGCGCCGACCATCTTCGGTCTCGCCGAGGAATGCCGGCGTGGCGACCTGCATTTCGTCGGGCCGGCCGACGACGCCACGGCCGGCGCCGCCATGTGCATCTGGGTCGCCCATGTCGTCCACGGCGTCGGCGTCGGCGTCGATGCCGATCCCGCCTGGGCCGCCGCGGCCGATGCGCTCGCTCGCGCGAAGGTCGCCGCCCCTGCGACATGGCTCGTCG
>JBFWXJ010000541.1:1359-3737 GCA_050187535.1 Alphaproteobacteria bacterium | reverse complement strand
GCTGGCCCTTCCGCCTGCACGCGACCTACGACGAGAGCATCGGCCGCGCGCTCGACGTCTTCGAGCGGGTCGACCGCGACGTGCCGTTCGCCGGCCTGCGCTTCACGATCGACCATGCGGAGACGGTGGGCCCGCGCAATATCGCGCGCATCGCCGCGCTCGGCGGCGGCATCGCCGTGCAGCATCGCATGGCCTATCAGGGCGAGCACTTCGTGGCGCGCTACGGTGCGGCGGCGGCCGAGGCGACGCCGCCCGTCGCGCGCATGCTGGAGATGGGGGTGCCGGTCGGCGCCGGCACCGACGCGACCCGCGTGGCGAGCTACAACCCCTGGGTGGCGCTGCACTGGCTGACCTCCGGCCGCACCGTCGGCGGCCTGCAGCTCTATCCCGAGCGCAACCGTCTCGACCGCGAGACCGCACTCGGCCTGTGGACCAAGGGCAGCGCCTGGTTCTCGGGCGAGGAGGCAAGCAAAGGCGCAATCGCCGCCGGCGAGTATGCCGACCTCGCCGTGCTGTCGGACGACTACCTGTCGGTGCCCTCCGACGCCATCCCCGCGATCACCGCTGTCCTGACCATGGTCGGCGGGCGGATCGTCCATGGCGCCGGCGACTTCGCCGATCTGGCGCCGGCCCTGCCGCCGCCCAGCCCCGACTGGTCGCCGGTCGCCGCCTATGGCGGCTGGCAGGGACCGGCGCGGGAAGCCGTCGCCTGCGCGGCAGACTGCGCCCATGGCTGCGGCGTCCATGCGCATGACCATGGTGCCGCACTGGGCGCCCCCGTCGCCGCCACTGACCTGGCGGCGTTCTGGGGCGCGCTCGGCTGTTCCTGCTTCGCCTTCTGATGGCCGGGGCGTCGCCGCAGGGGGAGGGGACCGGCGGCTCGTCGCTGGCACCCTTCCGTCACCCCGTATTCGCGGTGCTGTGGACGGCGACGGTCGTCTCCAACATCGGCACCTGGATGCAGAATGCGGCGGCCGGCTGGCTGATGACCGGCCTCGACCCGCATCCCGGCATCGTCGCCCTGGTGCAGGTGGCGACGGCGGCACCGATGTTCCTCTTCGGCCTGCCGGCCGGCGCCCTCGCCGACATCGTCGACCGGCGCAAGCTGCTGCTCGGCGTAACGGTCGCCTCGACCCTGCTTATCGTGGTCTTCGCCCTGCTGGTACGCCTCGACTGGGTGACGCCCGCAGTGCTGCTCGCCTTCACGTTCCTCGGCGGCGTGGCCGCGGCGCTGACGGCGCCCGCCTGGCAGTCGGTGGTGCCCCTGCTGGTGCCGCGCGTGGACCTGCAGCCGGCGGTCGCCCTCAACAGCGTCGGCATCAACATCAGCCGGGCGATCGGCCCGGCCGCCGCCGGCTTCATCATCGCGCAGCTCGGCCTCGCCGCGCCGTTCTGGCTGAACGCCGTCAGCAATCTCGGCGTCATCGCCGCACTGCTGTGGTGGCGCCCGCCGGCACCGGCGGAACGCCGCCTGCCGGCCGAGCGGTTCGTGCACGCGATCGCGACCGGGCTGCGCCATGCCCGGCACAATGCGCATCTCCAGGCGACGCTGATCCGCTCGGGTGGGTTCTTCATCTTCGCGAGCGCCTACTGGGCGCTGCTGCCGCTGGTCGCGCGCCAGCAGGTGGCGGGCGGCCCGCGGCTCTACGGCCTGCTGCTGGGTGCCATCGGCGCCGGCGCGGTCGCCGGGGCCTTCGCGCTGCCCCGGGCGAAGGCCGCACTCGGCCCCGATCGGCTGGCGGTCGCGGGGACGATCGGGACCGCACTGGCGATGGCGGTCTACGGCCTCGCCCGCGACCCCGCCACGGCGCTGGCGGCCAGCGTGCTCGCCGGCGTCTCGTGGATCGCCGTGCTGGCGACGATCAACGTCTCCGGGCAGATGGCGCTGCCCGCCTGGGTCCGGGGGCGCGGCCTCGCCCTCTTCGTGACGGTGCAGTTCGGCGGGCTGGCCATCGGCAGTTTCATCTGGGGCCATGCGGGCGGGCTGATCGGGCTCACGGCGGCGCATCTCGCCGCCGCCGGCGGACTGCTCGCGACGGTGCCGCTGCTCGGCCGCTGGAAGCTCCAGACCGGTGCCGGCGTCGACATGACGCCTTCCATGCACTGGCCGCAGCCGGTGGTGGGCGACGATATCGACCGCGATGGCGGCCCCGTCATGGTCACGATCGAGTACCGCGTGGCAGCCGATGGCCGTGCCGGCTTCCTCGCCGCCGTCGCCGCGCTCGCCGGCGAGCGGCGGCGGGACGGGGCATATGACTGGCGCGTCTTCGAGGACGCGGCCGATCCCGGCCGCTTCCTGGAGACGTTCCTCGTCGACTCCTGGCTGGAGCACCTGCGCCAGCACGAGCGCGTGACCAACGCCGACCGCGTCCTGCAGG
>JBFWXJ010000541.1:0-1259 GCA_050187535.1 Alphaproteobacteria bacterium | reverse complement strand
TATGACTGGCGCGTCTTCGAGGACGCGGCCGATCCCGGCCGCTTCCTGGAGACGTTCCTCGTCGACTCCTGGCTGGAGCACCTGCGCCAGCACGAGCGCGTGACCAACGCCGACCGCGTCCTGCAGGAGGCGGTCGGCCGCTTTCAGGTCGGCGGGCCGCCGCGCGTCGTCCACTGGATCGCCGCCGACTGAGGCGGCTATCGCCGACTACTGCGATCAGCCCTCCCGTCGGCCGCCCGTATCAGGCAGCGAAATCCCGAAGCACGCGGCCGGGCCGGGGCGCATCGGCGCGGACGCCGCCGGAATCGGCGATGCGGGCGCCGTTCACCCAGACGCCGTGGATGCCCATGGCACCCGTCACCAGCCGCGCCGCGCCCGCCGGCAGGTCCTCGACGCGGCGCTTCGGCCCGCGACCGACGGTCGCCGGATCGAACAGCAGCAGGTCCGCCGCCCGGCCGGGTGCGATGGTGCCGCGGTCGGCGATGCCGAAGATGGCGGCGGGCTTGCCGGTCAGCTCGCGCACGGCTTCGGCCAGCGTCAGGTCGCGGCGCTCGCGCACCCAGCGGGCGAGGAGGTGCAGGCCGAAGCCGGCGTCGCAGAACAGCGTCAGATGCGCGCCCGCGTCGGACAGCGCCACGCTGGCGTTGGGGTCCTTCAGCAGGAGTCGGACCTTCGCCTCGTCGATGTTGATGATCTGCGCGGTGAAGAGCGTGCCGAAGTCCTCGGCGATCCCGAAGTCGAGCAGCCAGTCGAGCGGATGCTTGCCGTCGGCGGCCGCGAGCGCGGCCACGTCCCGGCCTTCCAGCGCCTTGTGCGCGGGCTTGGCCGCGTCGACGATCTCGACCGTGTGCCACTGGTCGGTGAAGCGGTTGAGCGAGCCCGGTTGCACCAGCTCCTGGCGCACCGCCGTGCGGAACGACGGGTCGGCATAGAGGCGCTTCAGCTCGTCCGGCCTGGCATAGAGGCCGATCGCCGGCTTCCACGCCGCCATGGCCTCGAACAGGTAGGCGCCGTCCAGCCGGAAATCCATCGTCACCGGCGTGCAGGCGACCTGGCCGTAGAGGCGGCGGCCGCGGCCGACCGCCGCACCGATGTCCGAGAGATCCTGGAAGACGCGCGTCGGATTGGCGTGGTCGTACTGCAATGCTGCGACCATCACCGGCCGGCCGGATTCGGCGGCGAAGGATTCGAGCTGCGCGATCGTCGTGGCGCGGCCCTTGGTCAGCATGTAGAGGCCGCGTCCCGCCTCGCCCAGGGTG
>JBFWXJ010000540.1:0-3737 GCA_050187535.1 Alphaproteobacteria bacterium | reverse complement strand
TTGCGCTCGATCAGGCGAGCGTGGCCTTCGTCGTCCTCGACCATGACGATCGTGACGGCGCGTGCGGCAGTGTTCATGTCTCAGCCCTCGTGGCTTGAGTCGGCGGCCTCGGCGGAAGGCTTACCCGGAAGGTGGTGCCGCTACCAAGCACGGATTGTACCGTGATGTCGCCGCCCAGCCGGCGGACGAGCGCGCGGACATGGGCGAGCCCGATCCCTTCGCCCGGCCGGTCCTGCGCGCCGGCGCGGCGGAACAGCTCGAAGATGCGCTCCTGGTCCTGGGGCGCGATGCCGCGGCCGTTGTCCTCGACCTCGTAGACCGTCTCCCGGGCGCCGCGGCGGCCGCGGATAACGATGCGTCCAGGGCGGCCGCGGTCGAGATACTTGACCGCGTTGTCGACGAGGTTGCCGAAGACCTGTTCGAGAGCCAAGCGGTCCGAGACGATGTCGGGGATCGGGTCGACGACGTCGATCCGCCCATGGGTCTCCGCCAACTGGTGCTGGACGCTGCCGGCGGCGTTCGTCAGCAGTGCCGCCATGTCGATGCGCTCGGGCGTGATGGTGCGCCGGCCCTCGCGCGACAGCTTGAGGATCGCGTTGATGAGGCGGTCCATCCGGCTGGTCGACGAGCGGATGAAGCCGATCGCCTCGGGCAGGTCCTCCGTCACCACGCGCCGCGCCTCGGCCCGCGCAGGATCGTCCTCCCCCGGGTCGGTCGTCTCGTAGCGGCGCTGGAGGACCTGCATGCCGGCTTCCATCTCGCTGGTGAAGCCCATCACGTTGACCAGCGGCGAGCGCAGGTCGTGGCTGACGATGTAGGCGAAACGCTGGATCTCCTCGTTGGCGCGCGCGAGGTCGGAGGTGCGCTCCCGGACGCGCTCGTCGAGGTCGGCGTTGAGCGCCTCGACCTCGGCACGCGCGCGGGCGAGCGCCCGGGTGTGCCGTGCGACCATCCAGATCGCGCCGCCGGCCACGCCCAGGATGAGGAGCGCGCCCGTCACCGTCACCCAGACCAGCGCCGCGCCGTTGGTATCGACGGCGGCGACGCGCGTGGCCATGCGGATGTCGAGCTCGGCCAGCATCCGGCGCAGGGTCTCGCGGATCTCGGCCATCAGCAGCCTGCCGCGGTCGGTCCGCACGACGGCGAGCGCCTCGGCCGTGCGCCCGGCGTCGGCCAGGGCGATGGTGCCCTCAAGCTCCGCCAGCTTGTCCGACACGAGAGAAGACAGGCGGTCGACACCGCTCGCCCGCTGCACGTCCTCCTCGAGGAGCCGCCGCAGCTCCCGCATCTCCCCGGCGATCCGCTCCGCGACGGCGGAATATGGCTCGAGATAGGCGCGGTCGCCGGTCAGCAGGTAGCCGCGCTGGCTGGTTTCCGCGTCGGCCAGCAGCGCCTGCAGGCCCGAGGTGCGGGCGCGGGCCTGTTGGGTTTCCAGCACGTCGTCCGCATAGTCGCTGGTGCGGGCGGCGAGCCATACCGACATGGCGACGATCACGACGAGCGTCGCGGTCCCGATGGCGAAGAGCAGCGACGAGATGCGGACGAGGGTGCTGGGCTGGCGCATGGGTTGGCAGCCTACAACGCGGAATGGCTGAAATGGTTCCGGCCGAACTGCCGGCACCAGGACCCTAGCCCGGCCGATACGCTCCCGGCGCGCGGCCGATGGCACGGCGGAACATGGCGGTGAAGGCGCTGGGGCTGCCGTAGCCGAGGCTGCGTGCGATGCTGCCGACCGGCTCGCCCTCCGCCAGGCGGACGAGGGCCAGCACGAGCCGCGCGCGCTGCCGCCATTCGCCGAACGTCATGCCCGTCTCCGCGCGGAAGCGGCGCGCCAGCGTGCGCGGGCTGGCGCCGACCGCCGCGCCCCAGCCGTCCAGCGTGTCGTCGCGCGCCGGCTCCGCGAGAAGGGTCTCGCAGAGGCGCGCGAGGCGGCGGTCGCGCGGCATCGGCAGGTGGACGGGCGCCGCCGGCGCGGCGCGCAACTCGTCGAGCAGCAATGCGGCGATGCGCCCGCCGCGGCCGCCCTCGTCGTACTCGACCGGCTCGGCCGTCGCCGCGACGATCAGCTCGCGCAGCAGCGGCGACACCTCGATGACCCGGCAGAGGGCGGGCAGGTCGCCGACCGCGGCGGTGTCGACGTAGATCGTCCGCATGGCGACCGCCCCCACCATGCGCAGCGAATGGCGCATCCCCGCCGGAATCCAGAGCGCGCAGCGCGGCGGCACCGCCAGCGTGGCGGTCGGCACCTCGACCCACATGAGCCCGCTGACCGCGTGGATGAGCTGGCTGCGGGCATGGCTGTGCGGCGGGATCACGGCGCCCGCCGCGAAGTCCTTCGGCATCGCGGCCACCGGCCGCGGCACGTCCTGGTAGTCGGCCGGATCGACGCTGCGCGCCCGTGCGTGGCTCATCGGGTGCCCCCGGCAGCGGTAGGCGATGGTCCCGCGGGGTCGCTCACACCGGCCCGAGCAGGGTCAGGATGACCGCGATCGTCACGACGGACGCCACGGTCGAGATGAGGACGGTGCTGGCGGCACGCCTGAGATAGAGGTCGTAGCGGCGGGCGAGGATGAAGACGTTGGCACCGGTCGGCATGGCGGCGGCGACCGTGGCGACGGCGACCTCGAGCGGCGGGAGGTCCAGCAGGCGGGCCGCGACCAGCCACACCAGCGCCGGCATCAGGACGAGCTTGAGGGCGCTGACCGCCAGCGTCTCGCGCAGGTCGCCCGCGACGCGCAGGCCGTTCAGCGCGGTGCCGAGCGAGAGCAAGGCCATCGGCCCGGCCCCCGCCCCCAGCATGGCGAGCGGCCGGTCGACGACCGCCGGGAGCGCCAGCCCGGTCTGCCGCCACAGCAGGCCGGCCAGGATCGCCAGGATCACGGGATGGGTCAGCAGCGCCGTCACGCTCTGCCGCAGCGTCGCCAGCGCGCCGGTGCCGCGGTGCTGCGCCACCTCGACCAGGACCGTCGTCAGCGAGATCAGGATCAGCGAGTGGAAGGTGATGATGGCGAGCAGCGGCGCCTCGCCGCGCGGCCCGTAGGCCAGCATCACCATGGGGATCGCCACCTGCACCGTGTTGCCGAAGGTGGCGCTCATGCCCATGAACGCCTGGGCGTCGAGGCCGGAGCCGAACGCCCGCCGCGCCACGACCATGGCGATCCCGTAGACGATCAGGCAGGCGGCGAAGAAAGCGCCGGCCACGCCCAGCTCCGTCGGGCCGAGGCCGCGCTCGCCGACGAGGCTGCGGAACAGCAGGGCCGGGATGAGCACATGCAGGACGAGCTGGGCGATGCCGCGCACACCCCGCTCGTCGACGATGCCGAAGCGTGCGACCGCCCAGCCGGCGGCCATCACGACGAACACCGGCAGCACGACGGTGAGCGTCGTCCCCATCGGCGGCGCTGCCGCCGCCCCGTTGCGCGAGCGTCCTAGAAGGCGACCTGGTCGCCGCCCTTCAGCGCCAGCGTCGCGCGCGCCTCGTCGGGTGTGGCGATCTCCATCGACAGGCTCTCGACGATCGAGCGGATGCGGCGCACCTGCTCGGCGTTGGAGGTCGCGAGGCGGCCCTTGCCGATGTAGAGGCTGTCCTCCAGCCCGACGCGGACGTTGCCGCCCATCACGGCGGCCATCGTCACGAACGGGAGCTGATGGCGCCCGGCCGCCAGCACCGACCACTGGTAGTCGTCGCCGAACAGCTTGTCGGCGATCCGCTTCATGTGCATCAGGTTCTCGTGGTC
>JBFWXJ010000539.1:0-3744 GCA_050187535.1 Alphaproteobacteria bacterium | reverse complement strand
CCTAGGCTGCTCTTCACCCGCCGGCACGAGCCGACCGGACGCACCTACCAGCGCTTCAACCTCCTCGGGCCGATGGAGCCCGACCAGGTGCAGAGCGTCAGCGGCTGGTACGACGAGGTCGGCGACGACGGGCTGGTGCGCCGGCGCCCCTACGCGATGAAGGTCAGGCCGATCTACCGCTACGAGCTGCAGCTCATGATCGAGGCGGCCGGCCTCGGCATCACGCGGCTCCATGGCGGCCATCGTGGCGAAGGCTTCCACCGCGCGAGCCCCGTCATCTTCGTCGAGGCCCGCCACCGGAAGCGACCATGACCGACATTCGCGTGCGCCCGCTGACGTCCGCCGACGGCGCGGTCGTCACGGAGCTCTTCGGGCCGAACGGCGCCTGCGGCGGATGCTGGTGCATGCACTGGCAGGTGCCGCGCGGCGGCAAGGAATGGCGCGAGGCGAAAGGCGAGCCGAACCGCCGGGGCTTCCTCGCGCTCGTCGCGGCAGGCGGTGTCCGGGGCATGCTCGCCTTCGCCGGCGACCGGCCGGTCGGCTGGTGCTGCTTCGGCCCGGTCGAGAGCTTCCCCCGGCTCGACGCCACGCGCTCGCTGCGCCGCGATCGTCCGGCCGATACCTGGGCCGTCGTCTGCTTCTTCATCGCCGCCGGCTGGCGACGCCGCGGAGTCGCGGGCAGCCTTCTGGGTGCCGCGGTCGACGAAGCCTTCGCCGCGGGAGCGGCCGAGATCGAGGGCTGGCCGGCCAAGCCCAATGCCGGCCCATTCGCGGCGGCTTTCGCGTGGACGGGCGTGCCGTCGCTGTTCGAGAAAGCCGGCTTCGCCGCAATCCCGCGCGAGCCCGGCGCGCGACCTATCTACCTGCTGCGGGCCGGCCCCTGATTCGGCGGGCCGAAGACCAGGATTGCAGGACCGTCCAACACTCCGCCAGCGAGCTGGCGCGGCCAGCTACCGGAGCGAGGCGTTGACCTTCTCGAGCGCGGCGCGGTTCGGGAGCAGGGCGGCATCGTCGAGCGCGTTGAGCGGCGTGTCGACGGTGGCGAGGTTGGCGTGCATGTCGGCGGCGTCGGGGTCGACGTAGAGGAGACCGGTCACCACCTCGCCCGCCGCCTCGCGCTCCTGCAGGTAGCCCATGGCGGCACGGCGATCGGTCGGATCGTAATCGGCGTCGAGCTTGCGCAGGCGCAGCACGCTGCCATCGTGCTGCGTCACCTCGACCACCTCGCCCGGGCCGTATTCGGCCGCGATCGGCTCGCGCTCGACCATGACGTCGAGGCGGTTCACCGCCTCGTTGTGGGCGCGCACGAAGTCGAAGCTCTTGGTCGAGCCGGGATGGTTGTTGAAGGCGACGCAGGGCGAGATGCAGTCGATGAAGGCGGATCCACGGTGGCGGATGGCGGCCTCGATCAGCGGCACGAGCTGGCCTTTGTCGCCGGAAAAGCTGCGCGCGACGAAGGTGGCGCCCAGCATGATCGCCATGGTCACGAGGTCGATCGGCTGGTCGTGGTTGGCCGCCCCCCGCTTGCTGGTCGAGCCCCGGTCGGCGGTCGCCGAGAACTGCCCCTTGGTCAGGCCGTACACGCCGTTGTTCTCGACGATGTAGACCATGTTGACGCCGCGGCGGATCGAGTGGGCGAACTGGCCGATGCCGATGGAGGCACTGTCGCCGTCGCCGGAGACACCCAGATAGATGAGATCGCGGTTCGCGAGGTTGGCGCCCGTCAGGACCGACGGCATGCGGCCGTGCACGCTGTTGAAGCCGTGGCTGGCGCCGAGGAAGTAGGTCGGCGTCTTCGACGAGCAGCCGATGCCCGACAGCTTGGCGATGCGGTGCGGCGGCAGGTCGAGCTCGAAGCAGGCCTGGATGATCGCCGCGCTGATCGAATCGTGGCCGCAGCCGGCGCAGAGCGTCGAGATCGCGCCTTCGTAGTCGCGCCTGGTGTATCCCAGCGCGTTGGTCGGCAGCTTCGGATGGTGGAAGCGGGGCTTGGTGACGTAGGTCATGGGACCGCCTTCCGGAGCGGGACGACATTGGCGTGCGGCAGGGCGTCGGCGATGGCGCCGGCGATGAAGCGGGCCGTGATCGGCGTGCCGTCGAAATGCCGGACCGACACCAGCCGGGCCGGATCGAAGCCGCATTCGGTGGTCAGCAGCGTGCGCATCTGGCCGTTGGCGTTCTGCTCTACCACGAAGACGACCTCGTGGCGGCGCACGAAGTCCTCGACGGCAGCCGGGAACGGGAAGGCGCGCAGCCGCATCGTGTCGAGATGGATGTTGTGGTCGGCGAGCAATGTCAGGGCCTCGTCCATGGCGGCCGAGGTCGAGCCGAAATAGAGCACGCCCGCAGTCGTCGGCTCGGCCGCGCTGCGCTCGACCGGGGCCGGCACCAGCGTCTTGGCCGTCTCGAACTTGCGCGCGAGCCGCTCCATGTTGTCGACGTAGACCGGCCCTTCCTCGCTGTAGCGGGCATAGCGGTCGCGCGTCGTGCCGCGGGTGAAGTACGAGCCGCGGGTGGGGTGCGTGCCGGGATATGTCCGGTAGGGGATGCCGTCGCCGTCGACGTCGAGATAGCGGCCGAAGTCGCGGCCCGCCTCCAGCTCGGCCTCGGTCATCACCTTGCCGCGGTCCATGCGCCGCGTGTCGTCCCAGGCGAAGGGCCGGCACAGCCACTCGTTCATGCCGATGTCGAGGTCGAGCATGACGAAGATCGGCGTCTGCAGCCGGTCGGCGAGGTCGAAGGCGTCGGCCGCCATGTCGAAGGCCTCGCGCGGATCCTCCGGGAAGAGGAGGACATGCTTGGTGTCGCCATGGGAGGCGTAGGCGCAGGCGAGGATGTCCGACTGCTGGGTGCGCGTCGGCATGCCGGTCGAGGGCCCGCCGCGCTGCACGTCGAACAGCACCGCCGGGATCTCGGCGAAGTAGGCGAGGCCGAGGAACTCCTGCATCAGCGAGATGCCGGGGCCGGAGGTGGTGGTGAAGGCGCGCGCGCCGTTCCAGGCCGCCCCGATGACGATGCCGATCGAGGCCAGCTCGTCCTCGGCCTGGACGATAGCGTAGCGCTTCTTCCCGGTCTCGGGCTCGGTGCGGAAGCGGGCGCAGTGGCGCTGGAAGGCCTCGGCCAGAGAGGTCGAGGGCGTGATCGGGTACCAGGCGGCGACCGTGGCACCGCCGTAGACGGCACCCAGCGCGGCGGCGTTGTTGCCATCGACGAAGATGCGGTCGCCGACCCCGTCCGAGCGGCGGATGTTGAGCGGCAGCGGGCAGTCGAAGGTCTTCAGAGCGTAGTCGCGGCCCATGTGCAACGCGTCGATGTTGGGCCGGATCAGCTTGTCCTTGCCCTTGAACTGCTCGCCGATGAGCTGCTCGATCGCGGCCGGGTCCATGTCGAGCAGGGCCGAGAGCGCGCCGACATAGATGATGTTCTTGAAGAGCTGGCGTTGCCGCGCATCGGTGTAGGCGGCGTTGCACATCTCCGTCAGCGGCACGCCGACCACGGTGATGTCGTCGCGGAACTTCGACGGCGGCATCGGCTTGGTCGAGTCGTAGAAGAGGTAGCCGCCGGGATCGATGCCGCGGACGTCCTTGTCCCAGGTCTGCGGGTTCATCGCGACCATCAGGTCGACGCCGCCGCGGGCACCCCGCCAACCTTTCTCGGTCACCCGCACCTCGTACCAGGTCGGCAGGCCCTGGATGTTCGAGGGGAAGATGTTGCGGGCGACAACCGGCACGCCCATGCGCAGGA
>JBFWXJ010000538.1:0-3758 GCA_050187535.1 Alphaproteobacteria bacterium | reverse complement strand
GTATGTCGCGACGGCGACGAAGGCCCGGCGGCCCGGCCGCATCTTCGTCGACTATCTTCGCAACGGCCGTGGGGCGACCGCGGTCGCGGCGTACTCGCCGCGGGCGAGGGCGGGCGCCCCCGTCTCCATGCCGATCGCCTGGGAGGAGCTCGACTCGATCCCGACGGCGGCATGGTTCACCATCGGGAACGCGCCGACGCGTGTCGCTGGAATATCGCGCGATCCCTGGGCCGATTTCCGACGAGCGGCCGTGCCCCTGCCGTAAGCGTCCGCTTCACCGCTTGCGGCCGCGCTGGCCTTCCGCCGCGAGGCTGCGCCTCAGCGCGTCCATGATGTTGATGACCTTTCCCGATTCGGGCGGCTCGGGTGCCGTGCGCTTTGCCGGCTTCGCGCCCTTGGTGCGGGCGGCGATGATCTCGGCCAGCCGCTCCTGCACGCGGTCGCCGACGAGATCGGGCGACCATTCGCGGGTACGACGGCCGATGACGTCGGCTGCCATGCGAACCATCTCCGCCGGCGCGCGCGCTTCCTTCGCCCGCTCGACGCGGTCTTCCTGGTCACGCATCTGGTCGGCCTCGCGCAGCGTCCACAGCAGCATGCCGCGGTCGCGCGGCTCGATCATGACCTGTCGCTCGCGGCGGTAGAGTACGAGCTGCGACAGGCCGACCGTGCCCGTACGCTCCATGCCCTCGCGGATGACGGCGAAGGCCTCGGCGCCGACCTCGTCGTCGGGCATGAGGTAGTGAGGGCGATCGCGCCAGAAGAGGTCGATGCCGTCTCGGGGGACGAAGGTGCGGATGTCGATGGTGCGCGTGCTGTCGAGGGCGACGGAATCGAGCTCGTCGTCTTCCAGCAGGACGAGCTCGTCCTCGGCGACGGGGTATCCCATGACGAGGTCGTCGTCTTCCACGGGCTCGCCGGATCGCCCGTCCACATATCGCGACGCCACCGGGTTCCCCGTCGCCCGGTTCAGGGTGCGGAACCGCACGCGCTCGCTCTCCGTGATGGCCGGTGTCATGGCGACCGGGCAGGTCACCAGCGAGAGCTTGAGATAGCCCTTCCAGTACGACCGGCCGCCGCCGCCGGTCTCGGCGGGCTTCTGCTGGCGCCTCGACCGGCGCTTGGCGATGCGGGCCATGGCTTCTCCATCGGCCGCCGACGCGGCCCGCGGGAGAAACCCCGCTGGCGCGCCGGCGGTTCCGCCCCGGATGGACGTCAGACGGGCGAGAAGCTGCGGTCCAGCGTCACATCCACCAGCATAGGCCCGCCGGAGGCGATGCCGTCGGCGACGAGATCGGTCGCCTCCGCCACCGTGGCGGCGCGCTCCGCCCGCAGCCCCAGAGATCGCGCGAGGCCGACGAAGTCGATCGCCGGGTCCTCCAGGTCCATGCCGACATAGATACCCGTTTGCGCTGCGTGCCCGCGCAGCGCGTTCACCCGCTGCTTCAGGATGCGATAAGAGGAATTGTTGAGGATGACGAACACGACGCCGAGCCGGTAGCGGGCGGCCGTCCACAGCGCTTGGCAGGTGTACATGGCGCTGCCGTCGCCGACGAGCGCCACCACGGGACGAGCGGGCAGCGCCAGCTTGACGCCGATCGCCGCCGGCAGTCCCCAGCCGATGCCGCCGCCGCGCATGCCGAAGAAGCTCTGCGGATCGTCGCTGCGGATCAGCTGGCGGATACCGGTCGCCGACGACAGTGCCTCCTCTATGACGACCGCGTCCTTCGGAAGGCTGCCGCCGATCGCTTCCAGCAGGGCCAGCGCCTGGACCGGCGACTTGCCGGCCTGCGCCCTGGCCCTGGCGGCGAGTGCCGCCTGCTCGGCGGCGATGGCGGCCTTGACCACCTCGCCGCGCCGGGCGGCCGCCGCGCGGCCCGCGTCGGACAGGCGCAGCGCGATCATCTCGGTCAGCTCCGGCAGGGTCGCCCGGGGCTCTCCCAGGATCGCGACCTCTGTCGGGTAGTTCTTGCCGAGCTCCCACGGGTCGACGTCGAGATGGACGATGCGCAGCCCGTCGGGGATCGGATGGACGTCCGACGGGAGCGACAGGGTGAAGAGGTCCCCGCCGATCGAGAACAGCACGTCGTACTGCTCCAGCTCCTTGCGGATGCCGGGCGAAAGGCGGCCGGTCACGCCCTTGTACAGCGCGTGCGAGGTCGGGAAGGAGGCGGTGCTGGCGACGCCTTCGAGATAGACGGGAGCCCCCAGCAGCTCGGCCAGGGCCGCCACCTCCCCATGGGCACGCCCCTGGGTCACCGCGTCGCCGGCGATCAGGGCGGGCCGTTCGGCGCTGGCGAGCAGCGCGGCGGCGGCGTCGAGCGCCGCCCTGTCGCCGCGCATGCCGGGTGCCACGCGCGTCGGCGCGGCCAGGTCGAGCTCGGCCTCGTCGTTGAGGATGTCGCCCGGCAGGGACAGGAATACGGGGCCCGTCGGCGGGGTCAACGCCGTCTTGGCGGCCCGGTGGACGATGCGCGGCAGGTCTGCCAGGCGATGGACCTCGGTCGACCACTTGACCAGCGGCCGGGCCATCGTCGGCAGGTCGGCCCACAGGATGGGCTCGGTCACGTTGAAGCTCTGCTCGTGCTGGCCCGCGGTGACGAGGATGGGGGCCGCGCTCTTCTGGGCGTCGTAGAGCATGCCCATGGCGTTCCCCAGCCCGGGCGCCACATGCAGGTTGACCGCCGCCAGTCGGCCCGACGCCTGGGCGTAGCCGTCGGCCATGGCCATGACGACCGCCTCCTGCAGGCCCAGCACGTAGCGCATGTCGCCGTCGACGGCGAGCGCGTCCATCAGCGGCAGCTCGGTGGTGCCGGGATTGCCGAAGATGAGGTCGACGCCTTCCTGCTTCAGCAGCTCCAGGAATGCGCGCTTGCCGGTCATCGAGGGCATGGGTCCTCCGCCTTGTCGTTGTCGCGCGGGCAGCATCGCCCGCTCCGCCGAACTCCGCTATACCTCCGGCCGCACTTCCTTCCGGCGTCTTCCCCACCCGGGCGACGGAGACATCATGACGGACATTGCCGCCGACAGGGCGGCCACCCGCGCCCGCGAGAGAGCGGTCGCGTGGGTGGCGCTGGCCGCCTGCGCCTTCAGCCTCAACGGCCTCATCATCCGGCACGTCGAGACCGCGACGAACTGGCAGATCGTCTTCTGGCGCGCCTGCGGGCTGCTGATCGGGATCGGCGCGCTGTTCCTCTGGCGCCACCGCGACGGCGCTGTCCGCGCGTTCCGCGCCGCGGGCCTCCTCGCCGTGGCGGCTGCTCCGCTGCAGGGAATCGGCGTGTGCCTCTTCATCTATTCGATGACGCACACGACGGTCGCGAACACCATGATGATGCTGAGCGCCACACCGCTGTTCGCGGCGATCGTCGGCTGGGCCTTCCTCGGCGAGAAAGTCGGCTGGGCGACGGCGGTCGCCATCGCGGTGACGATCGTCGGGATCGGCCTGATGGCGGCGGACGGCGTCGCCGGCGGCACGCTGTTCGGCAACGCCGCGGCGCTGGGCAATGCGCTCACCTTCGCGATCTTCCTCGCCTTCCTGCGGCGCGGGCGCGGCGTCGACATGGTTCCCGCCGTGATGATGGGCGGGCTGTGCGGCATGGCGATCGCCGCCTTCGCGTCGGATGGGGACATCCTCGCGTCGTCGCGCGACATCGCGCTCTGCCTCGTCTGGGGTGCGCTCGCCCAGACCACCGGCATGACCCTGATGATGGCCGGTTCGCGCGCCCTTCCGGCTGCGGAAATCTCGCTCATCGCCA
>JBFWXJ010000537.1:0-3767 GCA_050187535.1 Alphaproteobacteria bacterium | reverse complement strand
ATGCTCGCGATGACCCTGAACGCCCACCGCGTCGGCCCGCCCGACGGGGCCGCACCGCTGCCGCCGGCGGCGTGAGGCGCGCCATGACGGCGACCGATCCCGCTTCCTTGCTTGCCGCGGTCGAAGGCCGCTCGCAGCGCCTGACGACGCCCTGCGGCGACGGCGACATGGTCTGGCACCGCTGGGGCGACAATTCCGACCGGCTCGTGCTGCTGCACGGCGGCTATGGCTCGTGGACCCACTGGATCCGCAACGTCGACGTGCTGGCGCGGCGCTACACCGTGCTGGCTGCCGACCTGCCGGGTCTCGGCGACTCCGCCGCGGCACCCGAGCCCTATGACGGCGCGACCCTCTCCGTCATCGTCGCGGACGGCATAAAGCGGCTGGTGCCGGAGGGCGCCCGCTGCCACCTCGCCGGCTTCTCCTTCGGCGGCGTGCTGGGCGGGCCGACGGCGGCCCTGCTGGGCGACCGCCTCGCCTCCTTCACCATCGTCGGTGCGGGCGGCATGGGCGCCCGGCGCAAGCCGATCGACCTCCAGGCGTGGCGACACCTGCCGGACGAGGCGGCGCGCAACGCCGTCCATGCGACCAATCTCGGCCTGCTGATGATCGCCGACCCGGCGAAGATCGACGATCTGGCGGTTCTGCTGCAGGCCGGCAACGCGCGGCGCGGGCGCACCAAGAGCCGGCCGATCTCGCTGGCCCAGACGCTCTCGGACGCGCTGCCGAAGGTGAAGGCGCCGGTCTCCGCCATCTTCGGCGAGCGCGATGCCACCGCCTATCCCTGGGTCTCGGAGCGCGAGGAGCGGATGCGTGCCATCCGGCCGGAGCTCGACTTCCGGGTGATCCCGGAGGCCGGCCACTGGGTGCAATACGAGGCGGCGGACGCGTTCAACCGCGAATTGCTCGACGTATTGGCGAAGCGCGAAGGGAGTGCCCGGTCATGACGCTGCGTGTCGCGGTCCTGGACGACTACCAGAAGGTGGCCGCGTCCATGGCGGACTGGTCGGCGATCGGCGCCGATGCCGAGGTCGTCTTCTTCGCCGACCACCAGGCGGACTCCGCGGCGGTGGCGGCCCGGCTCGCCGACTTCGACGTGGTCTGCATCATGCGCGAGCGCACGCTGTTTCCGCGCGCGGTGATCGAGCGCCTGCCGCGCCTCAAGCTGCTGGTGACCACGGGCATGCGGAACGCCGCCGTCGATGCGGCGGCACTGGCCGAGCGCGGGATCGCCTATCGCGGCACCGGCATGCTGGGCGGCCCGACGGCCGAGCTGACCTGGGGTCTCATCCTCGCGATGCTGCGCCATCTGCCGCAGGAAGACCGCGGAATGCGCGCAGGCGGCTGGCAGACCACGGTCGGCGTCGGGCTGGAAGGGCGGACGCTGGGCCTCGTCGGTCTCGGGCGGCTCGGCGGCCGCGTCGCCCGCGTCGCGAAGGCGTTCGAGATGGACGTGATCGCCTGGAGCACCAACCTGACGGCCGCGAAGGCGGCCGAAGGCGGCGCCCGGCTGGTCTCCAAGGAGGAGCTGTTCGCGCGGGCCGACGTCATCTCGATCCACCTCGTGCTGTCGGCACGGTCCCGCCATCTCGTCGGCGCCGCCGACCTCGCGCGGATGAAGCCGTCCGCGTATCTGGTGAACACCTCGCGCGGACCGATCGTCGACGAGGCGGCGCTTCTGGCGGCGCTCAGGGACCGTCGCATCGCCGGTGCCGCCATCGACGTCTACGACGTCGAGCCGCTGCCGGCCGACCATCCCGTGCGCGGGCTCGACAACGTCCTCCTGTCGCCGCATCTGGGCTACGTCACCGACAACAACTACGCCCGCGCCTATCCCGAGATCGTCGAGGACATCGTCGCGTGGCGCGCCGGCAAGGCGGTTCGCGCGATCACCTAGGCGGGACGGACCGTCGCCCGCGGTTGCGTTCGCGGGCGGGGACATGCCACAAGACGATCGGGTGTCCGCCGCGTCGCGCGGCGAGGCAGGTCGTGCGCTGGTCGGGCCGCCCGCGCGGAGGACCCGCGCCCATGGACCGAGACGCTTCCCGTTCCGACCTGCCGCCGTCCGGCACCCTCGCCGAACGCGCCCTTGCCACGCTCGAGCGCTTCCTGCACGTCGAGGCCGCAAGCGGAATCGTGCTGCTCGCGATGGCGGCGATCGCGCTCATCTGGGCCAATTCGCCCTACGCCGACAGCTACGATGCGCTCTGGCACCTGCCGCTTTCGATCGGCCTGGGGAAGTTCGCTTTCTCCCAGACCCTGCATTTCTGGATCAACGACGCGCTGATGACCGTCTTCTTCCTGGTCGTCGGCATGGAGATCCGGCGCGAGATTCATGAAGGCGCGCTGAGCCGGCCGAGCCAGGCGGCCCTCCCGGTGGTGGCGGCGGCGGGCGGGGTCGTCGTTCCCGCACTGATCTATCTCGCGCTGAACGCCGACCTCGTCCGCAGCCGGGGCTGGGCCGTGCCCACCGCCACCGACATCGCGTTCGCCGTGGGGGTGCTGGCCCTGCTCGGCCGCTCGATCCCGGGCAACGTGCGCATCTTCCTGCTGGCGCTGGCGATCATCGACGACGTGATCGCGATCCTCATCATCGCACTGTTCTATTCGGGCGGCCTGGACGCCGCGGGCTTCGCCGTCGCCGGGCTCGGCATCGTCATGGTGCTGGGCCTGCAGCGGGTGGGCGTCGGCTCGGCCTGGGCCTATGTCCCGCCGGGTGCGGTCGTGTGGATCGGCCTCCTGATGACCGGTGCCCATCCGACGCTGGCCGGCGTCGTGCTCGGCCTGATGACGCCCGTGCGCGCCCTACCCCTGCGCGCCCGGCCCGCGGAGTTGGCGGCGAGCGTCGCCGCCGAGCTGCGGGGCCGTGACGACTGCGACCACCAGCGCCTGACCCGGCCGCTGCGCCAGCTTCGCCTGGCCGGGCGCGAGATGCTGCCGCCGGTCGTGCGCGTACAGGCGGCGCTCCATCCGTGGGTGGCCTACGGGATCATGCCGCTGTTCGCGCTGGCGAATGCCGGCGTCGGCGTCGGCGGCATCGATCTCGCGGCGGACGGACCGCAGCGCGTCCTCCTCGGGGTGGTGTTCGCCCTCGTCGCGGGCAAGCCGCTCGGCATCGTCGCCTTCGCTTGGATCATGGTGCGGCTCGGCTGGAGCTCGCTGCCGCCCGGCGTCTCGTGGGCCGGCGTCCTGCTGATCGGCCTGCTGGCGGGCATCGGCTTCACCATGTCGATCTTTATCGCGATGCTGGCCTTCGCCGACGAAAGCCTGCTGGCCGCGGCGAAGCTGGGCGTCCTCGCGGGATCCCTCGTCGCGGCGCTGCTCGGCCTCGCCTGGGGTACGAGATATGCTCGTCGACTACGCCGTCTAGCATTGTAACTATGAAGCGATTGAGCCGTACCCATATCATCAAAATCTTTTGCCTAAAATTCGACGACCTTGAGTCTTGCGCCACCGTTAATCATGGTGGCCAATCTGGTTGTGGAATATCTTGACTGAAGGCGGGGAAGGGGGTTGGGGAATGAAGATTGAGGCTTTGGGGCACGCTCGCGTAGTGTATACGCATAAGCTCGCGGAGGTCGACATTGAGAAGGAGATACTATTGAATCAAACAGAGTATACAACGCCATGGATCGAGGTAAATAATGAACGCGGAGTTGTTCGAATATGGTCTCGAACTAGCACAACTATATCACTAAACGGAGACTACAAAACTATAATTGAAATCTCACTTAAAGAAGCTGCACTTTTATTCTTGCTACTTGCTT
>JBFWXJ010000536.1:0-3783 GCA_050187535.1 Alphaproteobacteria bacterium | reverse complement strand
GAAGGACCTCAAAAACCAGTGGGACATCTACAAGCCGAGCGCGCCAGTCCCCGGCCCGAACGAGAGCCTGGAGGCGATCGCCGCCACCAAGGAAGAGAACGCCTGCACGATGGCCTCGTGACCTGATCGGCGGGGGTGGGCCCGGCCCGCCCCTGCCGTTCCCTCCGTCGGCGGACACCCACCCTTGTCGTCAATGCTCATCGTCCAGCAGGTCCTGAACGGCCTGCTCGACGGCGTCTACTACCTGCTGATCGCGCTCGGCCTGTCGCTCATCTTTTCCCTGGGCGGCATCGTCAACCTCGCGCACGGCGCCTTCTACGCGATCGGCGCCTATCTGACCGTGATCATCGCCGACCATGTCGGCTTCGGCGGCGCGCTGGTGCTGTCGCCGGTGGCGGTGGCGCTGCTCGGCGTCGCGATCGAGCGGTTCCTGTTCCGACGCTTCTACCGCGCCGACCCGATCCTCTCGCTGCTGCTGACCTTCGGCCTCGCAATGGTGGCCGAGCAGGTGCTGCGCATGGTCTTCGGTTCCGCCCCGCTTTCCTTCGCCATCCCGCAGGAGCTGCGCGGGCAGGTGATGCTGGGCGACTTCATCTATTCGCGCTACCGCCTGATCCTGCTGGGCGTCGCGTTGGCGTGCGTCACCGGCCTCTGGCTGCTCCTAAACCGCACCGCCTTCGGCCGCGTGGTGCGGGCGGGCGTGCAGAACCCGGACATGGTGGGGGCGCTCGGCATCTCGCTCGAGCCCTACATGGCGACGGTGGCGGCGCTGGGCATCGGGCTGGCGGGGCTGGCGGGCGTGCTGCTGGCCCCGATCTATTCGATCCACCCCGCCATGGGGCAGGAGATCGTCACGCCCGCCTTCGTCGTCGTGGTGATCGGCGGCCTCGGCTCGTTCTGGGGCGTGGTGCTCGCGGCCCTGCTGGTCGGCGTCGTGAAGGGCCTGACCATCGCCGTCGGCTGGGCCCAGGCGTCGACCGCCGTCATCTATCTCATGATGCTGCTCGTCCTGCTGGTCCGCTCGCGCGGGCTGTTCGGCGACCGCATCCAGCGTTTCGAGTAGCTGGCGATGCCCCCCGGCCGCAACGCCCTCCTCATCGCCGCCGCGGCGTTGATTGCATTGCCCTTCGGGCTCGGCGCGATCGGCCTCGGCATCACGTCGGCGACGGAGGTCGTCGTCTTCGCCATCGCCTGCATGGCACTCAACATCCTGGTCGGCCATACCGGCCTCGTCTCGTTCGGGCATGGCGCGTGGTTCGGGCTGGCCGCCTACGCCGCGGGCCTCGTCCAGCGCCACCTCCTTCCGGGCGGGTTCGTGCTGCCCATCCTGGCCGCCCTGCTGCTGGTGGCCGGGCTGTCCGCGGGCTTCGGCTACCTCATCCTGCGCCGGCGGGGCGTCTACTTCTCGCTGCTGACCCTGGCGCTGGCCGCCATGCTCTACGCCGTCGCCTTCCGCTGGTCGGCCGTGACCGGCGGCGAGGACGGCCTCGGCGGCATCGCCCGTCCCGACGCGTTCGGCATCGCCTTCGAGAAGGCTGCCAACTTCTACGTGC
The DNA here is from genome assembly GCA_050187535.1 of Alphaproteobacteria bacterium. GTDB lineage: Bacteria > Pseudomonadota > Alphaproteobacteria > ATCC43930 > Allostellaceae > Allostella. The sequence goes on along the minus strand of JBFWXJ010000536.1, from coordinate 2,230 downwards.
TGGTCGCCCTGATCGGCTTCGCCGTGGTGTTCCTGCTGTGGCGCTTCCACCGCTCGGCCGTCGGCACGGTGCTGATGGCGATCCGCGAGAACGAGCAGCGGGCGCGCTTCGTGGGCTATCCGACACGCCGGTACAAGCTGCTCGCCTTCACCCTCTCGGCGACGCTCACGGGCCTCGCCGGCACGCTGCTGCTCTTCAACAACCGCATGACCTCGGCCGACCCGATCTCGGTCGCCTTCTCGGGCGAGCTGCTGGCGATGGTCGTGATCGGCGGCATGCGCAGCTTCCTCGGGCCGGCGCTCGGCGCCCTCTTCTTCGTCATCTTCCGCGACTACCTGTCGAGCGTGACCGAGAACTGGCTGCTGTGGTTCGGCCTGCTCTTCGTCGGCTTCATCGTGCTGTCGCCGACCGGCCTCGTCGGCGTGTGGGAGCGGCTGACCCGGCCGCTGCGCCGGCGCGCGGTCGAGGACGCGGCGATGTCCGGCCGCCAGTCGGGCTCGGTCGAGCTGCCGGACTTCCTGAAGCCGGCCGGCGCCGGCGACGGCCCGGTATTGGTCGCCGATGGCATCGCCCGCAGCTTCGGCAACATCAGGGCGGTCAGGAGCGCCACCTTCGCCGTCGCCGACCGCACGCTCCACGCCCTCATCGGGCCGAACGGCGCCGGCAAGACGACCGCCTTCAACGCCATCTCCGGCCTCTACCCGCCCGATCGGGGCCGGATCGCGCTGCTCGGCCGGCCGGTGGCGGGGATGACGCCGGAAGCGATCACGCGGGCCGGCATCGGCCGGTCCTTCCAGATCACCAACCTCTTCCCCGGCCTCTCGGTCGAGGAGAATGTCCGCCTCGCCGTCCAAGGGCGACACGCCCGCCGCTTCGACCCCTGGACGGCCGCGCGCGACCTGGAGGGCGTCGACCGTGAGACCGCGGCCATCCTAAAGGCGATGGGCCTGGCCGGCGCCGAGCGCGCCGAAGCGGGCGCGCTCTCCTATGGCGGGCAGCGCCTGCTCGACATGGCGCTGGCCGTGGCGACGAAGCCGCGGGTGCTGCTGCTGGACGAGCCGCTGGCCGGGCTGGCGGCGGCCGAGCGCGGCCGGGTCGCCGCCCTCGTCAAGCGCATCTCGGCCGACCTGCCGGTCCTCATCGTCGAGCACGACATCGACCGCATCTTCCAGATCGCCGACCGCGTCACGGTGATGAACGAGGGCGAGGTGCTGGTCGACGGCGGGGTCGAGGACGCCCGTGGCTCGCCCGAGGTGCAGCAGATCTATATCGGTTCGGGCAGCCATGCGCTGGCCCAGCGCCCGCAACGGGCGACCGAGGCCGGCGCGCCGCTGCTGACCCTGGCCGGCGTCGATGCCTACTACGGCAAGAGCCACATCCTGCGGCAGGTCTCGATGGCGGTCGGCGAGACCGAGATCGTGGCCCTGCTCGGCCGCAACGGCGCCGGCAAGTCGACGCTCCTCAAGACGATCGTCGGCATCGTGCCGCCGCGCGAGGGCACGATCGCGCTGGCCGGCGAGACGGTCTCCGGGCTTCCCGCCGCCCGGATCACCCGTCGCGGCATCAGCTACGTGCCGCAGGGGCGAGGCCTGTTCGCGGGCATGACGGTGGCGGAGAACATGGAGCTGGGCCGCCTCCGGCGCCGCAACGGCGCCGGCGTCCATTGGGACGAGGAGCGGATCTTCGCCGCGTTCCCGCGCATCAAGGAGCGCTGGCGGTCACCGGCCGACTATCTGTCGGGCGGCGAGCAACAGATGGTCGCAGTCGCCCGCGCGCTGTCGGGCGACACCCGCGTGCTGCTCCTGGACGAGCCCTTCGAGGGCCTGGCGCCGGCCATCGTCGAGGAGCTCTTCGAGGCCTTCGACCGCCTCAGGCGCGAGATCGCGATCGTCATCGTCGATCATCATCTCGACCTGGCATTGGCGCTGTCCGATCGCACGGTCGTACTGGAGCGCGGCGAGGTGACCTATACGGGCCCCTCGTCGGCGCTCAGCCGCGACATCGACCTGCGCCGGCAGGTGCTCTGGCTGTAGGCCGCCCGGAGCCTCAGCCGGCCTTGCGCTTGCGCGTCGCGGCGGCCTTCTTCGCCGACGCAGAACGGTCCGCGGCCGGCCTCGCCGCGGCGGCGCGGCCGCCGGCGCGCCCGCCCTTGCGCGCGGAGACCTTGGTGTCCGGCTTGCCGCGGCCCGATCCGCTGCGGTTGCCGCCGCCGTCCTCCTTGTTGACCGTC
>JBFWXJ010000535.1:0-3785 GCA_050187535.1 Alphaproteobacteria bacterium | reverse complement strand
ACGGTCAGGCGGTCGGCGTGGATGCCCATGTCGGCGAGCGCGGAGAAGAGGACCGGCCGGGTGCGGCCGACCATGCGCATCGCCTCCAGCCACTGGCCCAGCGCCACGTCGCGGTCCTGCAGGTGGAAGGCGCCGGCGACGCGCTTGCGCCGCCACAGGCGCCGCCCCAGCACGGTGCCGCCGAGGCTGCGGCGCACCGTCGACTCCTCGATCGCGGTGACGGTGAAGCCGTTCCTGATGTTGACCTCGGGCCGCTCGGCCTTGGCGATCCACAGGCACGCGGCCTGGACCCAGCCGGCCGGGTTCGCCTCGTCGCGGATGGCGATCGTCACCGCGCTCGCGGTGACCGCCGCGTCGAGGACGAGGAGGAAGCCGACGCCGCGCGGGTCGCGCTCGTCCTCGGGCATCCGGCCGTCCGCCGACGGCCGGCCGAACGGCAGGTATCCGCCGACCGGGGCATGGGTCACGGGATAGGCCGGCCGCCAGCCACTGTCGTAGCCCTCGTCCGTCGTCACGCGGATCTCGGCCGCGGGCGACAGGTTCGCCCAGGCGAGATGCAGCACGTCCCAGAGGCGCTGGGCGCCCAGGTCGACGGTGAAGACCGTGTCATCGTCGTCGGCCGTCGCCGAACGCGCGACGGTCAGCGGATCGGTCGACGCCAGGTTGGCGAGCGGCAGGCCCGCCGACCAGTCGCCGCCCGAGAAGCCGACACCTGCCATGGCGACCCAGTTGATCGCCGCCAGCATCGCCCGCGCCATCGCGCCTCCTCCCCCTCACCCGACCAGCGTCAGGGTCACGCCGTCCGCTTCGAGCCGCGGCTCGCGGGCGAGGATGACCATGCGGCGCGGCGCATCGATCCCGACCGAGGGCGCCGTCACCGCGACCGTCTCCCCCATCCGCCAGGCGATCGGGCGCGGCCCGCAATCGGCCGAGACCGCCAGCAGCGTCGGCCCGGTCAGCGCCAGCTGGCGCGCCGCCTCGGCCGCGGCCTGGTCGCGGTCGACGAGGCCGGTCGCGACGAACACCTCCTCGGCGCCGAGATCGGCCGTGCGGACGGCCGCATCCTCGGCCACCCCCTCGCGCCACTCGGCTGAGAGGTATTGCTGCTCGTCCGGGTCGGCGTCCTCGGCGATCTCGTCCTCGCGCAGCACGCGCGGCGCGTGCTCGGCGCCGAGGCGGCGGCGCCACGCCGCCGGCGGCAGCGGCTCGCGGCGGACCGCGTCCATGTCGGCCTCGCCCAGCTCGTGGTCGGCGACGGCGGCCGGCCCCGCCCAGCGGCCGACGGTCAGGAGCCCCGCCGGCGTCGCATCGATCCAGCCGCCGACGCCGGCCAGCAGCCGGTCGATCGGCTGGCGGCCGGGCGTGCCGCTGTCGACCTCCCAGACGTGCTGGCGCTGGGGCGCCGCCGAGGCGAAGGCGGCGAAGGCCGCCAGGTCGATCTCGCCGTCGGCGAAGCCGAGCCGGCGGGCCAGCGCCAGCACCAGGTCGGCCGCGGTCGCCGGCGCCGCGCCGGGCGCGCCGGCATAGGCCGGCGCCCAGGGCACCGACGAGGCGGCGCCGGGCGTGGAGTGCGGCGCGAGGTCGCCGCCGGTGCCGAGGTTCGCCCCGAGGTCCGCCCCCCGGCCGAAATAGGTCGGCGGCGTGCCGGTGAGCCGCTGGCCAGCGCCGCCGAGATCGGCGGGGTAGCCGTCCGCGGTGGTGATGCGCGCCATGACCGCGGGATCGTCGAGATCGAGTTTCTGGCCCAGCGCCACCCAGCACCGCGCGATGCAGCCGTTGAAGGGAGCCACGGTCGGGAAGACGAGCTCGGCCCCGCCGACCCGCGGGAACGGGCCGCGCGGGACGATGTCGCGCAGCGTGCCGGTCGGCGTGCCCTTGATGGTGTCGGCCGCCCCGTCGACCTTGAGCGTGAACTGCGGCACGGACAGGTCCCACGAGGCCGCGACCCGCCGCCAGAGCGACGAGGACGCGAAGGTCGCGGTCGACTCGCAACGCCAGCTGCCGGCCGGCGTATAGCCGGTGGAAGGGTCGTAGGTTCCGGTGCCGAAGAGGAAGACCAGCTCGTTCTGCGCGTCCAGGAACACGGTCACGCCGGCGAGCGTCGCCAGCCCCGGGATCTGCATCAGTCCACGGCCGGTCCCGTTGCCGCCATCCACCCGGAACTCGATGATCGCCGACCCGATCTGCCCGGTCGGCGCGCCGTCGAATGGATCGCTTCGCTCGTACCAGTCGTCGGTGCCGTCGAAATCGACCGCCGCCGTCTCCCGCGCCGCGTTGCTCGCCGCCTCGGCCAGCCCCTCGAAGGTCGCGGTCAGCGGCAGCGACGGCCGCGAGGCGAGCCAGAGCCCGCCGATCTGGCCGTCGACGAAGGCCTCCCCGGCCGCCGGCGGAAACTGCCCGACGAGGTCGAGCGGCTCGCCGCCGGTGAAGACGCCGTGGCCGAGTGCGGCGTCGCAGCGCACCGGCGCGTCGGCCAGCAGGTAGAGCCAGAGGCCCTGCACCGAGCCCAGGTCGACCGGCGGCGCGTGGCGCACGAGGCCGAGCGCCACCGGCAGCGGCTGCCCCGCGACCTCGGCCGTGCCGGCATAGGGCCTGAGCCAGATCGACCAGTCCGAATGCGTGCCGGTGCCGACCGCCTGGGAGACGGCGACGGCGAGCGTGCCGGTCGCCTCGGTCCAGGAGACGACCTCGCCCGCCATCCAGGTCGCCGACAGGGCCGAGGTGCGGGCGATCCGCACCGGGTCGCCGGCAGCAGCGCGCGGCTCCTGCCGGCAGTGCACGTCGTCGATCGAGCCGGCGAAGGCCGCGTCGGCCGCGAAGCCGATGCGCGTGGTCGAGCCGCGGGCGCGGAAGGTGCGCGACCAGGTGCCCGATGCCGCGATCGGGTCGCCGACCGGGCTACCGTCCGCCGTCACCTGCAGCGTGCCGGCGGAACGCACGACGCCGACGCGGATGGTGAACTCGCGCGCGCGGGCCGTCGTCACGTCCTGCACGATCGCCGCCGCGGTGCCGGCCGCCTTGGCCGCGGTGCCGGACGACTGGGTCCATCCCGTCCCGGCCGACCAGCCGGTCAGCGAGGACGCGAAGGTCCCGTTGGTCACGAGGTCCGGCACGACGAAGGCGAGCGCGCCGACGTCGACCGCGACCGACGAGGCCGAGACGAGGACGACACGGTCGCCCGCGAAGGCGCGCTCCTGCAGGGCGCGGTCGAGCCGCGCCGTCGGGTCGCGCAGCTGGAAGAGTGCCGTGTCGCCATCCAGCGTCATGTCGGCGACGGTGCCGGTCCAGACCGGCTGGAGATCGTCCCAGGACCAGCGCGGATGGCCCAGCAGGACGCGGGCGGCGCGCCGGCGGAAATGCCAGCGCCGCCCGCCGGCCGTGGTCAGGCCGGTCGCCAGGTAGGCGAGCCCGTCGTCCGCCCCGGCCTTGGGCGCGGCGTCGGCCGCCAGCACCCCCTCGCCCGCCGACGACGGGCCGAAGATCTCGCCCGCCCAGAGCCGCCGCAGGAAGTGGAAGTCGCGCAGCCGCGCCGGCAGGACGGTATCGGGCAGGTCCGCATCGGGATCGGTCACCATGCCGCGGGCCGAGAGCCGCAGCGGCACGATCGCCTCCGCCTCGGCGTCCCAGGGCTCGACGATCGCCACCCATTCGAGCTCGGCCTGCGGGTCGGCGAAGAGCGCGGCCAGGTCGCCCGGCGTCGGCACCGGCGGCAGCAGCGGTGCCGAGCCGACGGCGATCGTCGGCAGGCCACGGATGCGCGACGTCGCGCCGCCGGCCGTGGCGAC
>JBFWXJ010000534.1:0-3798 GCA_050187535.1 Alphaproteobacteria bacterium | reverse complement strand
TGGTGCCAGGCGGCCTCGGCGAGATGGCCGATCGCATTGGCGACCATCAGGGTGCCCTACCAGCCATGGGTTCGATAGGCGCGGACGATGGACCCGTCCTCGCGGCGCCATGCCGGCAGTGCCGCCGCGAGGCGGTGGTCGATCTCCGCTTCGGACAGCAGAGGTGGCGGGGTGCGCATCATTGCCTCCTAGCGGCTGCGCTCGATCTCCACGCCGACGACGGCGCCCGGGAAGATGTCGAGCTTCTCGACACGGACGATCACCCGTCGCGCGCGCGGATCGGCCAGCGCCAGGTCGGCGATGCGGCCGGCCAGCGTCTCGGCCAGATTGAAGTGGGCGCCGTCGAGCAGCGCGCGCACACCCGATACGATCCGGCTGTAGGAGATGACGCGGCCGAGGGAGTCGGGCGGTGCCGACCGATCCTCGACGGCCTCCAGCGTCACGTCGATCCGGACGCGCTGCCGGGCCTGGTGCTCATGGGCGAATGCGCCGATCGAGGCGGCGAGCACCAGGTCTCGGACGAGGATGCGGTAGCGCGCTTCGGGCTGCATCGAACGACGGGGTCGGTGGGAACGCGGCGTGGTTACAGAGAGTTAATGCTTCGACCATGGCTGGAACGGCCGCTCTCGCACGTTTCAAGTGCGATGGAGCAGACCGCTCCGGGCAACACGGAGGATCGAAACATGACGCGTATTGTCGGCTTCGTGAAGCCGCTGGTGCTCGTGACTCTCGTCGCGGGGCTCCTCGCCGGCTGTCACCACTACCACGGCGGCGGTTACGGATACCGTGACGGCTACCGTAACCACTACGGCTACGGGGGCGGCTACTACGGCCATTCCCATTACCGTGGCGGGTACTGGCGCTGATCGGGCAATTCCCTAGAGAGGCTGAGGTCTCATGAGCATGTCCAGGCAGTTCTTCCTGCGCGGCCTAGCCGCCGCGCTGGTCGTCGCGACCCCCATCGCCGGTGCTGCGATCGCAGCACCTGCCGTCGGCGGTGCCGATCACCGTCCCGCCGACCGGGTGATGCGCGCGGAGCCGGTACAGGATGTCGTCATCCGTCGCGGTCCGCCGCCGCCGCGCCACGAGCGGATGGGCCGTCGCCCGGACGGGCGGCGTGACCACTGGACCTGGCGCCGCGGGCATTACACCTGGAATGGCGGCCAGTACGTCTGGGTCCCCGGCAGCTATATCGAGCGTCCGCGGCCGCGCGCCGTGTGGGTGCCCGATCGCTGGGTCCGCCGCGGCGGCAATTGGGTCTTCGTCGAGGGCCGCTGGCGCTGACGAGGGCACGGATTCGGATGTAGAGATGCAGGGGGCCGTGAGGCCCCCTGTGTCATGGAGAGGGAAGCATGTCCTCGATCCTTCGACGCGCGAAGCCCTTCGTCGCCCTGGCGGTGCTGGGCGGGCTGCTCGGCGGCTGCGCGGTCTATGTGCCGCCGGGGCCGGGCTACTATCACCGCGGCTACTATGCCCCGCCGCCGCCGCCTCCCGCCTACTACTACGGGCCGGGACCTTATGGCCCCTGGGGACCGCCGCGCTTCCGCTGACCTGACGCCGCCGCCCCGGTCGATACCGGGACGGCGGCGTAAACTCGCTCACGCGGGAAGGCGCTCCGCGATCCATCCCTTGATGTCCGCCATCACGCCCTCCTTGCCGAGATCGGCGAGGAGATCGTGGGCGTGACCCTCGTAGAGCTTGAGGGTCTTGTCCTTCGCGCCGGCGGTCGCGTGAAAGAACTGGCTGCCTTCGCACACCGTCGCCTTGTCTGCCGTGCCGTGCATGATGAGGAGCGGCATGGTGATGAGGGGAAACTCCTCGCGCAGTCGCTCGTCGGCGCGCACCAGCGCGGCCACGGTCATCGCCGGTTGGACCTCGCCATGGGTCAGCGGATCGGCGTCCAGCGCCGCGACGGCCGCCGGGTCTCGCGAGAAGTCCGCATTTTTCAGTTTCAAGACCGGAAGATGGGGGGCGACGTGGCTCAGCGCCTTGATCGCGGCCAGCGCGAACCCCGGTGCCGGCACCTGGAAGGCGAAGCTCTCGCAGATGAAGCCCGCCAACTCCTGCGGGTTCTCCAGCACATAGGTGCAGGAGACGACACCACCGGCGCTGTGGCCGAGGAGAAAGACCAGCAGGCCGGGGTCCGCCGCCTTGGCGATCTTAACCAGCCCCGCCAGATCGGCCACATACTCGGAAATGTGCTCCACGTAGAAGCGCTCGCCTTCCGAGCGGCCGCGTCCGCGAAGGTCGACGGCGTGGACGGCATACCCTTCCGCCACGAGCTGCTCGGCGGTCCAGGTGTACTGGCCACCATGGGAGTTGACGCCGTGGCAGATCACCACGACCGCACGTGGCGCCGCGTCCGGGCGCCATGAGCGATAGAAGATCTTCACCCCGCCCATGCTCTCGAACGTGCCTTCGAACGGTGCCTGCGCCATCGTCCTTCTCCTTCGCGGATCGTCCGGCCATCCTGCCCGCCTTCGGCCGGCCGCTCGCCCATGATACGGCCCCGGTTTGACGGATCGTGCCGCGACCACTGCCGATCGGCCGCAAGCAGGTGCTACGATGTCGGCAGGTTGCACAAGAATCGGGCAGGAAATGCCGCGTTCGCTCTGGTCGCTCGTTGTCTGTGCGGGGACGATCCTCGCTCTCGTCGCCGGCGTGCGGCAGGGATTCGGTCTCTTTCTCCTGCCGATGAATGCCGACTACGGTTTGTCGCGGGAGGCGTTCGCCTTCTCGATCGGGCTGCAGAACCTGGTCTGGGGCTTCGGTGCGCCTCTGGCGGGGGCCGTCGCCGATCGCTGGGGGCCGCGGCCGGTCGCGCTGGCGGGCGGCCTGCTCTATGCCGCGGGCACCGGGGTGATGGCGTTCGACTGGGGCGGCGCGCAGATGCTGGCGAGCGGCCTCCTGCTCGGTCTCGGCCTCAGCGGCGCCGGCTTCTCGGTGGTGCTGGGGGCGGTGGGGCGTGCCGCACCGGCGCAGCATCGTGCCAAGGCGCTGGCGCTGGCCAGCTTCGGCGGCTCGATCGGCATGTTCTCGGCACTGCCCTATACCCATCTGCTGATCGAGGGGACGGGTTGGATCGCGGCCCTCGCCATCCTGGCCGCGACCTCGATCGCGACGGTGCCGCTGGCGATGGGCCTCGGCGGCAGGGTGGTCGCCGAGACTGCGGGCGGGCGGAAGCTCGGGATGCGGGCGGCGCTCGTCGAGGCGGTGCGCGACCGCAGCTTCATGCTGCTGACCACGGGCTTCTTCGTCTGCGGCTTCCAGCTCGCCTTCATCATGGTCCATCTTCCGCCCTATCTCGGCGACAAGGGGATGGCGCCGTGGCTGGGCGCGGCGGCGCTGACGCTCGTCGGCATCTGCAACATCGCCGGCACGCTGGCGTGCGGCTGGCTCGGCCAGCAGTTCGAGAAGCGGCTGGTGCTGGTCTCGCTCTATCTCGCCCGCGCGGTGCTGCTGACCCTCTTCATGCTGGTGCCGATCTCGGAGATCTCGGTGCTGCTGTTCGCCGCCGGCATGGGGTTCACCTGGCTGCCGACCATCCCGCTCACCAACGGCCTCGTCGCGCACATCTTCGGGCCGGCCTATCTCTCGACGCTGTTCGGCCTCGTGTTCCTCAGCCATCAGCTCGGCGGCTTCGTGGGGCCGTGGGCGGGCGGGCTCGTCTTCGACTGGACCGGCAGCTACGATCTCGTGTGGTGGGCGAGCGCGGCGATGGGCCTAGTCGCCGCCCTGCTGCACTGGCCGATCGAGGAGCGGCGCCCGCGCGCGGTCGCGGCTTCCGCATGACGGCCG
>JBFWXJ010000533.1:0-3821 GCA_050187535.1 Alphaproteobacteria bacterium | reverse complement strand
GCACCCTCGCGGAGGTTGGCGCCCGTGCCGTCGCACGGGCTGGCGAAATGATCCGCCGCGATTGGCAACGATGTCAAACGGCGCGGATGACGATACGATCGCAGCCGGCGCCCCGCCGCCGACCTCGCGGCGAGGTGGATGTGCGTGCCGGAGGGAGGCCGGAGTGACGACGATCGACCGCACGGCGGACGCCGGTGCGCGGCCGCCCATCCGCGTCGTCTCCGAATGGGGCGCGCTTCGGGAATGCGTCTATGGCGGCAGCGGCCAGTTTGTGCTGCCTCGTTTCCTGCACGATTCGAAGGCACGCGCCTACGGCGCGTTCGAAGCATTCTGGATCGCAAACCAGGGCCGGCCGGCGGCGGAGGCGGACCCGGTCTGGTTCGCCGCCTGGCAGGCCCAGATCGACGGCGCCGTCGCCCTGCTGCGCCGGCTCGGCGTCGTCGTCCACCAGCCCGCGCCGATCAGCGCCGCCAACCTGCGCTTCCCGCGCGGCGAAAACCACGGCTGCATGACCGGCTGGCTGCGCGATCCCTTCGCCGTGATCGGCGACAACGTGATCGAGCTGGCGCCGCGATCGCTGTTCCATCGCCGCCAGCGCTTCGCCATCCGCGCGATCCTGGCAGCGACGATGGATCGCGGCGCCCGCTATTTCGCCCAGCCCGACTGCGGCGCCGACGACAGCGTCGACGGGCCGGGCTGGGGCTATCTGGAGGGCGGCGACATCTTCGTGCTCGGGCGGAAGGTCCTCGTCGGCCATTCCGGCCACTGCAGCAATCCCGAGGGCGCGCGCTGGCTGCAGCATGCGCTCGGGCCGGGCTACGAGGTCGAGGTCGTGCCGATCGACCCGCTGTTTCCGCACCTGGACTGCGTGCTGATGACGCCGCGCGAGGGCGTCGCCGTGATCTGCCGCGACGCCTTCCCGGCCGGCCTGCCGCCGCATCTGCGGGACTGGGACCATATCGAGGTCGGCGTCGAGGAGGCGAAGCGCCACCTCGCCTGCAACAACCTCGTGCTCGACGACCGGACCGTCGTCGTCCCGTCCGAGCCGCCGCTCGACCGGGTCGCGACCGCCCTCACCGCCCGCCGCTTCGAGGTCATCCGCATTCCCTACGAGGCGGTCTATCGGGTCGGCGGCTCGTTCCGCTGCGCCCACCAGCCGCTGGTGCGGGTCTGACCCGCCTTGCCGCTCAGGGACGCATGACCTCGTCGCCGGGGGCGAGGCCGGCGACGATCTCGACGCCCTGCGGCAGGCTGACACCAAGGGTGACCGCGACCTCCTGCGGCTCGCCCTGCGCCCCCTTGCGGACCTTCATGCGCGGCCCGTCGGGACCGCGGCGGATCATGTCCGGCGGCACGACGATCGCCTGGGACTTCTCGTAGATGACGACGTCGAGCGCCGCCGACATGCCGATGCGCAGGTTCTCGCGCACCGCCGGTGGCACCTCCTCGATCGTCACCAGGACGTCGAAGCGGGCGCGCGCCGACCGGCCGCTGCCCGAGACGTTGGCCTGCGAGGAGACCGCGGCGACCCGGCCGCGCAGCGCATGGCCGCCGAAGCCGGACCCCTGGACGCCGACCGCGAGGCCGGGCTTGACCCGGCTGACGTCGATCTCGTCGACCTGGCCGCGCACGGAGAGCGTCGCCAGGTCGCCGATCTCCAGCAGCGTGCGGCCCTGCTCGACCCGCGTGCCGACCGCCAGCTCGCGGCCGGCCGAGCCGCTGTCGCCGCCGGCGCCGCCGGCCTGCGCCGCCGCGCGCGGCCGCAGCGCCACGCCCGAGACCGGCGCCAGGATGCGGGCGGCGGCGATCTGGCGCTCGAAGTTAGCGAGCTTCTCCTCTGCGTTCGCCGCCTCCAGGCGGGCGATCGTGATCTGCTCCTCCGATCCCTTGCGGATCGTCGCGGCGAGGTCCTGCTCTGAGGAGAACAGCTGGAGTTCCTGCTGCGCCCGCTGCTGCTGCAGGCTGTCGAACTCCTGCTTGGCGATGATGCCCTTGGCGAGCAGCTCGCCGGCGGTCTGGAGCTGCTGCTGGGCGCGCTCGAGGTTCTGGCGGGTCTGTGCGAGCTGGCGGCGGGCGCGCTGAACCTCGGTGCCACGCTCCCACGCCCGCAGGTCCTCGACCTTCTGGCGGGCATTCATCGCCGCGACCATCGCGGTCCGCCGCTCGCGCTCGATGTCGGCGATGTCCAGGCGGAGGATCTCCTGGCCCTGCTCGATCCGCGCGCCGTAGACGAAGTTGCGCGACAGGATGCCGCCGGCGAACGGCGCGGTCACCTCGACCACCTTGCCCGGCTCGATCGTGCCGGTGACCGTGACGGACTGGCGCAGCGGCCGCGGCGCGACCACCACGCCGCCCGCGGCCGCGCCGGCCGGCGCCGCGACACGGGTCGGCGCCGGCGGCACGACCGAGGTCCATGCGTAGTAGGCCGCGGCACCGACTACGACCAGCGCCATGGCGATCGCCACCATGCCGAGCGTGCGCAGCCGGCGGGTCGCGGTATCGAGCGAGCGACCCTTGTCCTCGAGATTGCGGTAGGCCTCGGTGAGGGTCGCGTTGCGCGTGCGCAGCTCGTCGGCGAGCTTCTGCTCGGACTCGCGTAGCAGCGCGGTCTCGGTGATGTCGTCGATCACCAGCACCACGCCCGCGGCGGCGCCCGAAGCGTCGTGCAGCAGGCTCGCGCGCAGGTCGAGCACCAGGCGCTGGCCGTCCCGGTGATAGTCGACCTGTCGGTGGTAGCGGCTGGTCTCGTCGTAGCTCGCCTCGACCACGACGTCGGCGAGATGCTCGTTGTGCGGGTCCTCCAGGAACGCCGCGACGAGGCTCTCGCCGACGATCTTCGCGGCGTCGATGCCGGTGATCTCGGCGGCGCGCTGGTTGAAGGCGGTGACCCTGCCGCCGGCGTCGAGGGTCACGACGCCGCTGGTCATGCTCTCGACCACCCGGAGCGCGTGCTCCGCCTGCGGCCGGGTTGGGGTGTCGTCGTTCATCACAGCGCCTCCAGGCGCACGTTCCAGCTCTGGAGCGTGACGCCGAGAACGTCGTCGAGGGCGGTCAGCGAATTGAGGTAGCCGATCTGCGCCGAGAGCAGGTCGGTCCGGGCGCGGACCAGGTCGTCCTCGAAGGTGACGACCTGGAAGTTGGAGCTGCGACCAGCCCGCAGGCGCTCGCGCTCGATCTCCAGCTTTTGCTGCGAGAGACGGACGGACTGCTGGGCGAGCTGGAGCTGCTGCCAGGAGATGTCGGTCGTGCGCAGGGCGTTGCGCACCTGGACCTCGAGCCGCTGCTCGAGATCGGCCAGCGACAGCTCCTGCTGCTTCAGCGAGATCTTCGCGCTCACCGCCCGCGCCTGGTCGGACAGGTTCGAGATCGGGATGCGCAGCTCCAGCCCGACGGTCACACCCGGCTCGGTCCGGAAGCCGCGCCGGACGGTCGAGGAAAACGTCCGGTCCGAGGAGTTGACCGAGGCCGAGCCGACCGCGTTCAACTCCCAGCGCAGCCCGTCCTCGGCGAGCCGCAGGTTGAGCTTCGAGACCTCGACCAGCATGAAGGCCTGGCGGTAGTCGGCGCGGTTGGCGCGGGCGATCTCCATTGCCCGGGCCAGTCCGATCTGGACCCGCTCGGCGGTCAGCCGCTCGGTCGGCGTCAGGCCGATCGCGAGGTCGAGGGCGAGGAGCTGGAGCAGGTCGAGCCGGGTCGCGTCGAGCGCGTTGCGGGCGCTGAGCAGCGCCAGCTGCTGGCGCGCGACGTTGGCCTCGCTCTGGACGATCTCGACCGCCGCGAGCCGGCCGGCGGCGACCAGCTGTCGGTTGACGGCGACCAGG
>JBFWXJ010000532.1:0-3825 GCA_050187535.1 Alphaproteobacteria bacterium | reverse complement strand
GATCTACCCTCCCGAGGCGATGGCGGAATACCTGCGCTGCTATCTTCTGCCCGGCACCCTCCATGCGATCTGCGAGGACTACCGCGCGGCCGCCTCGATCGACCTCGAGCACGACGAGGCCGACCTCGACCGCCGCATCGACTGCCCGATGCTGGCGCTGTGGGGGGCGAACGGCGTGGTCGGCGAGCATTTCGACCCGATCACGGAGTGGCGTCGCCGCGCCCGCGACGTCGCCGGGCAGGCGCTCGACTGCGGCCACTACCTGGCCGAGGAGGTGCCGGACGAGACCCATGCGGCCCTGACAGCCTTCCTGAAAGGCATCGCATGACCGCCGGGATCGACATCGCCGACGGCGACCGGGTCCTCCATGTCGCTCTCGCCGACATGGAGAAGTTCCATGGGCGCAACTTCGCCAACGGCCTCGCCCAGGCGCTGCAGGTCATGCGCGCGGCGACCGAGCGGCTGGGCGACGGCCGGCCGCTCGACCGCCGGCGCGTCCGCCTGGTCCTCGGGCTCGATCCCCCGGGGGTGCTGGACGGCTTCGAGTACCTGACGCGGGCCTTCACGGACCGCCGGGTCGTCGTCGACCGGCGCATCGGCATCGGCCCCGAATCCTACGACGGTCACTACTACTTCGAAGTGCAGTACGGCGGCCGGCGCATCGTCGCCGTGCTGAAGGACGAGGTGATCCCGGAGGGCTACACCGCCATGGCCCGGCGCGGCTTCGTCGGCCTCCTCTCCGCGGAGGAGCGCGCGGCGTGGGACGCCGGAAAGCAGGCGATCGCCGACCGCGTGCTCGCCGGAGCCCCGGAGGAGGCGTTCGAGATCGCCGGCCCGATGCCGGCATGAGCGACCATCTGCGCCCGGTCACCTTCACGCGGGCGGGCGCGCTCATGGGTGCCCGCGAGGCGATCCCGATGGCGCTCAGCAGCATCGCCTTCGGCCTCGTCTTCGGCGTCGCCGCCCGTCAGGCCGGGCTGACCCTGGCCGAGGCGACCCTGATGAGCGCGCTGGTCTTCGCCGGGTCCGCACAGTTCGTCGCGATCGGCATCTGGGGCAGCCCGGTGCCGGTCTTCGCCGTCATCGTCGCCACGCTGATCGTCAACTCTCGCCACCTCCTGATGGGGGCGTCGCTCCGACCCTGGTACAGCCGCCTCTCGCGCCGGCGCGCCTACGGCTCGCTCTTCTTCATGACCGACACCAACTGGCCACTGCAGCTCCAGGCCTTCGTCCGCGGCGAGCGCGAGGGCGCCCTGCTGCTCGGCAGCGGCCTGCTGATGATCACCACCTGGACGACATCGACGGCGGCGGGCTACGCCATGGGTGCGGTCATCGGCGACCCGCGCGTCTGGGGCCTCGACTTCACGGTCGTCGCCTTCTTCGCCGCGGTGCTGGTCAAGCTCTGGCGCGGGCGCGGCGACGTCATGCCCTGGGTCGTGGCCGCCGGCGTCGCCGTCGCCGTGCACGCGACGGTCCCCGGCTTCTGGCACGTCGTGGCGGGCGCGCTGGCCGGATCGATCGCCGGGGCCCTGCGCGATGGCCGGTGACCTGTTCGCGATCGACCCTCTCGCGCTGACCGCCATCGTCGGCATGTCGGCCGCGACCTACGCCATGCGCGCGGGCGGCTTCTGGATGATGCGCTGGCTGCCGATGTCGCGCGGGGTCGAGGCCTGGCTGCGGCACATTCCCGGCTGCGTCATCATCTCGCTGCTGGCGCCGATGGTCGCCCGCGGCGGATGGCCGGAGCTGGCGGGAACGGTGGTGGCGGCCGTCGCCATGCGGTTCGCCCGCCACGACCTGGCCGCCATCGTCGCCGGGATCGCGACGGTGGCGGCGCTACGGCAGATCGCCTAAGGCCGGATCCAGGTCTCCGAGAAGGCGAGGAAGGCCGACGTGATGGGCCGGCCGACCATGTCGCGCGGGATCGGCTTGCCGGGCAGCACCTCGCCGTTGACCTTGGCAACGGCGCGCCCGCAGCCGGCGAAGAGGCTCAACATGACGTGCTTGCCCGTGGCCGAATGGGCGACCGGCATCTCCAGCGCGAAGGGCGTGCCGATGTCCTCCCAGGACAGGGAGACGTCGAGGCCATCGCCCTTCACATGCTCGACATAGGCCGACGTGGTGTCGCCCGACGTCGATACGTGGGTCAGCGGCGCGTAGCGCAGGCCTTCCATCCCGGGCGTGCCCTTGAAGGCGCCGAAGTTGGACGCGTAATCGGCGACCAGCCAGCGCGCCAGCTTCTCGTTGTCGGTGAGGCAGACATTGCCCGCGTCGCCGGCGGTCTGCGGCTGGCGCAGCATCAGCAGCGCATGGCCGCGCCCATGCGGCGACAGCACGACGCGGAAGAAGCTGACGAGGGTGACGAACGGCCCGTTCGGGTCGTCCTTCAGATACATGCCCGGGTTCTCACCCGACCAGTCGACTGTTCCGGGATAGGCCGGCATCTCGATTCCTCCCTTGCTGGAACGGCGTTTGCTGCCGGAGGATATCGGCGCCGCCGCGCCGCTGCCACCCGCACGATGCGCTGGCGCCGTTGATCGGCGCCCATTGCGCACCATGTGGCTCGACGAAGTGCAAATCGATCGCAGGAGAGGACCGATGGATCGCAGGGACTTTCTCAGGACCGCCGCGCTGGCGACCGCAGCCGGCGCAGTTCCGGGCCTGCTCACCTCCGGCAGGGCATTCGCCACGCCGACGATCGGCGCGCCCGCGCCCGAATTCTCGGCTCCGTCGACCGATGGCGGCACGGTTTCGCTGGCCGGCCTGCGCGGCAAGATCGTCGTGCTGGAATGGACCAATCACGACTGCCCGTTCGTGCGAAAGCACTACAACGGCGACAACATGCAAGCCCTGCAGCGCGAGGCTGCGGCCCAGGGCGTCGTCTGGCTCACGATGGCCTCCTCGCCACCCGGCGAGCAGGGCCATGTCGACCCGCCGCAGGCCAATGCGCTGACGAGGAGCCGCAATGCGGCGCCCGCCGCGGTCCTCCTGGACCATGACGGCAGGATCGCGCGGGCCTATCAGGCCAAGGTCACCCCTCACATGTACGTGATCGACCGCGACGGCATGCTCCGCTACATGGGCGCGATCGACGACAAGCCGAGCGCCAGCTCGGAATCCCTGAAGACGGCGCAGAACTACGTGCGGCCGGCGGTCACGGCCGTGCTGGCCGGCAGGGCAGCCGATCCCGCGGTAACCCGCGCCTATGGCTGCACCATCAAGCTCGCGGCTCCCCGACCGGCATAGTAGGCACGGCTCCCCCTCTCCGCCCGTGGCGGAGAGGGGGTCCGGTCAGCCGATCCGGGCGATCCCGTCGATCTCCACGAGCGCGCCCTTCACGATCCCGGTCACGCCGACGCAGGTGCGCGTCGGGCGCGTGCCTTCGGGGAAGAACGGCGCGTAGGCCGCGTTCATCGCCGCATAGTCCTCGTCGAACCGCGTCAGGAACACCCGCACCGACACGAGGCTCGCGAGAGAGCCGCCGAGCCCGCTCAGTACGCGGTCCATGTTGCGCAAGGCCTGTGCGGTCTGCGCGGCGATCCCCTCGAACAGCGGCCCGTCCGGCAGGTCGAGGTCGCGACCGATCTGGCCGGTCAGGAATACCCAGCCGTCGACGGCGACGGCGTGGCTCGAGGGCGAGATCGGCCGAGCCAGGCCGGGAACGAAGTGGTGTGTGATCATGCGCCTCAAGCCTCCGCCATGACGGTTTCCAGGGCTTCCTCCGCCGCCACCCATTCCGCCTCGGCGGCGGCGATGCGGCGATCGAGTTCCGCCTTCGACTTCAGCAGGTCCGGAACGGCGGCACCGTCGCCCGAATAGGTAGCA
>JBFWXJ010000531.1:0-3866 GCA_050187535.1 Alphaproteobacteria bacterium | reverse complement strand
GGGCGTGCTGGGCGGCCAGATCGGCTGTGCGGAGCATGAGCTGTGGCGTCGGCCCACGCCCGACGGCACGTTCGACACGGCCGCCACCTCGATCGCCTGCGCGGGCGGGCTCGTCACCTACAACGTCGTCGTGCAGGAGCGGAAGCCGGAAGGACCGGGCAAGCTGCGCGCGATCTGGCGCAGCCTCGGCTCGCCGGTGCCGGTCGCCGTCGACCACCTGCCGCCCGCGGGCTTCGTGGTGCGCGCCCATGATGGCACGCCCGAGGCACGGCCGGTGGCGCCCGCCGTGGTGACGCTGGAGGGCAAGGACCTGACGCCCTCGCGGATGTGGTCCTTCGTGCGCGGCCGGGCGCAGTAGCGCCGCCCGCCGCCTATCCCGTCAGCTTGGCGACGGTCGCCGTCGTGCTGAAGCCGGGCACGAGGTCGACCAGCACGACGCGGCCGCCGCGGGCCTGGACGATGTCGGCGCCGACCACCTGGTCGATCGTGTAGTCGGCGCCCTTGACGAGGACGTCCGGGCGCAGCGCGTCGATCAGGTTGTACGGCGTGTCCTCGGCGAAGATGACCACCAGGTCGACATCGCCCAGCGACGACAGCACGGTCGCGCGCGCCGCCTCGTTCTGCACCGGCCGCCCGGCGCCCTTCAGGCGGGTCACCGAATCGTCGGAATTGATGCCGACGACGAGCCGGTCGCAGGCCGCGCGCGCGGCCTTGAGAAGTGCCACGTGCCCCGGGTGCAGCAGGTCGAAGCAGCCGTTGGTGAAGCCGATGGCGCGACCTTCCTGGCGCCAGTTGCGCACGCGGTCGAGCGCCGCGGCGAAGGGCAGCATCTTGACCTCGCCGTGGCCGAGGTCGCGGGCGCGCAGCGCGCGGGCGAGCTCCACCGAATGGGCGACGGCCGTTCCGATCTTGCCCACGACGAGGCCGGCGGCGACGTTGCTCATGCGTGCCGCATCGAGCAGCGAGAGGCCGGCGCCGATGGCGGCAGCGAAGACGGCCAGCACCGTGTCGCCCGCCCCCGACACGTCGAACACTTCGCGCGCCTCGGCCGGCAGGTGGTGGATGGCGCCCCCGCGCTCGACCAGCGTCATGCCGTCCTGGCTGCGCGTCACCAGCAGGGCGTCGAGGTCGAGGCGCCCGATCAGGCGCCGGGAAGCCGCCACGATCTCCTCCGCCGTGCCGACGGGCATCCCCGTCGCCTCGGCCAGCTCGCGCCGGTTCGGAGTCAGCACGTTGGCGCCGCGGTAGCGGCCGTAGTCGGTGCCCTTGGGGTCGACGACGACGGTCTTGCCCGCGGCCCGTGCGGCGGCGATGACCCCGGGCGCCACGCCGTCGCGCAGCACGCCCTTGTCGTAGTCCGAAAGCACGACGACCGACTGCTCGACGGCGGCCGAGCGTGCGAGATGGATCAGGTCCTCGCGCTGCGCGTCGCCGATCTGGCCGACGGTCTCGCGGTCGGCGCGCAGCAACTGCTGCTGGCCCGCCACGTAGCGCGTCTTGATCGGCGTGATGCGGCCGCGCTCGGTCAGGACATGCGGCTCGACGCGCTCCTCGGCGGCGATGATCGCCTGGATCTCGCGGCCCGCCGCGTCGTCGCCGACGACCGAGAGGAAGCAGGTCTCGACGCCCAGCGCCAGCAGGTTGCGCAGCACGTTGCCGGCACCGCCCAGCGTGTCGGCCTCGCGCTGGATGCGCAGCACCGGGATCGGCGCCTCGGGCGAGATGCGCTCGACCGAGCCGTAGATGTAGCGGTCGAGCATGACGTCGCCGACGCAGAGGACGCGCGCGGCGGCCAGCGCCTCGACGCGGTCGGCGAGGTCGGCATTGGGGGTCGCGGCCATCCCGGGGGCGTCCGTCACACGAGGCCGAGGCGCCGCTCCAGCGCCCCGCAGAGGATCTGGCCGATGGTGATGTGCATCTCCTGGATCCGCGCCGTCGTGGTCGAGGGCACCAGGATCAGCGGGTCGGCGAGGCCGGGCAGGTCGCCGCCGGTGCCGCCGCTGAAGGCGGCGGCGACCATCCCCATTTCCCGCGCGGCGGCGAGGCCGGACAGCACGTTGGTGCTGCGGCCGGACGTGGTGATGCCGATGGCGACGTCGCCCTTGCGGCCGATCGCCTGGACCTGCCGGGCGAAGAGCTGGTCGAAGCCCAGGTCGTTGCCGATCGCCGTCAGGGCCGAGCTGTCGGTGGTCAGCGCCACCGCGGCGATCGGCGCGCGGTCGCGCTGGTAGCGCACCGTCAGCTCGGTCGCGAGGTGCTGCGCGTCTCCGGCGCTGCCGCCGTTGCCGAACAGCAGGATCTTGCCGCCCGACCCGACGGCGGTCGCGCAGGCCGCGACGAGGCGTAGCAGCGGCTCGCGGACGGCGTCGGGCGTGGCCCGCTGCACGGCGGCGTGCTCGGCGAACTCGGCCGTCACATAGGCATCGGCGTCGAACGCGGCCATGGCGCTCCCCGGAGACTGGTAGGCGGCGGTTCGCTACCGGAACCCCGCGCCCGCCGCAACATGAGATACCGCCGCGGGTCCGGATGCTATCGTACCGGCCCGCGCCCTATCCCGCCCTTCTTCCCGTGACCCTCCTCGTCGTCATCGTCTTCGTCGCCGTCTATGTCGGCATGGCGCTCGGCCGGTGGCCGGGGCTCGGGCTCGACCGCACCGGCATCGCCCTCATCGGTGCCATCGGCCTCGGCCTCTCGGGTGCGGTCGGTGCCGATGCGGCGCTGGCCGCCATCGACTTCCCGACGCTCTTCGTACTCTTCGGGCTGATGATCCTCTCGGCGCGCTTCGCGGAGAGCGGCTTCTACGACTGGTGCGTCGCCCGTATCGCGGCCGCCCGTGCGGGGCCGCAGGCGCTGGTGGCCCTCACCGTCGCCGTCTCGGGCGTGCTGTCGGCGGTGCTCGCCAACGACGTCGTGGTCTTCGCCATGACGCCCCTGCTGTGCCGCGGGCTGGCGGCGCGCGGCCTCGATCCGCGGCCGTTCCTGATCGCGCTGGCCGGTGCGGCCAACGCCGGCTCGGCCGCGACGATGATCGGCAACCCGCAGAACATCCTGATCGGGCAGGCGGGCCGGCTCGACTTCTTCACCTTCCTCGGCGCCTGCGGGCCGCCGGCCGTCCTCGGCCTCGTCATCGTCCACGCGACCGTCACCCTCGTCTGGCGCGGCCGCTGGTCCGCGCCGGAGGCCGGCGCGCCGGCGCCCGCCCCTGCGATCGACCGGGCGGAGCTGGCCTGGGCCGGCACGGCGACGCTGGCGCTGCTGGCGCTCTTCGCGACGCCGCTGCCCCAGGCGGAGTCGGTCCTGGTGATCGGCGGGGCGATGCTGCTGTCGCGCAACCTTGCCACGCGGCAGATCCTGGGCCTCGTCGACTGGTCGCTGCTGGTGCTCTTCGCCGGCCTCTTCGTCGTCACGGCGGCGTTCAGCGCAACCGGCCTGCCGGGGCAGGCCGTCGCCTGGCTCGCCGCCCGCGGCATGCCGGTCGGTGACCCTATAGTCCTGACGGCGGTGTCGCTCGTCGGCAGCAACACCGTCGGCAACGTCCCGGCGGTCGTCCTCTTCCTCAAGGTCGTGCCCGATGCCGGGCCGGGGCTGCTCTACGCGCTGGCGCTGCTCTCGACGCTGGCCGGCAACCTGCTGCTGGTCGGCAGCCTCGCCAACCTCATCGTCGCCGAGCGGGCGGCGGCCGTCGGCGTGCGGCTGACCCTGCGCACGCATGCGGCCTGCGGCATTCCCATGACGCTCGTCTCGATGATCGCGGGCGTGCTGTGGCTGCTGGCGCTGGGATACCTTCCGGGGCGGTGACCGGCTAAGGTCCGGGCTCTCGTCCCCGGCGGAGCCCGTGCACATGGCCAAGCCCTATCCTCGCGATC